>NZ_JAKKCR010000038.1:0-1425 GCF_021728015.1 Vibrio sp. G-C-1 | reverse complement strand
TAATGCCGATCGTTTAAGAAGACTTGAACGATCTTGCAGTTAGCAGATAATCCCCATCAACAACGTTGATGGGGATTTTTTTATGCTTGAACAAGAATTAGCAATGGCACACGAGACCATTGAAGATGCCGACAATTATGAATCTGTAGTCGACGCCATTCAGATTGAGTGGATAGAACAAGCTCTTCTTGAAACCAATAAAGCGAGCATAAGACGACGTCGGCTTCCCGCTCAGCAAGCTGTCTGGTTAGTTATTTGGATGGGGCTGCAACGCAACATGTCTATCAAAGAGGTATGCAGTTCATTAGACATTGCGCTTCAGCCTAAACCTGAAGATAGCTGGTCTCGTGTTGCACCTAGTGTCCTAACTGATTCACGCCGACGTCTAGATGAGAGTCCATTAGCGGCTCTGTTTCACACAACGGTAAAGGCTTGGAACGGAGATATCCTTCAACAAGATAAAGACTTAGAGCTTAATGTTCTTGCTGTGGATGGAACAACATTTAGGTGCCAAGATTCCCCAGAGAACGCTGAAGAATTTGGGTTCATCTCTAAAAAATTGAAACCTTACCCTCAACTTCGTTTAGTCGCTTTGATGTCAACAGAAACTCGAATGATTATGGGGGCGGCTTTTGATGGCTGTCATGTCGGTGAAACGACCTTAGCTAAGCGTCTATTCAATGATATCCCCGCACATTCATTGACCTTATTTGATCGTTGTTATTTCTCGGCAGACCTCTTGTTGTCGTGGCAAGAGAGTGCGGAAAATGCTCACTGGTTAATGCCTGCAAAACGTAAGCTACGCTATGAAGTGTTGGAGAAATATGCGGAGAACGACATGCTCATCTCAATGCCCATCTCTCCTCAAGCTCAACGGCAGAATCCGAATTTACCCACACGTTGGGAAGCCAGATTAGTCCTATATCAAGAGCCAAAAGGTGAGATAAAAGGTTTTATTACTTCACTTACAGACCCTAGTAGATACTCGCTAGAAAGCCTGCTGCGTATTTATTGGCAACGCTGGGAGATAGAAGAAGGTTATGGTGAAATTAAACAGACTCAACTGCAAAGTCACGTCACTTTACGAAGTCGTTTTTCTGCCGGTGTGAAGCAAGAGCTTTGGGGTGTATTACTTGCCTATAACTTAGTGCGATTAGAGATGGTTAAGATAGCTTCAGAAGCCGGGGTTCGAGCGACTAGGGTCAGTTTTACCGCCGCAATTAACCTTATTGATGCGCAATTACGTTGGTTAGCTTTAAGTCCAGACGGAACTCTACCTGTAAAACTGAAAAGGATGAGAGACAGTTTGAGTCACTTCATTCTTCCAGATAAAAGAAAGGACCGAACGTTTCCACGTTCAGTCCTCTTTGTCCCAGCCAAATATCCGTTCAGGTTCAAGCAATAATGCTTATCCGAACGGCATTA
>NZ_JAKKCR010000037.1:0-1428 GCF_021728015.1 Vibrio sp. G-C-1 | reverse complement strand
TGAGTCCACAAAACCCCTTGGGTGTTGTATGGTTAAGCCTCACGGGCAATTAGTACAGGTTAGCTCAATGCCTCGCAGCACTTACACACCCTGCCTATCAACGTCGTAGTCTACGACAACCCTTTAGGACACTTATAGTGCCAGGGAAAACTCATCTCAAGGCTCGCTTCCCGCTTAGATGCTTTCAGCGGTTATCGATTCCGAACTTAGCTACCGGGCAATGCCATTGGCATGACAACCCGAACACCAGAGGTTCGTCCACTCCGGTCCTCTCGTACTAGGAGCAGCCCCTTTCAATTTTCCAACGCCCACGGCAGATAGGGACCGAACTGTCTCACGACGTTCTAAACCCAGCTCGCGTACCACTTTAAATGGCGAACAGCCATACCCTTGGGACCGACTTCAGCCCCAGGATGTGATGAGCCGACATCGAGGTGCCAAACACCGCCGTCGATATGAACTCTTGGGCGGTATCAGCCTGTTATCCCCGGAGTACCTTTTATCCGTTGAGCGATGGCCCTTCCATTCAGAACCACCGGATCACTATGACCTGCTTTCGCACCTGCTCGAATTGTCATTCTCGCAGTCAAGCGGGCTTATGCCATTGCACTAACCACACGATGTCCAACCGTGTTTAGCCCACCTTCGTGCTCCTCCGTTACTCTTTGGGAGGAGACCGCCCCAGTCAAACTACCCACCAGGCACTGTCCGTAATCCCGATTCAGGGACCAACGTTAGAACATCAAAACTACAAGGGTGGTATTTCAAGGACGACTCCATCACATCTAGCGACGCAATTTCATAGTCTCCCACCTATCCTACACATGTAGGTTCAATGTTCAGTGCCAAGCTGTAGTAAAGGTTCACGGGGTCTTTCCGTCTAGCCGCGGGTACACTGCATCTTCACAGCGATTTCAATTTCACTGAGTCTCGGGTGGAGACAGCGTGGCCATCATTACGCCATTCGTGCAGGTCGGAACTTACCCGACAAGGAATTTCGCTACCTTAGGACCGTTATAGTTACGGCCGCCGTTTACCGGGGCTTCGATCAAGAGCTTCGACCGAAGTCTAACCCCATCAATTAACCTTCCGGCACCGGGCAGGCGTCACACCGTATACGTCATCTTACGATTTTGCACAGTGCTGTGTTTTTAATAAACAGTTGCAGCCACCTGGTATCTGCGACTCTCGTCTGCTCCATCCGCAAGGGACTTCACTGATAAGAGCGTACCTTCTCCCGAAGTTACGGTACCATTTTGCCTAGTTCCTTCACCCGAGTTCTCTCAAGCGCCTTGGTATTCTCTACCCGACCACCTGTGTCGGTTTGGGGTACGATTCCTTACAATCTGAAGCTTAGAGGCTTTTCCTGGAAGCATGGCATCAATGACTTCACTACCGTAGTAGCTCGACATCGTATCTCAGCGTTAA
>NZ_JAKKCR010000036.1:0-1575 GCF_021728015.1 Vibrio sp. G-C-1 | reverse complement strand
ACAAAATCTTAAATTGAAGAGTTTGATCATGGCTCAGATTGAACGCTGGCGGCAGGCCTAACACATGCAAGTCGAGCGGAAACGACACTAACAATCCTTCGGGTGCGTTAATGGGCGTCGAGCGGCGGACGGGTGAGTAATGCCTAGGAAATTGCCTTGATGTGGGGGATAACCATTGGAAACGATGGCTAATACCGCATAATGCCTACGGGCCAAAGAGGGGGATCTTCGGACCTCTCGCGTCAAGATATGCCTAGGTGGGATTAGCTAGTTGGTGAGGTAATGGCTCACCAAGGCGACGATCCCTAGCTGGTCTGAGAGGATGATCAGCCACACTGGAACTGAGACACGGTCCAGACTCCTACGGGAGGCAGCAGTGGGGAATATTGCACAATGGGCGAAAGCCTGATGCAGCCATGCCGCGTGTATGAAGAAGGCCTTCGGGTTGTAAAGTACTTTCAGTTGTGAGGAAGGGGGTAACGTTAATAGCGTTATCTCTTGACGTTAGCAACAGAAGAAGCACCGGCTAACTCCGTGCCAGCAGCCGCGGTAATACGGAGGGTGCGAGCGTTAATCGGAATTACTGGGCGTAAAGCGCATGCAGGTGGTTCATTAAGTCAGATGTGAAAGCCCGGGGCTCAACCTCGGAACTGCATTTGAAACTGGTGAACTAGAGTGCTGTAGAGGGGGGTAGAATTTCAGGTGTAGCGGTGAAATGCGTAGAGATCTGAAGGAATACCAGTGGCGAAGGCGGCCCCCTGGACAGACACTGACACTCAGATGCGAAAGCGTGGGGAGCAAACAGGATTAGATACCCTGGTAGTCCACGCCGTAAACGATGTCTACTTGGAGGTTGTGGCCTTGAGCCGTGGCTTTCGGAGCTAACGCGTTAAGTAGACCGCCTGGGGAGTACGGTCGCAAGATTAAAACTCAAATGAATTGACGGGGGCCCGCACAAGCGGTGGAGCATGTGGTTTAATTCGATGCAACGCGAAGAACCTTACCTACTCTTGACATCCAGAGAAGCCAGCGGAGACGCAGGTGTGCCTTCGGGAACTCTGAGACAGGTGCTGCATGGCTGTCGTCAGCTCGTGTTGTGAAATGTTGGGTTAAGTCCCGCAACGAGCGCAACCCTTATCCTTGTTTGCCAGCGAGTAATGTCGGGAACTCCAGGGAGACTGCCGGTGATAAACCGGAGGAAGGTGGGGACGACGTCAAGTCATCATGGCCCTTACGAGTAGGGCTACACACGTGCTACAATGGCGCATACAGAGGGCAGCAAGCTAGCGATAGTGAGCGAATCCCAAAAAGTGCGTCGTAGTCCGGATTGGAGTCTGCAACTCGACTCCATGAAGTCGGAATCGCTAGTAATCGTGAATCAGAATGTCACGGTGAATACGTTCCCGGGCCTTGTACACACCGCCCGTCACACCATGGGAGTGGGCTGCAAAAGAAGTGGGTAGTTTAACCTTTCGGGGAGGACGCTCACCACTTTGTGGTTCATGACTGGGGTGAAGTCGTAACAAGGTAGCCCTAGGGGAACCTGGGGCTGGATCACCTCCTTATACGAAGATA
>NZ_JAKKCR010000035.1:0-1945 GCF_021728015.1 Vibrio sp. G-C-1 | reverse complement strand
AATTCAAAGGCAAGGCGGCCAACGCGACGCCACTGTCTATCCAAGTGCATGCGTGGGTGAGCAACTCTCAAGCGATGCGTGTCTTGGTGCCGATGATCAAACGCGAAACCATGCCAGCCAATGCACAGGGCGAGAACGAGTTCACCAACTTGGTGACGAGTCCGCTCATCAGCATTCGTCGCATGCATTTCATGCACGATAAGATCAGCAAATTGGAAATTGAGCGCGACTTTGTCAAAGAGTACGAAGCCAACACCTTCATTTCTGAAGCCAATGCGAAACGCAATGAGCGCACGCCGCAGTCGGGGTATTTTCATTTCGACCCGATCGTTCGTGGGTTCTCCATTGATGAACTGTTTCCAACGCAGCACAGCTCTAATCTGAAGTTTTCTGTGACCACCACCGATGTCCCAGGTTCAATCCCGATCTTGGTGGAGTCGGTGAAAGTGACGCGACCGGAAATGTTGCAGAGCGGCGCGGCCTAAGGAGCGCCAATGAACGCTTTTTTTGATGATCTATTGGAGTTTGGCGCGGGTGCGTTGGATTCGGTCGGGGAAAACGCAGACTGGTTGTTTCCAACCAACGACCAATCAGCCAATCCAGACAAAACGCAGCAACCCAATCACCCTCGGGTGGATGACAAGGGCAACACGGTGACCACACCGCATGCTCAGCCAATTAAAGACAACACACTGTTGTATGTCGGTGGCGGGGTTGGTGTGGTGCTGGTCTTGATATTGGCCGCGCTGGCGTTTCGAAAATAAGGAGACGGTGATGCCGTTACTGTTTTGGGTATTGGGTGGATTTGGGGTCGGCAGCCTGTTTGGGCTGAGCGCTGGCAAAGGACTCAATAAAGTGTTGCTTGTGGTGGTGCTTGTCGCGTCACTGATGTGGCTCAAAGGAGGGAGCTGATGCTCGGATCATTGACATCATTAACCGGTGGCGGTGGCCTTCAAGGGGGCACAGCAGGACCGGCTACGTCTGGTACCTCGGGCAACACCACCAACAACAGTGGGTTTGAAGGCGGGCACATCAGCCTCGGTGAGCAACGCGGTATGCCGTGGTGGTTCATTGTGCTGATGGCGCTGTTTGCCTTGTATGCTTTGTCCAAACGGTAGCTTACAGCCAGCAAAGTGGGCGCACGTCCATCAACGGTTGAAGCCGGCACTGAGAGAGTATTACGAACACGCACAAATCAAGGTCGCACAAGGCTTAGAGGCAACGTATCAAATAAGTGACACTGTCATGTTATTGCGTGGTGAGTGGCTGAAAAACAACACCAGAGAGCTGGTTGTGGTGGCGTTAGCGGGTGATATGTCCTCCGGCACATTGGCCGCCGTCGAGCATGCGAAACAGCATGGCTTTGATTCAGTGCGAGCGCATTTTTATCGTGCAGGTGCCGAGCGATTCATGGCAAGACGATTGAAATTACCGGTTCAGGAAATTGAACGCCACGGCGATGAACGGGTTTTACAAATAAGGTTAGCGGATATGGGTGGAAGAAGTTCTTCGAAAAGTCGTCAAAGCAACACCACGACGACCACAAACACCAGCAGCAGTGCGGCGGTCGGGGGCGACAACACCGGTGTGATGCTGTCGGGCGTCAGTGACTCGGACATTAATTTGACCATGACCGATCATGGCGCGATGGCCATTGCGGGACGTACCGCCGAAGAAGCGTTTGATTTGGGTACCCAAGCGTTAAGAGTCAATCAATCGGTGGTCGGGGATTCGCTGCGCGTGGTGGATAACACCGTCGACGAAGCGTTCGGTTTTGGTTCGTCGGTCTTAGAAGAGCAATCCGAAGTCAGTCAACACGCCATTGATTCGATCAAATCGATGGCCGGCCAACAAACCGAAACCACCAAAGCGGCGATTGCCTTAGCCAACAACGCGAAAGCGAGAGAGCAAACGGGCAGCAATGAATCCGATAACTCTACGCTGA
>NZ_JAKKCR010000034.1:0-1945 GCF_021728015.1 Vibrio sp. G-C-1 | reverse complement strand
TCAGCGTAGAGTTATCGGATTCATTGCTGCCCGTTTGCTCTCTCGCTTTCGCGTTGTTGGCTAAGGCAATCGCCGCTTTGGTGGTTTCGGTTTGTTGGCCGGCCATCGATTTGATCGAATCAATGGCATGTTGACTGACTTCGGATTGCTCTTCTAAGACTGACGAACCAAAACCGAACGCTTCGTCGACGGTGTTATCGACCACGCGCAGCGAATCCCCGACCACCGATTGATTGACTCTTAAAGCTTGGGTACCAAAATCAAACGCCTCTTCTGCAGTACGCCCTGCAATGGCCATCGCCCCATGGTCGGTCATGGTTAAATTGATGTCCGAATCACTGACGCCCGACAGCATCACACCGGTGTTGTCGCCACCGACCGCCGCGCTGCTGCTGGTGTTCGTGGTCGTCGTGGTGTTGCTTTGACGACTTTTCGAAGAACTTCTTCCACCCATATCCGCTAACCTTATTTGTAAAACCCGTTCATCGCCGTGACGTTCAATTTCCTGAACCGGTAACTTTAATCGTCTTGCAATGAATCGCTTGGCACCCTCACGATAAAAATGCGCTCGCACCGAATCAAACCCGTGGGCTTTGGCGTGCTTGATGGCTCCTAGTGTTCCTTTGGCCATATCACCGGCTAAACCCACAACCACCAGTTCTTTGGTGTTGTTTTTCAGCCTTTCACCGCGCAATAACATGACAGTGTCACTTATTTGATACGTTGCCTCTAAGCCCTTTGCCACTTGGGTTTGTGCGTGTTGGTAATACTCTCTCAGTGCCGGTTTCAACCGTTGATGGACGTGAGCCCACTTTGCTGGCTGTAAGCTACCGTTTGGACAAGGCATACAAGGCAAACAGCGCCATCAACACAATGAACCACCACGGCATGCCGCGTTGCTCACCGAGGCTGATGTGCCCGCCCTCAAACCCACTGTTGTTGGTGGTGTTGCCCGAAGTGCCGGACGTCGCCGGTCCTGCCGTGCCCCCTTGAAGGCCACCGCCACCGGTTAATGATGTCAATGATCCGAGCATCAGCGCCCTCCTTTAAGCCACATCAGTGACGCGACAAGCACCACCACGAGCAACACTTTATTGAGTCCTTTGCCGGCACTGAGCCCAAACAGGCTGCCTGCCCCAAATCCACCCAATACCCAAAACAATAACGGCATCACCGTCTCCTTATTTTCGAAACGCCAGCGCACCCAATATCAAGACCAGCACCACACCAACGCCGCCACCGACGTACAACAATGTGTTGTCTTTCGCGGGTTGGGCGTGCGGTGTGGTCACCGTGTTGCCCTTGTCATCCACTCGAGGGTGATTGGGTTGCTGCGTCTTGTCGGGATTGGCCGATTGGTCGTTGGTTGGAAACAACCAGTCGGCGTTTTCACCGACCGAATCTAACGCGCCCGCGCCAAACTCCAATAGATCATCAAAAAAAGCGTTCATTGGCGCTCCTTAGGCCGCGCCGCTCTGCAACATTTCTGGTCGCGTGACTTTCACCGACTCCACCAAGATCGGGATCGAGCCCGGGACATCGGTCGTGGTCACGGAGAATTTCAAGTTGGAGCTGTGCTGCGTCGGAAACAGTTCATCAATGGAGAACCCACGAACGATCGGGTCAAAATGAAAATACCCGTCTTGTGGCGTGCGCTCATTGCGTTTCGCATTGGCTTCTGAAATGAAGGTGTTGGCTTCGTACTCTTTGACAAAGTCGCGCTCAATTTCCAATTTGCTGATGTTGTCGTGCATGAAATGCATGCGACGAATGCTGATGAGCGGACTCGTCACCAAGTTGGTGAACTCGTTCTCACCTTGTGCATTGGCTGGCATGGTTTCGCGTTTGATCATCGGCACCAAGACACGCATCGCTTGAGAGTTGCTCACCCACGCATGCACTTGGATAGACAGTGGCGTCGCGTTGGCCGCCTTGCCTTTGAATT
>NZ_JAKKCR010000033.1:0-1975 GCF_021728015.1 Vibrio sp. G-C-1 | reverse complement strand
ATTGGTCACTCAGTTCATTGAAATCAAGTTTGTTACCGAAGTAACTGTTACTACCTAAGTAATAACGTTTTGATATTCATCAACGAGTGCCCACACAGATTGATAGGTTTAAATTGTTAAAGAGCTTTGCTTATCGAAACTTTCTTTTTACAAAGAAACCTTTGAAAGCGGACGTGAATTCTAGCGATTTAATCTTAAGTGTCAAACACTTTTTAAAATTAATTTCTTTCGAACTTTCCGTCTTACTGATTACCGCTGAAGCCTTGTGGCATCTGCCGTGTCAGTGAGGCGGCATTATAGAGATCATCGAAAACATGGCAACCCCTATTTTAATAAAAATTCAAAAAAGTTGCTTAAGCGGCTACTTTTACGTCAAAACCCTCTTTCACAGGTTAAAGCTCATACAATCAAGAGCATATAACTTAGAATTTTGCGACTAAATCTTTCGAAAATGCCTCTATATCCAGTTCGATACTCCACTTTTCACTTAGCTCCACTATGTTATCTAGCGATTGCTGAACCGTTTTTATCGTCAATGTATTGTTATCTAGGTCGTATACCTGTTTTTGCGTAGTGTAATAGAAGTAAAGGATAGTTAATGCTTCTCGATCACCTTGCTCAGCTTTTGGTTGAATACGCTTGAGCTTACGATAGATTTGATTGTGAATTTGTTTAAGGTTCCACACATAAAGCGCTTCCTTAAAGTAATCATGCCCTTTCACACGGCTCGCTATAAAGGCATTCAGTGCGACTGATAAAATCACGCCAAGTACATTCAAATGGAAATTACCTGTCGCTTCCCCAGTAACGGATCCAACTGAACCAAAAAGTTCAATCAGAATGCTACCGAATACGATGGCAAACAAGGCGAGCGACCCAACCAATGAAACCAACAGTAGGTTCATCTTCTTTCTATATTCTTCTTTATTAATCTTCTGTAACTTCATCGACTACTTCCTTATGTAAGTCACCTAATAATTTGCGCATACTATCTATGTAAACCTTGGTTCGCTTCAACCTTTACCATCTTGTAATGTGGTCACTCTCTATTTAATACGTAGAGTTATTCCGATCAGTACTACACATAACTCCATTTGACTTCATTAATAGAAAAGAGTTACATACCGCCATAATTTTTAGTTATTCATCAATTCATGCTGATAAAGTCTGTTTCGCTTTATCACATACTGACAAGGTACATTCCATGCGTTCATTTGTATTACGCGCTCGCGCAGCCCCTACAGAGAGCAAGCTTATCTTAGAAGGTGTTGGGCAAGACGCTCATACTGAGATTCTGGCTCATACTCTGATGAACACGATCTTCGTTGCTCAATCTCACCGTGAGAATGTCACCGTGCACCTTGTGCTAGAGAGTACTAAAGACTTTTCTCGTACCATTACATTCGATTCAAATGAAATCACCAACATTGGTGGCTTTCATGAATCTGCACTGTTATCTGCGGTAGTAAGAGCTGTTGACGCTTCTCAAGGCATGACAAAAGAACAGACACGTCAGGTAGAACCGGGCATCACTGTTCGCACTATGAGCTTTGAAAAGTTGGTCAAAGAACTGGCCGAAGACCACCAGCTGTACATGATGGATAAGAAGGGTGACTTTATCCGTGATGCAGAGATTGCTGAAAACCCATGTTTCCTTCTTACTGATCACATCCCTATGCCGAAGAAAAGCTACAATAGCTTGAAGCGTTTAGGGACAGAGAAAATCAGCTTAGGTCCAAACATGTTGTTTGCTTCTCAGTGTGTTGTGTTGATCAACAATGAGCTTGATATAAGGGGGTTCTAACCTCCGAACTAATAGTCTAGACAAAAAAAGAGCTCAACTAAGTGTAATGCCGTTCACTTAAGAGTGAACGGCATTTTTGTTCTTAGCATACCGCTGTGGTCTAGGCTTAACTGTTCTAGGGAATGTTCTTTCCCTCCGCCCTTCAAGTATTAAGCTTTCAGCCATGTTGTG
>NZ_JAKKCR010000032.1:0-3280 GCF_021728015.1 Vibrio sp. G-C-1 | reverse complement strand
TACAATCGTGATGACCAAATTAAAAAGGAGGTCATCATGGTAGTTTTCAACAAAACGAAACGAAGTGGCGTCAAAAAGCCTTTTCGGCTTGAGGAAATTTGGCGGATCAGAACCAGATTAGAAATTGAAAATAATTTGATGCAGCTTGCGTTGCTCAACTTAGCTATTGATAGCAAACTTAGAGCAAGTGATTTGCTCGTTCTCAGAGTTTGCGATGTATCTTCGCAAGATAGGATATTTAACCGCGTTAAGCATATCCAGCGCAAAACAGATATTGAAGTTCAATTTGAGATAACGACAAGAACTCAACAGAGTCTAATGAAATGGATTTTGATGGCTTCGCTACATGACAGCAATTTTATTTTCCCAAGCCAAAGGCGAAGGCAACAACCGATTAGCTATTCGTACTATCGATACTTAGTGAGGAGATGGGCTTCTAATCTGGGGTTGGATCCTAACTTGTACGGCACTCGCTCGATGAGGCGAACAAAAGTGACGTTAGTCTACGCAAAAACGAAAAATATCCGAGCGGTGCAGCTACTACTTGGTCATACCAAGGTAGATAATACAATCCGCTATCTTGGGGTTGAATTAGAAGATGCATTGTTGCTTTCAGAAGGTACTGAGTGTTAATCGAAAAGGAACCTAAATACTTAGGTGTTTCAATTGCTATTACGCTGAAAGTTGTTACCCATTCACCGCTACACTTGATTATTTTCAATACGTTAAGTGCAAATACTACTAATCTGTCCAAGGTTTAGAGGACCTTGAACAGATTAGGTATACACAAGCTTAAATTAAACGTTGGAACGCGCGATTTTCTTCTTTGATTTATAGGCTTTCATTGAAATTTTTAAAGCAAGCTGTTTTTGTTTAATTGAAATGAGTTGTCTAGTTACGACCTTATGGTGTAACTCTGTGATAAAGTTTTTTTCCCAAGGCGTAAGGCGGTCAAACCTCAATAAAATAGTGTCATTGAGTACATTGAACAACTCGTATTGGCTTTTATCCATTCGACTGCTAAGCATTCAATTAGAGCACTTAGCTAGAGAAATGACGTTAAGGCTTTCTACTTTCTCATTTTTTCCTAAGGTAATGATTCGATAAGAGATCCCACTCTCTAATAGTGGTCTTATTTCGATGTTGTCACAAAAACTAACGGCGACTTTTTCTACTAAGCGGTCCATATTCAAAGTTTTCTTTTTTACGAAAACAAGAGTGACACTATCGCCCTCTGACTGTGCATTTACGAGTGTGATTGAGCCTAACTCTTGTGGAAGTTGGCTTGAAATAACTGTCGCTCTATAATCGGCAAGTCCATTAGATTTTATTGGGCTTATCTGACAACCGTTAAGCATGACACTGACGAAGAGAATTACAGTTGTTCGTAGCATTATGCGCTCCCTCTTCCTTTCTTCTCCATTTAGGTGCCTTAAAATATTTATGGATATAACGTGAAGACATAGAAGATAAGAGCGCACTGTAATCTAAACTGAATGTGACTTTTTCCCCTACAAATAGTGGTTTCTGTGAGGATTCAAGGACAAGATGATCACTGGTTGAAGACATGATCTTAATCCCATTCGGAGCCTTAAGCCCGCTGACACAAACATCTTGGCGGCCTAATGCTAGAATAGCTTGTGAGACCTCCCCTCTATCTTGAAGGTTTTCTTTTTCACCAAAAGCATTTAACCCCCGACTCCCCCAAGGCAAAGTCGGTTTAGTCTTGGATTCAATCACTTCAGCGGTCAAAGAAACCGCATCCGTATGTAAGCCTTTGATATTTTCGTGCTCTAAAGGCTCACAGCCTAAAAAAATTGCTTCTCCTATACGAAGGTTATTGACTCGAGTTAAGCCTGTTCTCTGAAGAGCCCAGTTAACTGAAGCAGAATTACCCCCTGAAATAATTTCTAGACTGACCCCAAATGTAGCTTCAATTCCATCGGCAAGCTCAGAAAGAATACTCATATTTTGATCATCTGGAGCGACACCATACCGACAGGCTAAATTCGTACCAATTCCTTTTATCGTGATGTTTGGTAAAGAAATAATCTCTCGGATAAAATCAATCACGCGATTTGGCATCACACCTTCTCTGAGATCGCCAAGCTCAACCATAATAATGATACCGTGACAGCAATTTTGTTGTTCTGCTGCATGTGAAAGCCTCTGAATCACTTCAACTTCAGAGTTTAAACTCATATCACTGTATTTTATTACGCTCGCCACTTGACTGAGCATGGGTGTACGTATCAGCATTTTAGGGATAGCAATGCCAGATTCAGTCATCTTTTGAAGATTTTCGATTCTTGAATCGGCTAACATTGTTGCGCCAGCATCAATAAGAACTTGTGCGATGATAGGGTGGCCGAGGAAGGCTTTTGTTACAGGCGTAACGGATATATTTTTCAGTGAGAGCTGAGAAATCAGGAACTGAGCGTTATGATGAACTTTCCCACAATCGATGTCTAACCTAGGGTAGTTCACCCTTTTTCGGCCAGTTTACTTGCTATTATAGGAAAGGCTGACGTTACGATGTGCAGTAGATGTTCAACAGGCTGTGACAAGACATCAGTAACCGGTAAACCAAATTCGGTAGTGTAAGTGTCTATCGCACAACGTGTTTCATCCAACGACATATCTTCATGATTCAGTGTTAGTCCAATAACATTGGTATTAGAAAACGTTTCGATAAGATTGATTTCTGAGGCAATCGAAGGCATTGGGCAATCAGGAAAATCACTACGATATAAACGTTTAGGGGCATGTTGCAGTATCACACCCGTTGGACAACTGCCACGTAAGATAAAAGCGCTGGTTGAAAACGCAGGGTGACTCAAGGCTCCTTGCCCTTCAATAATAATCAGATCCGGATTTTCTTTTTCATAGGCCTGTACAATGACAGATTCCAACTCACCGGCACAAAATTGTGAAGGAACAGCATCGAGTGCAACGCAGTATTGTGCGCCCTGCATAATGCCTGTTTGACCAGTGGCAATCAGAACGACGTTAAGGCCTTTTTTAGTCAGTTCATTCGCCAATATTGTTGCTGTTGTTCGTTTTCCTAGCGCGCAATCCGTCCCCATTACAGCAATTCTCGGACATTTAACGTTGTGTATTTTCCCGCTAAACGTTTTCAGATCGCCTTTATTTTTGGGTTTGCGAGTATCGAATATTCGAACGTTATTCTTTAAGCTGGCTTCTAAAAATAGAGGATCATCGGTTAGGAATTCATGTAAGCCATTTACGATGTTCATTCCTAGTGACATGGCATTTAAAA
>NZ_JAKKCR010000031.1:0-3799 GCF_021728015.1 Vibrio sp. G-C-1 | reverse complement strand
CAGAATGAAGATAGGAAAGTATGATTCGGCATAGAAACGGTAGTTTGTGTATGATTTTTGTTTGGCGACTAAACCATATCACTTACTACCGTTTTTGTTTTGAGTTCCCGCTAATCCGCGATGAACCTTTGTTTTTTCTATTCTTGCTAGATGCTAGATGCTAGATGGAACAGTTTGTTGTGCTTGCTTCTTATCTAACGCACCACTGAATCGAGTCAGAACAAGAGCAATTAAAACGATCACAGCACCTACCCAAGGGGTGTTCATTAATCCAGATTTCGCGACAATCAAACCACCGCCCCATGAGCCTAATGCGATACCGACGTTGAAGGCGGCAATGTTCAATCCAGAAGCGACATCGACGGCGTCTGGTGTGTATTTCTCAGCCAGTTTCACAACATACACTTGTAGCCCCGGAACGTTGCCGAATGCAAATGCACCCCAAACCAAAATAGTCGCAACAGCTGCGTAAGGGTTTACTGCGGTAAAGTTGAATACCACCAGTACCGCGGCTAAACCTGAGAAGATAACGGTCAGCGCTTTAATCGGCCCCATCTTGTCAGCCATTTTTCCGCCCCAGATGTTACCTACCGCTACTGACACACCGTAGACCAACATGATTAAGCTGATTGAGCTCGAATCAAACCCTGATACGTTTTCCAGTATGGGAGCAAGGAACGTAAACGCGGTGAATGTGCCGCCATAACCCAGTGCTGTGATAGCGTAAACCAACAGTAAGCGTGGTTGAGTTAGAACCTTTAGCTGTGCCGAAATTTTTGCTGCTGGTGGTTGCTTAAGGTTACTTGGAACCAAGATAGCGCTACCAATAAGAGCAATAAGACCAAGCAGAGCAACGATCAAGAAGGTTGCTTGCCAGCCAAAGGTTTGGCCGATGTAAGTGCCCAGTGGTACGCCGGTTACCAATGCAACCGTTAAACCCGTAAACATGATCGCAATGGCACTGGCTGCTTTATCTTTTGAAACCAAACCTGTCGCGATGGTCGATCCAATCGAGAAGAATACACCATGGGCAAGGCCAGTCAAAATTCGTGCGGCGATCAGCGTGTTATAGCCTGGAGCTTGCCACGCCAATAAGTTACCAATGACAAACAATGCCATCACAGTCAGTAACACCGCTTTACGATTCCATTTCCCGGTTAATGCCGTTAGCACTGGTGCGCCAATAGCAACGCCAAGCGCGTATAAACTGACTAATAGGCCTGCCGATGGCAGAGATACATTCAAGTCGCTCGCCATGGTAGGAATCAAGCCTACGATGACAAATTCTGTGGTTCCGATGGCAAAGGCGCTGAGCGTCAATGCAAGTAATGCTAGTGGCATAATCATCTCTCTTACTGTTCTTTGTTAAATACCGAGCGCGATAAAATGGGGCAGCTTGTGACTGCAATAGGAGCGCTTCGTTTGATGGCGAGGATTATCTAGCAAAATATATTTGTGAAAAATGCCGTCATTAACAAATAACCTTTGTGAAATTTGCAATAATTAAAGAGTTAGCCGATCATTGGATTAAGCTGATGAGATCGAAAAGACATAGATGATTTGAGCTGTGATGAGCACAAGCGAGATGGCATTAAACAAAATGAAGATAGCGAAGGAGCCTTATGTTAACCCGTTCAGATGATTTAGAAATGGTACTCACCGTTGTCGATGCTGGTGGTTTTTCTGCGGCGGCAGAGGCGCTGGATGTGCAGGTCGCAAAGGTGTCTCGCTCGGTGAGTAAGGTTGAGTCGCAACTCGGCGTCTCAATATTCAACCGAACAACGAGACGCGTGGAATTGACGGAGGAAGGACGGCAGTTTGTCGATTCAGTCAGGGTGGGATTACAGATGATTCAGAGCGCGGAAGAAGAAATCGTGTCGCGCGGAGAGTTGCCAAAAGGTCGTTTAAGAGTCGATGCCGCCAGTCCATTCGTATTCCATCAGCTAGTGCCGTTGGTGCAGTCATTCAAAGAGGCTTATCCAGACATTGAGTTGGAACTCACTTCCAACGAAGGCTTCGTTGATCTTCTAGAAAAGAGAACCGATGTTGCGATTCGAATCGGTAAGTTGTCCGATTCAACACTGCACGCTCGCCCGTTAGGCAAAAGCTTACTTCATATTGTGGCGTCACCTGATTATCTCGCTAAGCGTGGGCTACCCACCAAACCTCAAGATTTGAGTTCGCATCAAATTGTGGGATTTGCGGGTAACAAAGTGCTTAACCATTGGCCTTTGCCAAACCAAAGTTATGTCGCGCCTACCGTGACAGCCAGTAATGGTGAAACCGTGCGTCAACTAGTCTTAGCTGGAAATGGTATTGCTTGTTTATCGGGGTTTATGGTGCAGGAAGATATGGCAGCAGGGCGTCTAATCCCTATTCTGGAACAAGACAAACTTGCGAACACAGACCGAGAGCGAGTGAATGCCGTTTACTACAAGTCGTCTTCTGTCTCTAAACGTATCTCGGCGTTTATTGATTTTATACAGCCCCGTTTGAAGCTCTAACTAAGGCGGCTGACGATATCCGCATAAATGAAAAAGCCCCGCTGACGTGTAGCGGGGCTTTCAAATTGAACTCGATAGCTTGTCAGTGTGCTTTCTAGTAACAGACTACTGAAACTGTACTTAAGCGATCTTAGTCATCTCGTTAAGTGTAAATGACGTAACACTACCTTCGGTTGCTGCCATGTATTCAGCGCGGTGAGTATTACCCATGTGTGTTTGCCAAAGTTCACGAGACGTCCAGTTTTCGTAGAAAGTGAAATGTGCTGGGTTTTCATTGTCTTGGTGAAGGTCGTAGTTGATGCAGCCTTCTTCAGCGCGAGTAATATCAATCAGCTTTAGCAGCTCTGCTTTAACCAATTCAATTTTGTCTTCGTTAGCGACGATGTTTGCGACGATAGTTAGTTGAGTCATGTTGGTACCTATATTATTTTTCACCGAAATGGTGATTTGTCTGTGTATACAGCGCCACTTTTTGTTCATTGAGCTGCAGTCTGTGTCGATGGATAAATAATAGTAGGAATATTTGAAACGATAAACAGTGCTACATTTGAATTATTGTCAAAAAATAATTGATAATAACTTGGGTATTATGTGCTACTAAGCGTAGGTGAGGAGTGTTTAGAAACCACCCGCCCAAGTATCAAAATCGTCAATGTTGTCGAGCTCTTCTTTAGTTCTAGGGGCTGGGTAATAAGGCAGAGCCAACCTTTGAGCGGAAGGTTGCAGTTCCCAATCAGGTGTAATCTTGAGTCGGGTTAACTCATCGTTGAGGCGCACAAACATATAGTAGCCATCGGCATGGGTATTGGCGTAACTCGCGACTGTTGCGATATCACCAGAAGGTAATTTTACATCTCGGCCGAGCGGGTAAAGTTGGTGCAAAGCGAAGCTGACTTTAGGGTCTTTCAGCTTGCCTTGTTTAAAGCGTTCTAGGCCAATCGCGGTTGAGGTCGTGCGCGGCTTCCACCCTGTGAGGAACAATCCACTCAGGTTATCTTTGAATGGCTTACCCTTTCGATTGCCTTCATTGGTAATGAATTGAACCGTCAGCGTGTCTCCCGATTCTTGCAGAATTTCTAAAAACTGTTCACCAGTGCGATCGACCAAAAGCTTCATAATATCCAGTTACCATCAAGAATGAGAGACAATAAAGGGTACTACTATAGGGATAATGCCGTTCGGATAAGCATTATTGCTTGAACCTGAACGGATATTTGGCTGGGACAAAGAGGACTGAACGTGGAAACGTTCGGTCCTTTCTTTTATCTGGAAGAATGAAGTGACTCAAACTGTCT
>NZ_JAKKCR010000030.1:0-4986 GCF_021728015.1 Vibrio sp. G-C-1 | reverse complement strand
CTAAAGGGTTGTCGTAGACTACGACGTTGATAGGCAGGGTGTGTAAGTGCTGCGAGGCATTGAGCTAACCTGTACTAATTGCCCGTGAGGCTTAACCATACAACACCCAAGGGGTTTTGTGGACTCAAAGAAATACCAGACCTTGAATGCGTTTGAAGAGAAATACTTTTAAAGCTCTATTAAATAGAGAAGCAGCTTTCCAGATTATTTTGCCTTCAGTTTTTAAAAAACTGAAAGTAAAAGCAAAATTTGCTTGGCGACCATAGCATTGTGGACCCACCTGATTCCATGCCGAACTCAGAAGTGAAACACAATAGCGCCGATGGTAGTGTGGGGTTTCCCCATGTGAGAGTAGGACATCGCCAGGCTCCTATTTATTTTCACTTTTTAAAAAGTGAAGACAAAAGGTATCGTTACTTGCATTAGCAATTAACAACATCATTAGTGTACTAATCTATTGATGACAATTTGTTGGAGGGATGGCTGAGTGGTCGAAAGCACCGGTCTTGAAAACCGGCAACCGTTAATAGCGGTTCTAGGGTTCAAATCCCTATCCCTCCACCACCATTAGAAAGCCCGCTGAGAAATCAGCGGGCTTTTTTCTCATCTGTTTCAAATCATTATGTATCATCCAAATATTTACACACGCACTTAATTCACCCACGGATACTGTCAGAGTTTCCTAAATCATCTCATTAGGCTGTTTGCTAACAAGGTTAATAGAAGCTCTTGGATAAGCAAAGTAGAGCTGATAATAGCCTACATAGCGCTAAATAAGAGGTAATTTGATGTGTGGAGAAGGTTACTTACTAAGTAACTTTATGGTGTTCAGAACCTTCTGTACCCGTTGTTCGCTTAGTCGATTTTTCTTACCTTAAACTCACTCGTTAACACTGAGTCATACTCCTTTCCTATGTACTTGGTATTGAAGATACTTTTGTGATGCTCTGTCTGTTCTGAATATATTCCTACCCATTGCGCAAATGTGTCTGAAAAGTCTCTCAGATTGTATTTGACCGAATGTATTTTCGTTTCTTGTGGGTCATTACTCATTGCTATGAAAGGTACTTCTACTGCCTGCCTTGAAAAATGTGAGCCAGTACCGTGAATTAGATACGGTGGAACATTTACAGACATTAGGCCATGGTCAGAAAAATAAATGATTCTATATGTTTTATCATGCATCGCGAGTAGGTCTCTAAGCTTTTCTATAAAAGCAACGCCATAAGCTACTGATTTTGAATGGCATTCTAGGTATTTGTTATCTGAGGTTTTTAGTTAAATCTCCTCATCAAATCTCTTACAAAAGTCATAGTGCGACCCCATAGTATGAATGAAAATGACTTTCGGCTTTTTAGTTTCTTCACGAATCGCCTTGATCACTTCTGGTGAGAGAATGTTATCGGGTTCAGCTTTATCATAAGACGTATTTTTATAATATTGGTAATGTGCCCTACTTGCGATTGTGGATACCTGTGTCTCGTATTGCCCGATCTTAGCTTGATTTGATATCCAATAAGTTTTCATCCCAGCATCATTAGCAAGATCTATCACATTTAAGCTTTTATCATGCCTGTTTACATCTAGGCTCTTTGATAATATTCGAGGGACTGAGAAGTATGTAACAACGGATGGGGAAATAACACCATTAAATATGGCTGCTCCTTTTATCTTTCCATTCTCTTCGTTATATGATGGGTAGTAATTTTTAATCACAGATTCACCAATATTTACGATGTAAATATCCTTTAATACCTTATTTGTATGAACATTCTCCCATTTTGAATAGATTACTGATTTTCCCCCTTCGAGAAGAGACAGTTAATAATATAAAGAAATAGGTCTAATAACTGTAATTAACCCTAAAAAACTAAACCACACTTCATGATGGATTTTTTTTGAGTATTATTCATTGAGGTATGTCGTCTTTTTATTATTATGTAAGCTATAAAATTTGGTGATCAATATACTGGAAAATAGTATCAACATAATTAATGAAAATGACTTACCAACCTTTCCTAAGGTAATGTGAAATGATAAAAAAACCAGAATGAAAAATACAATTAACTTTACATATCTTATAGCGACAATGATTTTCATATGTTCAAGTGCTTCACCTCGATTAGACTCTAAAACCGATCCTAAGATACCTAAGTCTAAGCTTAGAGAGTTTAATCTTAAGTAGAAATCAAAAGTCATTATTACCGTGAGAAGAAGAAATAAAAATCTATTACCGACAAATGCTATTATAGTTGCTATAAATAACATGTTTAAACTTAATATTGATAAGGTAAACCACACATTATCATCAGCCCCAGTTCTCAACAGGTAAAATGTCATGATACTTAAAGGAATCAGAGTCTTAATATCAATATTTTGTCTAGTTCTCATATGTTTTTGGGTAGCTTTTGTTATCGGCCCCTCGATGAGTGTAGTCATTGATGTATGGAGAGGCAATGTAAAGGCATACCCAAATGAACATAATAACATCCCTGAAATTATCGTTAATTCTGGTGGTTTGATCGAACATGCCGGTGGGGGGAATTAATGGATTAAAATATACAAACTCGTTAGAAGCGATGGAGCAATTAATTGAACATGGTTTCAAGATGATAGAGTTAGATCTACTTATCTCATCGGATGGAAGGATTGTTGCTGTTCATGATTGGAAGTCTTTTCACGAAATGACAAATTCTAATAATACTGGGTCTATTAGCTATAAAGAATTTGAATCAAAGATAATTTATGATAAATGTAAAACATTAAATATATCGACAGCTATTGATATTATAGATGAAAATGGCGTGGTATTAGTTACGGATAAAATAAAAAATCTTGCTTTGCTTTCAAAGTATATAATAGATAAAGATAAAGATAAAGATAAAAATAAAGATAAAAATAAAGATAAAAATAAAGATAAAGATAAAGATAAAGATAAATCTATTATCGAAGTATTCAACACAGATAAATATAATGAAGCAATAGAGTTAGGTTTTAATAATGTCGCATTAAATATAGATCTAAATACACCATTTATTCTTGAGTGGATTGATTTAAATCAAATTAAGGCTGTGACGTATCGGGGTGATAATCTTGGCTCGCTTGGGAGCGAGTATCAGAAGGAGATAGAACTAAGCAACATGGGGGTTTCTGCCATGATTTATTCGACAAATGATTTAGACTTGGATGGTATTAAAGCTTCTGGAATCGGAAACTTTGCGTTATATGTCGACTTTGTTCTTCCATTAGATGAACTCTAAGATTGCAGGTTATCTAAAAAGCAGAGCGTAATCGCCCTGCTTTGATGTCGCATTAAATGTTCTTTGGAGATTGATTGCTTGGTTGATGAGCTCTCGAATTGCCTATTTGGCTAGCTTAGCTTCCACTTGCCCAAGTGCGCGTTGGTACATAAACCATGCGCAAGTGCCGGCAAGTACATTACCTACCATGGCTCCCCAGAATAGGCCTTCAATTCCAGCAAGCTGCGAACCAACCCATAAGCAAGGTAAGAAGAAAGCAAACAGACGCAGTGCTGATATCGTCAAGGCAGTATAAGACTTGCCTAATGCGTTAGAGACAGAAACCATCAGCATACAGATCCCCAAAGGCCCTAAGCTAATAGGAACGATAAGCAAGTGGTAGTTCAAGATGGCCGATACTTCGTCTTCGCTGGTCATAAGGTTTGCAAGTCCGCCAGAGAATAGCCAAGTCACCAGTGCTATCACCAACTGGAAACCCAATACGAACGTCACTGCAATCTTAACGAGCTTACGTATGTTTTCGAGGTTGTTCTCTCCTAACATGCGGCCAATCATTGGAGGCATCGACATCGTTAGTGCTAGCACAGCGACAATCGAGAAGAATTCAAAACGTGAACCCAGCGCCCAAGCCGCAACGGCAGCGGTACCATAGCCAGCAAGCAGTTTAGTCGCAAACATGGATGAAACAGGTGGCAGTAGCTGACTGATCATCGCAGGCCCCATGATGTTACCAATGGATCGAACACTCTTGCCTATGTCGAGATCGTGCCAGTCGAATGTCATCCAATGCTTCTTAGTCACCTTAGGAGCAACGATAAAGATACCCGTAGCGAACGCCAAGATGGTCGCAATGGCGGCTCCATTGATGCCCATGTCGAGAGTAAAGATGAAAATCGGGTCCAATATCAAGTTGATGATACTGGTCGCGATCATCATTGAACCGGGTAGCATAGTATTACCGTTGGCACGACATACACTGTAGAAGAAGTAGAGAAGCGCCCCTGTCCAAGAGCTGACTAGCCAATAGATCCAGTAAGAATCAATGATTGGCAATACCGTCGGTGGTGCATCCAATAATTGTAAAATTGGCCCACGCAGCAGATAGATGATGACGGAGAAAAGCGCGACACTCACACTGCCCATCGCAATCACTAATCCACCAAGCTGCTTAGCGTAGCGCGTTTCATTAGCGCCAATGGCTCTAGCGATTACGGCGGTCGTCGCGATACCTAGCCCGACTTGAATACCAATGATGATCATCTGAATTGGTAGCGTGAAGCCCTGAACCGCGAGCGGTAGCACGCCCAGTTGGCCAATAAAAGCACTGTCTACAAGCTGGAAGCTCATTAGGGAAAGTACCCCAAATAGCATTGGCCATGTCATTGTATAGAGTTGTCGGCCAAGAGAAGGCGAGGGAGTTGCGGTAGTAGAATTCATAACACTCTTATCGGTCTTGAAGTTAGGCTTGTTGTGATGACAAACCTCTCAATGAAGAATTGTGTAAAGGATAACGTAAGGTCAGCGCGATACCAATGTTTGTTATGATAGGCAGGTTATCTTTGTTGGCTTTCGGCGAACAAAAAAGCCAGTCGCAATGACTTAATGCCGTTCGGATAAGCATTATTGCTTGAACCTGAACGGATATTTGGCTGGGACAAAGAGGACTGAACGTGGAAACGTTCGGTCCTTTCTTTTATCTGGAAGAATGAAGTGACTCAAACTGTCT
>NZ_JAKKCR010000003.1:0-447236 GCF_021728015.1 Vibrio sp. G-C-1 | reverse complement strand
ATCTTCAATGGTCTCGTGTGCCATTGCTAATTCTTGTTCAAGCATAAAAAAATCCCCATCAACGTTGTTGATGGGGATTATCTGCTAACTGCAAGATCGTTCAAGTCTTCTTAAACGATCGGCATTACACTAAATAGTGAGCCTTTTGATATCTGTTTAACGTAAAACCTCGGTCGAACGGTGCTTACGTTTCAAAGTAATAACTTTAGAAGAATTCAATCGAGTTACGGCCGCTTTTGTCGTCACGTGTTGGCTTCGGCGTATCCGCTTTCTTTTTCGTTTTGTTTTCTTTCTTCTTTTCTTTTTTCTCTTTCTTTGGTTCAGCCGTTGCGCTTAGCATTTCTGCTTTGCTTTTCTTAGATTCTTTCTTCTTAGAATCCTTTTTAGACTGACCTTTCTTCGCCTTGTTCTCTTTTTTAGGCGCTTCTTTCTTTTTCGGCTTTTCTGATTCTTCTTGTACTGGCTGATCACACACCACTACATAGTATTCTTGGTTGAATTCAAAGAAATCGCCATCGTACATTTTACGACGCTTACGCGTTTCTAGCTCACCATTTACCGCTACGTAGCCTTCAGAGATGATGTGCTTAGCTTCACCGCCACCACTCACTAGGTTAGCAATTTTAAACACTTTGTAGAGCTCGATTGGCTGTGATGAAACATCAATACCAATTGCTTCAATTTCAATCTCTTCGCCTTCTTCGCCCAGCTCTTGGCCTTCGTAATCAGCGTCTTCGTAATGTTCTTGGTCCATGGTGACCTCTACCTAAATATGTACTTCTGAAATATTGGGCGCAGTGTAATCTTAAAACAACTAAATGACCATGTTGAATTTATAGCTCAAGCCGAGGAAACGACAAGGCAAAACATGCACCATCCAAGTAACTTTCACCAACAGTGACATGTGCTTGGTGACGGTCACACACCTGTTTAACAATAGCTAACCCTAAACCATGGCCCGTTTTCCCCTTGTTCCTCGCTGCATTAGCGCTGTAAAAAGGATCAAACAAAAAAGGCCAATGCTCCGCTTCAACGCCTTTGCCGTCATCATGAACCTCAATAACAAATTCATTGTCGGTATACCATAACTCAATAACGATCTTAGTATCAGCAAACTTAAACGCATTCCTTACGATGTTATCCACCGCCCGATTGAATAATTTTAGATCGACATAAAAAGAGGCTGGAATTTTTAATGGCACCTTAATGAGATCGAGGGTTGTCTCTTTCTCCCAGATACTAAAACGTTCGTTTAGCCATTCATTAGCATCAATAGGTTGCTTAAGTAACTCAAAACCTCCCCTTTCCAAGCGGGCGTAATACAACAACTCATCGACCATGTCTTCCATTTCTTCGGTATCCGCAAGAATACGAGCTATAGCCTTAGACTGCTGCTTCGTTGGCGCCAAATCACTCAACAACTCAGCTTGCCATTGAATCCGGAATATAGGGGTTCTTAACTCATGTGCTACCGCGTTAGTCAAAGATTTATTACTATTGATTAAATCTCTTATCTTGTCTGCCATGACATTAAAGCTGCGGTTCAACGTCCCCAATTTTATGCTGTTCTTCTCAGATGCTCGCTCTAATAGTTCACCATGAGAAAAAGCCACTGTCGCCATTTCAAGGTTGTTTAATCGGCGCTTTATTCTCCAAACTAAAAACAGGCCACTAAACGCAAAACCAGTTATGGCAAAAACCCAAATAAGCCGGTTTTCAAACTTGATTTGCTTCCTCAGATAAGAATCTTTGTTCTTAGATAACTCATATAACTCATCACTTCCAACCAACCTCAACCAAAGGAAGTATTCGTCATGGTAGTAGACATTTCGGCCTTGTTGCTGAAACGCTTTTCTCACTAATTCTGGAGCGTTATCAAATGGGATGATTCGCAGGTTTTGCCGAGTCTTATTTGCAAAATTTTTTAATAGATTCTGCGTTTCAAGCAAACCTTTTTCGCGGTAAACCACATCAATCAATTCTTGATAAGCTTCTGCTTCATGATCTCGTAATATGTATTCGTAGTCAGTGCTTAACTTGTAAACAATAAAAGCATAGGAATATATACTCACTAAGAAGATGACAGTCAGTCCCACTAGATATTCAAAATAGATACGTCGCATGTTATTTATCAGCTACCGTTACCAACGTTCTGGTACGAACAAGTAGCCTTTGCCTCTTACAGTGATGATCTTTTTAGGTGGGACAGTTATGTCGTTAAGCTTTTTACGTAAGATTACGATTTTGTTATCGATAAAACGATCAATGCCATCGTAATCTACCCCTCTCAATTCTTGAGTAAGAAAATTACGTGATAGCACTTGCTCCGGAGAAGAAGCTAATAACCAAAGCAATTCAAATTCACTCTCCGCTATCGATATGTCTTGTCCAATATGCGTACAAACTTTGGTAACACGATTTAAACTTAACTTACCAAAAACCAACTCATTCTTACTCACTTCAGAACTTACAGAACTTACAGAACTTTCAGGGATACGACGTAAAAGCATCCTCACTCTCGCCAGTAACACTCTTTGACGAATGGGTTTACTAATAAAGTCATCGGCGCCAGTTTCTAAAGCGGCTACATGATCGAAATCATCATCGCTCGCCGTAAGAATCAGTATTTTTCCATTAAACTGACTTCGCACTTGTCGGCAAATAGTCAGTCCATCAACTTCTGGCAA
Organism: Vibrio sp. G-C-1; assembly: GCF_021728015.1. Classification (NCBI taxonomy): domain Bacteria; kingdom Pseudomonadati; phylum Pseudomonadota; class Gammaproteobacteria; order Vibrionales; family Vibrionaceae; genus Vibrio; species Vibrio sp. G-C-1. The sequence goes on along the minus strand of NZ_JAKKCR010000003.1, from coordinate 444,549 downwards.
CATGAGATCAAGTAGAACAATATCGGGCTGAATAGTTAAAATTTGCTCACACGCTAATGCTCCATCAGAAATAGTGACGACTTCAAAAGATTGGCTTTCAAAGTACTCCTGTAACATCTCTCTTAAGATGGGGTCGTCTTCTACGATCACGAGTTTCGGGTTGGTCATAAATCCTTTTCACCATGCCTTCTGCTAACTTGCGAACTGCTTATTTATCTAAAAATTCAGCACATTCTTTTACATAGCTTCTATTTATAAAAATAACAAAAGTATCTATATAACATATAAATAAAAGGTAATGCAGCTAAAAATAGACCAAAAGCTCTTAATTTTATACTCAAAAAAACCGGCCACCTTAACAAGGTAACCGGTTCTATTTATAAGTTTATTTGAACATTCGTTATTTAATCATCATAAATAGGGAGCTGCTCAAATGCACGGCGGAATGATACGTACTCATTTGAACTCCACAGACGAAGCTCCTCTGGGTCGTAGTCATACACTTCTTTGTGAGATGCATTGAGAGAGCTTGTATTATTCTCAGTAATTTGGTCACCAAAGATCTGCGCCACGTTAAACATATTCTCTAACTCATCGCCTTCAAACTTGCCAATCGCACTGTTTTGTGCCGTTTGTAGGCGAGCTAAAGAGTTACACTTACGCTTCATATGATCTTCATCTGACTCACCATCCACTTTGAAACGCAGACACTTGTCGCCCTCTTCTTCATACTCTTCAAACATACGGTCAAACATAGTCCAACGCGCAAATCCAGTAGTGTCTCGAAGTGCAACCAACGCATCCTTATCACCGATTGCAATAATACGGGCTTCATTGCGATCACGTGTATTTCTAAACACTGACAGAGCATTACGAACACGGTAAGGCAGGCCATTTAGCTTCTCGACTCGAGCCTTTTGATCTTCTTGGTACAGAGCACGTGACGCCACAGCATTGGCGAGCGTATTACGCGAGTTCAAAGAGTAGTTCACGCCTTTCCATGTAAACTTGACGCCATCAGGGTCAGCAGAACTGCTGTTTGCCAAGTTGATATGGATTGAGTCGCTTAAACCCCTCACCGAGTCACTTAAACCATACTCATTTGCACGGTTGTATTTGTTCAGGTTTGCTAGAAGCGTGCCAAAGTAAGGGACTGTTGTATCTTGCGGTGAACCTTCCGTCCAGTATTCAAACGCCTCTTGTCCGCCCATTACAAAGTAACGTTTCATCGGCCATAAGTATGACGGTACAGCTTCGATTGTTTTCGCTAGGCTTGGTTGGTAACGCAAAACCGTTTCAACGTAGTCTCCATTACCATCGACGAAGATCGCTTGACGTGCTTCTGGTCGGCCTGCTAAATCAGACAAATGTGTATATAGCTTCGTTATCTTATCCGATAGGTCAATCAGTGCTAAGCTTGAGTTCTCTGTTGAAATATACGGAGAATCACGACGCACCAACATTTGTGCTGCTAGCAATTTGTCAGGCCACACACCAAGCAAGTCCATGGAGTTAGAGGCTGTTTGATACGGGTTGTTCGCCTTCAAGCTAGCCCAGATATGACCGTCACGAGTCTCCGAACGCATAACAACTTCGTTGCTTTGACCTTTCAACGTTTGAACAAGCTCTTCATCAAAACAGCTCGTTGGAACATCCCGATTTGACGACATACCAGTTTGGTATGTTAACCATAGGTCAGAAAGCGTTGCGAAACGATAACGGTTTGGCACCCCATCAACACCACTTAGCTCTTCCAACTCACATACTTTGTCGGGTGCCGTTAACACGTCAAGGAAGAAGTCTGCAGCCATATTTGCGGCGTTGTAAGTGTCACAAATTGGACGAAGGCCTGCCGACATATTATCAAGTGGTACTGGATTACCACGCCAATCTAGACAGTTATTCTCTGCGATTTCTTCAAAGACTTGTCCTTTATTATTGGTTGTGTCTGCACCGATGTAACGCGCAAATACAAAATCAATTTCACCGACGTTTTCAACAATGTCACGAATTTTCTGGAACTCATTCATACGCATCCAGAAGTACTCATACTGCTTGTACTGCGTAAACCAATCACGACCGTTTCTTCGGTTTGCCGTTTCGTAGCTATCGTAGTAGCGTTGGATACGGAACTCTGTGATTTCAGTGAGAGACGTACCTTCATCAAAGCGAGCACAGTTTAAGCTTGTGTAGGTATGTTCATCGGTACAGAAACGGTAACTCGCAAGTTCTGGGATATCATCTATACCCGCATTAGCGCGAAGGTGTGCAATCACGCCAGTAGGGTAAGCATTGTAATTCTCTGTCAACTCGCGGTCGTACTTAGAAAGAGAGTAAGTTTTACGGAGTTGAGCACCTGTTTTGTCATTAACTGAATCACCAACAAATTCATTGGTTTCTATTTCACGAGCATAAGCAAATTTAAGTGCAGCTTTATCATATTTACCGAACACAAGTAACTCATCAAAAATTGAGGCACCATAGTCCATTATTGAACTGTAAGCAGCGGGTTTTGCTTGGTGACCCAATGTGCTGCGTGCTAACTCTTCTTCTGTGTAAAAATGCGCTTTGTCTGTCGAACCCATGAAGTTATGACGTAAACCTAAGTTGTGGCCTAATTCATGAATCAAAGTCGACTTAAACATATGCTTAGATATCGCTTCACTTGCGAGTTTCTGCTGGTCAAGATCGAGGGCGTTCCACGTTTTCATGGTGTTCTGCTCGTCGTCAGCAAAGAAACCACCATTGGTATAGTCAATACCTGTGATCAAACCTTTAGCTTTGGTACTCAGCCACATTGCATCTTCGCTATAAACATTCTGCTCAGAGAAACGCTTAAGCATATCTTGACGCTTGTAGAAAGTTTGAAGTACCAAATCCTTGTTGTTCACATCAAACTGATGATCAAGGTCAGCCTTTGGAGTTTCATTGACAAATTTTCCATGTCCTACAAACGCCATTTCACCTTCTGTTACAGCAGGAACAAATTGATCTGGCCCACGATCGCTCGCGACCATGTCTGTAAAGGCATCAATGTCAGTTCGAGGCTCAGCAACCGGTGCTGAGCCACCATCTCCAGCATCAACATTCTGTATTTCTTCAGCAACAGGTTCTAGTTTCGAAATTTCCTGACGGTTGTAACGCAATGCTAAATCATCCCAGTAGCGACGAGTCGTGGTACGAATCACACCAAGGTATTGATTGACGTGTGCGTGAATGATCTCACCCGTAAGTGGGTTAGTTGCGGAAGGCCCGTAACCCAACAAACCATTGTCTACAGGGTCTGCAATAAGATTAAACACGTTATAACGAAGGTCACCAGATTGAATACCCGCTTTCGCATCAGTATTTACAATTTTAATTGGCGGCACACCAGTACCTTCAAGTGACTCATTCACCTCTTTCATGGTATCAATCGTCAATTGACGATACGCTTCATTGCCTTCGTCGAAATAGCTGTCACTTAGATAGTAATCAATCGACTCTAGGCTCGGGTTGAAACGGTTGATGTAAGCAAAGCGTGACCCTTGTACATCGCTCTCACCTGTGTGTGTTTTCTTGGCTTTGCTGTCGTTAAAGAAGCCATAGTAAGCACTGTCTTGCCCCTGATAATAAACTGGTTCGTAGTTTGAGCTCGCTAGTTTATCTAGTTTGACTAGCGAATAGAAAAAACGTGTCTTAAATGACAAATTATCCAAATTACCAAATTGGTCAAATTGATACCTGTCTTCTGGATCGGCTGTAAATGTACGTTCAATTTCGACGTTAATTACACCTTCTTCCGGGTTGTACTCATATGAGATAACACGTGGGTCAGCACTCTCAGTTACGTTACTCGCTGTATACCAAGTGCTGAGCGTATCTTTCGATAGCGATTTGATATTTTCGTAGTCAGGGATAAAGTGCGTCGCGTTAGTCCACTCAACGTTTTCATCACTATTGATCTCTTCTTTGTTCGTGCACTCACCATAACCATTTTCGGCACAGCGATACTGACGGAATTCGCCAGGAATTTTCAATACTGGCACCCGGTTGATGTCAGAACCCCAACGACTTGGCTCCAGTGAATCTACTTTATCGCGATCCAATGCTTCAACATAGATACCGTTAGTTTTGTCAAAGCGCAGTTTAACTAGCTTTGGATCGCCTTGGAAAAAGCCACGCTGAGTCATAGCATAGCGAGGAGCTTCACCAGTCGACGGCATGTACATCCAAAGTGATTCCGTATCTAAAGATTGAACAGAAATCTCTTCGGTTGGTTTTTCATAGGTGTCATAGGCACGATCTTCGGCCCCACACCCGCTGAGGATTGCGGCAATACTTGCTGCGATAATTGCGTGTTTAAACATAATTTACCTATATTTATAATTATATTACATTTTTATTTCTAACTATCTAATTTCAATGCGAACGGAGCAATATTAGAATTGATAGTTAATCACTGCGTAATAAGTTGTTTTCTTTAAATCGACTAAATCATTAAGAGGATTTGAACCTCTTTCTGGGTTGTAATAACTAATGCCATTAGTCAATCCAGCAGAAATAGAAATACTCTTAGTTATTTGGTAACCCACCTCTCCCCCATGTAATAGAGTTGGATCAAACGTGTTCCCGCTATAATCCCATGACTGTCTAGGCATTACGAAAATGTTAAAATAGAAGTCTTCTGCAAAAACATAATCAAGAGAAAATTGGCTACTCAATTGGTATTCAATAAGCTGATTACCACCGGCTGTTTTATATTCGTGAAAGTTTTTTCTAAGTAATAACGTATTACTCAATGAAAGCCCTTCAATCCAATTATCGAATGGAGCACTCCACCTGACTTTCAACCTAGTTCCTAACGTTAGATCGTTCCTCCTTGACCATTTAGACGTTGGCAATATTACTCTCACCTCACCACTCAGTGATGAACCATCAGTTGGTTTGAATAGTCCATTGCGCCCCCATGAGATGGACGTATCATTCCAGAACTGTCCCCTAGTCCCATATTCATCACCGTCGGACAAGTGGTAACCTGACGCAACAACTTGGAGTCGAGATTTGTCTGAAAACGAATATCGGACAACGCCAGTTGCAGAAGCCGAACGGTTTGCTAAAGACGCACTGTCTTCATATCCGTTTCGAGAATAGTCAGCACTAATGTATCCAGACCAAGGGTTTTCATTGTTTTTGGACTCCCACTCATCTTGCAAATTATTTGCTAGGGCGAGCGAAGGCGCCACCAGCATGAACGCTGGCAACATAAGTAGTTTATTCATATTTTCCTTCTTGTATTACACTTCCGTATTATATCTACATTTTCTTTTTCCAGCTTTAAGCCTGTTTAGCTAACCTCGTTGTTTTTATTTTATTCCTTTGAGATGGATGCGTTATTGGAATCGACGCCAATAGAGTTTTTGTATATTCTTCTTTTGGGTTTTTATAAACGTCTTCCACACTTCCAAACTCAATTATTTTACCTTTTTTCATTACGACCACATTATCTGAAATGTGCTTAACGACAGAGAGATCATGTGAAATAAAAATAATGGAAAGGTTCATCTCTTTTTGTATTTTTAGTAATAAGTTCAATATCTGTGCTTGCACAGAAACATCTAATGCCGATACTGACTCATCGCAAATCAATAACTTTGGCTTTAATGCTATTGCTCTTGCTATGCCTATACGCTGCCTTTGCCCTCCAGAAAACTCGTGCGGATAACGGGTTACGGCGGAGTGAGGTAATCCGATCTTATCGAGTAGCTCTAAAACCCATTGCTTTCGGTCTTTCTTTGAACCAATCCCATGAATAATAAAAGGTTCTTCAAGTATGCCGCCTACTGTATGCCTCTGATTCAATGATTCTAGAGGATCCTGAAATACAATCTGCATATCTCGACGAAGTGGACGCATTCTTTTTGTACTGTAATGGGTGATGTCTTCGCCTTCGAAAAAGATCTTCCCAGCGGATGGCTCATACAGTTTGAGTAATGTTCTACCAAGCGTACTTTTTCCACAGCCAGACTCTCCAACCAGACCTAACGTCTCACCTTGCTTCACTGAGAATGAAACACCGTCAACAGCCTTGATTACATAACCTTTCTTAAATAGGGTCTTACCTGATAGAAAATGCTGTTTTAGCCCTTCAATTCTAATGACTTCTGACATAATCAATTCCCCTTGTATTCTGGGAATTCATTCAAATCAATTGGGTTGATTTGAATGGTTTGTTTCGGCTCGACATTGAGATCTGGAATTAAGCTCAAGAGTCTTTTTGTATACGGATGTTGTGGGTGATCGAAAAGTTCGAAAATTTCTGCATGCTCAACAATACGTCCGTCATACATCACAGCGACTTCATCGCAAATTTCCGCAACAACACCTAGATCATGAGTGATAAAGATCACTGCCATCCCGGTCTCTTCTTGAAGCTCTCTTATCAGTTCCAAAATTGATGCTTGAACCGTTACATCTAATGCAGTCGTCGGCTCATCGCATATCAAGATGTCAGGCTTACATGCAAGAGCTATTGCAATCATTACCCTTTGTCGCATCCCTCCTGACAGGCTATGAGGGTATTCTTTAAAACGTAGTTTCGGCATTGGAATTTCAACTTTTTCAAGCAAACCAATTGCGTACTCTATCTTTTCAGACTTAGACATCTGGCTATGGTGTAAATCCAGAACCTCGACAATCTGCTTGCCAATTGTCTGAACAGGGTTCAAGGCAGTCATAGGGTCTTGGAAAATGATTGAGATACGGTTCCCACGCATCTTATGCATCTCATGTTCAGGTACCTCTGTAAGGTCTGTATCACGATAAATTATTTTTCCAGCCGTGACCTTTCCATAAGGCTTAGGAAGTAGTCCCATAATAGACATGGAAGTTACGCTCTTCCCACTGCCCGATTCCCCAACCAAACCGAGTGTTTGGCCTGATTTCACGTCAAAGGACACACCTTTCAGTATCTTGACAATGCCTTCATCAGTACTGAACTCTGCTTCTAAGTCACGAACTTTTAGTACAATATTTTGGTTCATTCCACGGTCATCCTTAGAGCTTATATCTGTCATCAATGATGGTGATGGGTGGATATGCTTTACCTTCTTTAGAAGCCAACTGAGTTTCTTCTTTTAGGTCTGTATCAATCCAGAAATTACTGGTATCTAAAATATTAAACATGGCGCCAGTCTTCTTCGTCATTGGGTTCTTTGGGAACTTAATCCAACGCCAGTAGGCATCTCGTGTATAAGGCACCATATAGCCAGGCACAATGACATACGCATCTTTTATTTTTCTTTGGATGTTCTGAGATAGCTGCTGTTTCCTTTCCATATCAAACTCAGAAATAAACGCCTCAATTTTCTGATCTAGCTCTGGTGAACTGAAATTTGTATGATTATTAGTTTGAGGACGGTTGGCATTTGTCGAGTGAAAGTACTCTTTGTAAGCTGGTATCTCCCCTCCGCCCATATTAAGAAAAGCAAGCTGGTGTTTTTTCTCGAGAATAAATTTGAATGCAGCAGAACCATCAACAAGGTTTAAGTTGAGCTCTAGACCAGCTAACTTCGCTTGCTCTTTTAGATAGGCAACTCTTGGTGTCCAAATGTTGTAGCCATATGTAATTTTGAAACTCAAACGAACCCCACTGGCGTTCATACGAATACCATCAGAACCGATACTATCGAAACCTGCAGATTCGAAATAACCAATCGCAAGTTCAGGTCTAAACGGTGGAGCCTCTACACCCTCTAAATCGTATTTACCGTGTCCAAATCCCATAGCATGAGGTTTTCTGGAGTAATCGCCTCGCAACACGTTTTTGATCATGCCATCAAAGTCAGTAGCGTAAGTAATGCCTTTTCGAACATTAATGTTGTTCAGCAGTGGCATGGATGTATTTATCCATAAACCGCCAGCGCCTTGTGGCCTTTGATTGAAGCCCCAGAATTTTTGGATAAAACCATGGCTAAAAGGTTCTGAGCTGGTTTTCTCATGCCACAGTTGAGGCTGTACCATCGCAAACGTGTCTAACTTTCCCTTTTCAAAGTGCTTACGTGCAATATCACTATCACGAATTACCTTGATGCGAAGTTTTTCCACGTTAAATCGGTTTTTATAGTATTTATTGCCGTAACCCCACCAGTTATCACCAACATGTGAAAACGTAATGCTGCGGCCTTTATTTACTTTCGATATGTAATAAGGCGACGTTGTAGGCTCTGACTTGAAGTTATATTTACGAACAAAATTATCATCCATGCCATCCTTATTCCCATCGTTAATATCAACAAAATGATGCTTGGGACGAGGCTGCACTCCGTGACTCGGCATATTGATAAGAGCCATAAGTTCATCGTTACTTTTAGGCTCGGCCATCGTAATACTGATCGTATGGTCATCGAATTTTTCAACGGCCTTGATGCTGTTGCGGAAAAAGTCGTTATACCAAGGATCAATAATGTCTTTCGAACGGTAATACGTCAGCATAAATAGATAGTCGTCAGCCGTTACGCTCTCTCCGTCAGACCATTTCGCATCAGGATTCAGTTTGAAATAAACTGTCTTGTGATCATCCCCAAATGCCCATTCATTCGCCAGTTGAGGGATCCAGCGGTCTGTATTTGGATGTCGTTGCGACAATTTAGGTGTGCCATCCATTAAATAGAAACGAATGCCGGAGTTCGCGTCAGGGCCAACTGAACGCAGTGTTTGTGGAAAGCTAGGCATATAACTGCGTAGTGTGCCTCCGCGCTTAGCTTCATCAGACGCAAATACTGGATCAACCCAGTTACTATGCCATTCCAAATTGTCTGGTGTTTGCTGTGCTTGAGCTAGAAAACTCAACAACAAAGCGAATAGTCCATATCTGTACATCATCACTTCCTAGTGCTTATCTATAAACTGTGTATTTTTTTGGATCAAAGGCTGTTCTTATCGCTTCACCAATGAATGTAACCATAACCAACACACCGACTATTGCGGTCACAACAGAACCAACAATCCATGGGGAATCTAAGTTTGACTTACCTTGCTGAAGAAGCTCCCCCCAGCTAGGGGTAGGTGGAATAAGACCTAAACCTAAATAATCCAATGCGGTAAGAGCTGTAATGTTTGCAGCAATAGTGAAAGGTGCCAAAGTAACGATCATTACCATTGTGTTGGGTAAAATATGGTGAAAGATGATCCTTGCTGTTGATGCTCCTAAAGCCTTTGCTGCTAAGACATACTCTCGGGCCGATTCTCTGTAGGTCATCGTCCGCATATACCAAGTAATACCCATCCACCCAAAAGTCACATTAATCAATACGAAAAGCATAAACGTTGGTTGCGCTATCGAAACCAAAATCATGATCACGTAAAGGAACGGAACCATAGACCAAGTCTCAATGATTCTTTGAACAATCAGATCAAACTTGCCACCAAAGAAACCCATTGCACAGCCCACTGTTACACCAATGCTGTATGCAATGATCATTGTTATCAGAGCAAATCCCATTGCAGTTCTGAATCCGTAAACCAGTCTGGCTAAAATGTCCCGGCCGATCACATCTGTTCCCAAATAGTGTTTTGAGTATGCACTTGGAGCATGTGGTGGATATTCGCCGGAGAAGTCTTGTTCATAAGGATTCCAAGGCACTAAAGGTAGAATCGCAAAGTCGCCATTGTTTTTATCTTTAAGCGCTAATTGAAGCAGTCGATAGTTTGCCTCTCCCGAAGACTCCAAACCAAATGTCTTACCTGAGTAAACATCAGATACAATGGGAAAGTAATATTCCCCCTGATAACGCACCACCAAAGCCTTACTGTTGATCAACGCTTCAGCAAAAAGAGACAGTAACAACATTACAGATAGAATTATCAGCGACCAGTATCCACGCTTTATTTGTTTGAATCGCTTGATCTGCTTTAGCGTCAACGGATTTAATTTAATCATCATCAAGCTCCAAACTTCACTCTAGGATCAACCAATGCAACGCAGACATCAGACAAGATATTGCCAAGCAGCAATATGCAAGCGTTGATTGCGACAATACCCATAACCACGGGGTAATCTCTTTCTACAATTGATTCATAACCAAGCAGGCCTATACCATTGATATCGAAAATGACCTCAATTAAGAAAGAGCCCGTCATAAAGAAAAGAAGAGAGTTGCCAAAGTGGCTAGCGATTGGAATTAAACTATTGCGCAGTGCGTGTTTACGAATCGCCTCTCTGAAAGGCAAACCTTTAGCGATAGCGGTGCGAATGTAATCTGACGATAAGTTTTCCATCAAATTATTCTTCATGGTCATGGTTAACGTCGCAAAGTCACCTATCAGGTAACAAAGCAAAGGTAAGACCGCATGCCACAAAATATCAGTAATTTGCTCTGAGAAAGTATTGAAGTCGTCGAAGTCATCATCAACAAAGCCCCCCATTGGGAACCACTCTAGGTGATAACTGAAAAACGTAATAAGAAGCACGCCGACTACATATCCCGGTAAGGCATAGCCGACAAAAATCATGATTGATGAAACAGAATCAAAAACGCTGCCGTGCTTCATCGCCTTAAAATAACCAAGAGGAATCGAGATAAAATAACTAATGAAAAAGGTAACACCACCATACATAACAGAGACTGGCAGGCGCTCAAAAATCATGTCACTGACAGGTTCGTAGTAGCGTGTCGACTCGCCTAGATCAAAATGAACAAGTCGAACTAACCATTCGAGATACGCTTCCGTTACCGGTTTATCTAATCCATAAAATTTATTTAGATCAGCAAGCTGATCTTCAGACAGAGCTGAGTTTTGGCCAACGAGACTAGACGCGCCACCACCGTCCCCTTGAGGCTGCATATTTGCAAGCATCCTCTCAACAGGGCCCCCAGGGACAAATCGCGTAATCGCGAATATCAAAATCGTAATACCAAGAAACGTAGGTACAACTAAAGAAAAACGTTTCAGTAAATATGCAATCATTCTAACTAGCCAAATTCCATTTAAAGCAATATTTCATCAATTTAATCAATAAAATAAAGTAGTCAAATGGTTACATTTACCTACATTAGCTTACAATTCCATTTAATTTCAACCAGTTCAATTTAAAAACTTTACCCTTTAAAATCATAACCTTAAATTAGATATCAATAATAATTTGGAATTAGAAGGTATCGTTAATATTTGTTTGTAACTTAGAAAGTGAACCGCTTAGACAATTCAAACATGTTTGTAAGCTGCATTGATATGGTGACAAATCGAAATCAAATGCAAAAAATCGCCACTGTGAAACAGAAGCGATTTATTGGTCTAATGAGAGAGGAGCTAATCTATGAGTAATGTACTTAGCTACACACCACCAACATTGGAAAGGCTCACAAGTTGCTTGGTGTAGTCATGCTGCGGATTACCAAACAGAATCTCAGTGTCACCCTTCTCTATTACCTCGCCTGCTTTCATCACAATGGTGTAATGACATAAGGATTTCACGACATTCAAATCATGACTGATAAACAAGTAGGTCAGCCCATATTTTTCTTGAAGTGACTTCAGTAAATCCAGTACTTGAGCTTGGACGGTTCTGTCTAATGACGATGTTGGTTCGTCTAGCAGGATAAACTCTGGTTTAAGGATCAAAGCACGAGCAATCGCAATACGCTGCCTTTGTCCGCCAGAAAATTCGTTGGGGTAACGGTGGCGAGTTTCTGGGTCTAAGTCGACCTCTTTCATTACGTCACAGATGCGTTGGTCGAGTTCAGTGTCATCCAATTTCTGATGAACCAATAAACCCTCACCAATCACCTGAGCAACCGACATTCGAGGGTTCAACGCAGAAAATGGGTCTTGAAATACAACTTGCATACGGCTTCGAAACGGAAGCATCTGTTGGCGGTTTAAGCCTTGGATTTGTTCATCAGCGTAGGTAATTGAACCTTCACTTTGCACCAATTTGAGTATCGCCATACCGGTTGTCGATTTACCAGAGCCGCTTTCGCCAACTAAACCGATTGAGTGCCCTTTCTTCAAAGTGAACTCCATGTCTGTTACGGCTTTGACATGAGAAATGGTTCGCTTGAATAAACCGCCCGTAATCGGGAACCAAACACGAAGTTGATTAACATCGAGCAGAGGTTCACTTTCCGGAGAAACTGGAACGGGCAACCCTTTCGGGTCAGAGTTGATAAGCTTTTGCGTATAAGGGTGAGCTGGCGCATTAAATAGTGTTTGGCAGTCGTTACTTTCAACCAAGCGACCATCTTTCATTACCGCTACTCTGTCAGCAATTTTACGAACAATACTCAAGTCATGGGTGATAAAAAGCATCGCCATACCCAGCTCTTGTTGCAGGTCTTTCAACAAATCCAAAATCTGCGCTTGTACCGATACATCCAAAGCCGTAGTGGGCTCATCGGCAATAAGTAACTCTGGCTCGTTAATCAGTGCCATCGCAATCATCACGCGCTGACGCTCTCCACCTGATAGCTCGTGCGGGTACGCTGATATCTTCTGCTCTGGGTAACGAATACCCACCTTTGAAAGCCACTCTATCGCCAAGGCTTGAGCTTTATTGGTTCGCATACCACGGTGAATAGAGAGAGTTTCAACCAGCTGCTTACCAACTCGGTGAAGTGGGTTAAGCGAAACCATGGGCTCTTGGAAGATCATACCAATGCGGCCACCACGAATCCCACGTAATTGTCTTTCAGAACAACTCAGAATATCGGTGCCAGAGAAGTTAATCTTACCGTTTAAGTAGTGCGACGAGCCTTTAGGCAAAAGTTTTAGAATCGAGTTAGCTGTAACCGATTTACCGGAGCCACTCTCGCCCACCAGCGCGAGCGTTTCACCTTTGTATATTTCTAAAGAGACATCTTGTGTCACTTGTTCTATCGAATCTTTTCGTCCAAAACCGACAGACAATTTATCAATTGTCAGAACTGGAGATGCATTAGCAGCCTCAGCTGTTGACCCTGAAGTAGGAACTGTATTTGAAGTCATAACCTATCCTTACTTCTGTTGATGTGGGTCGAAGGCATCACGTACCGCTTCACCAACGAAGACAAGTAACGTAAGCATCAGTGAAAGCACGACGAAAGCAGAGATGCCAAGCCACGGCGCTTGCAAGTTCGCTTTACCTTGCGCCAACAGTTCACCTAACGAAGGCGAGCCCGCAGGCAAACCAAAGCCTAGGAAATCTAATGAGGTTAACGTGGTGACCGATCCAGAAAGAATGAACGGCATCATGGTTAACGAAGCAACCATCGCATTGGGCAACATATGACGAAGCATAATGCGTTTGTCGTCAACACCCATCGCTTGCGCGGCTCTTACGTAATCAAAGTTTCGACAGCGTAGGAATTCAGCTCGTACTATGCCGACTAAACTCATCCAGCTGAACAACACCATAATTCCGAGCAGCCACCAGAAGTTCGGCTCAATAAAGCTAGACAGAATGATCAGCAAGAATAGGGTCGGCATGCCAGACCAGACTTCAATGAAACGCTGTCCAAACAAGTCGACCCAACCACCGTAGTAACCTTGCGTTGCCCCGACTACGACACCGACCACACTCGATACAATCGTCAAAATAAAACCGAATAGAACCGAAATACGGAACCCATAAATGATACGAGCCAATACATCTCGCCCTTTATCATCGGTTCCTAACCAGTTCACTGAATCAGGCTCCGATGGCACTGCGCCGGAAATGTCGAAGTTTATCGTGTCGTAACTAAACGGAATGATTGGCCACACGATGTAACCGCTGTCTTCAATGAGTTCGATAACATACGGGTCTTTGTAATCCGCTTCGGTTTCAAACTCGCCGCCAAACTCCGTCTCAGCGTACTCATTGATAACAGGCACAAACCACTGATTATCATAAGAAACCAATAATGGCTTATCGTTGGCGATTATCTCAGCAAACAGGCTCAATCCAAACAAAATGGTAAATATCCAAAGGGAGATAAAACCACGCTTATTTGCTTTAAAACGTAACCAACGAGCTTCAGCTAAAGGGTTGTTAAACATTTATTATCAATACCTTTTTATTCGTTCGCCATTAACGCGCTTCAAAATCAATTCGAGGATCAACCCAGGTATAAGTCAGGTCGGAGATAATGCTCAGCACCAAGCCAAGCAAGGTCATGATATAGAGAGAGCTGAACACCACGGGATAATCTCGCTGAATGGTCGATTCAAAGCCAAGCAAACCAATACCTTCTAGTGAAAACATCACTTCAATCAACATAGAACCCGTGAAGAAAATACTAATAAATGCGCTAGGGAAACCGGCAATAATGATCAGCATAGCGTTACGGAAAACGTGCTTGTAGAGAATACTGCTCTCATCCAAACCTTTTGCTCGCGCCGTCACCACATATTGCTTATTGATTTCATCAAGGAAGGAGTTTTTGGTCAGCATGCTGAGTGTTGCAAAGCCACCGATGACCATAGCAAAAATAGGCAAAGCTAAGTGCCAGAAATAGTCGCCAATTTGCTGATACCAGTTGAGTTGGTCGAAGTTACTCGACACGAGCCCACGCAATGGGAACCAACTGAAGTAGTTACCACTCGCGAATAAAATAATCAGAATGATCGCAAATAAGAAGCCCGGAACGGCATAACCAACAATCACCACCGCACTCGACCAAATATCAAACCGAGAACCGTGATGTATCGCCTTCATGATGCCCAAGGGTATCGAGATCACGTAGATGATTAACGTACTCCATAACCCTAAGGAGATGGAAACAGGCAGTCGCTCGATGATCAAATCAATCACGTTGCCGCCCTTAAACAGGCTTTCACCAAAGTTAAAGGTCGCGTAATTTTTCAACATGTCGAAGTAGCGAACATGAATCGGCTTATCAAAACCAAACTGCTTTTTGATCTCTTCAACCACTTCAGGATCAAGCCCGCGCGAGCCTTTATAGCCACTGGCAGACGCTTGGTCACTTTCGCTTAAATCAACTTCTTGTCCACCACCAGAAAAACGCTCCATGATTCCAGAGTTATGCCCTTCTAACTGAGCAACGGCTTGTTCTACCGGACCTCCTGGGGCAATCTGGATGATGAAAAAGTTGATGGTGATGATCGCCCACAGCGTGGGGATCACCAACAATAAACGTCGAAATATATACGCGGCCATGCTAACTAACTCCTAGCGACGTTTTTCAGGAAGCAAAGCCGCCTTCTCTTCTGAAATCCACCATGTATCGATACCTAAATCGTATTTAGGCAATACATCTGGACGCTCAAACTTGTCCCACATTGCTACGCGATATTCACCGACGTGCCATTGCGGGATGTTGTAGAAATTCCACTGCAATACACGGTCAAGTGAACGACCTAACGTAAGCAGCTTTTCAGGATGCTGTTGGTTACGCGCAATTTCTTCTGTTAACGCGTCAACCACTGGATCGATAACACCTGCAGTATTGTAAGTAGAATCAATGTAGTTAGAGTTCCAAACGATCATTAAGTTCGGGCTAGGATAAGGGTTTGCGGAAAATGACGACGAAACCATGTCGAAGTCACGATCACGCAAGCGCTTGATGTACTGAGTGGTATCGATGGTACGGATCTTCATCTCGATACCCATGCGCTTGAGATTCTTTTGAACCGGCGTTGCGATTCGTTCCGTGGTTGGGCTGTAAATCAACAACTCAAATGACATCGTCTTACCGGTCTTTTCGTTGGTCATTACTTTGTCTTTCAGTACCCAACCCGCTTCTTTCAACAATTTGAACGCGGTGCGCATTTGGCTACGAATACGGCCGCTGCCATCGGTGACTGATGGCTGGAATTCTTCAGTAAAAACTCTCGGTGGAATTTGGTCTTTGTATTGAGACAACAACTCAACTTCAGCTTCGCTTGGTAAGCCTTTCGCTTCATAGTCAGTGTTTTGGAAGTAACTACGAGTCCGTTTGTACTGACCATAAAACATGTTCTTGTTCATCCACTCAAAGTCCATCGCGTACGTTAACGCTTCACGAACTTTAGGATCAGAGAACACAGGAGATTGAATATTGAAGACAAAACCTTGAGTCGTTTCAGGCTTCTCATGGTTGATCTCTTCTTTAATGATGTAGCCTTTATCGAAGTTTGCGCCCGTGTAAGAGTTGGCCCAGAACTTAGCCGAGTTCTCGGTTCGAAGATCGAACTCCCCTGCTTTAAACGCTTCCAGCATTACTGTGTCATCGCGATAGTAATCGTACTGCACTTGCTTGAAGTTATTGCGACCCACGTTGACTGGTAGGTCTGCTGCCCAGTAGTTTTCATCTAGGCCGTAGGTCACACTTTGGCCTGATTTGTAGTTGATGATCTTATAGGGACCACTACCGACTGGTGGCTCACTTAAAGGTTCAGACAGCTTTCTGTCTTTCCAGAAATGTTTCGGCAATACACGAGTGCTTTGTGCAAAGCTGAACAGTTTTTCGCGGTTTGGATGGTTCATTTCAATACGAACAACCAAATCAGACACCGCTTTTACTGACTTAATCTCTTTGTAATACACACGATACTGAGGCACACCTTCGTTTGAAAACTTGTCAAAAGTGAAGGCAACATCGTGCGCGGTAATAGGTTCGCCATCTTGGAATTTAGCATTTGGGTTGATGTCGATTTCCATCCAAGTGAAATCACTGGCGTAGCGAACCTTTGAAGCAATCAATGGATAGTACGCATCAATCTCGTCGCTCGGAGAAAACATCAAGGTATCGTAAATCTCTCCGGTATAACTTGCAGCAACGCCGCGGGAACCGAATCGATTAAAGCTATCGTAGGTACCTATACTGCCATAGGTCACTTTGCCCTGCTTTGGCGCATCAGGATTAACGTAATCGAAGTGAGTGAAGTCGGCTGGATATTTTGCTTCACCAAAACCAACCAATTGTGTGGCTTCAATAACGGTGACAGCAGGAGTGGATTGGGTATCAGAAGCGTAAGTAACGGAGGATTGTAAAGCAATAAGCGGCAGCATAACTGCACAGGACTTTAAATTAGACCTGAAAAACTGAGTGCGCTGCGAGGCTTTGCGTCGAAAAACTGTTCCCATTTGACTCTCCCTTCAAATGTCATGAATTCGATATTCAAGTTGATTAATCGGCTTTGAATGCATGCCGTTAAATCAAGTATAGGTTCAAATCTAACATCATGTAATAACTAATAAAACCATCAGCACCCTAACTCTTACCGTTTATTTACAATTAACTCGTCACCACTCGAATTTATTTGATGACGCAAGCTAAAGCTGCGTCACAATAATCTCACTAACGTAACTGACAGAAGCGTCACTGACTTTGATTGGCTTAATTAATCAAACTTAACCCCCAAATAATCAACAAACTATACTTTACTGGAGTATCCTTTCTGCCTAGGTCTAAATGGAATGACACTTTGAATAAACCAAACCACATAACATTCGCAACGTTCAATCTTTTGAACTACCTCGAACCACCGAATGCTTACTATGATTTTGAGAACATCTACAGCTTCGATGAATGGCAGAAGAAACAGCACTGGATGGCTGAAACGATTCGTTCATTAGATTGTGATGTGATTGGCTTTCAAGAGATATTTAGCCCGCAGTCTTTAGAGCAGTTAATGAATCAACTTGGCTACCCTTACTTTGCTGTTGTCGATAGTGCACGCGTTGAGGATGACTACTTATATACCTCACCTGTCGTTTGTATCGCTTCCCGTTACCCGATTGAAAACGTGCAGCCTGTTACGCCAGATTCGAAGTTACTGAAAGCGTTCAACCTTAGTGACAACTTCTCATTCAACCGAACACCTGTTCATGCCACGATTACGTTACCTCATTTAGGTTCAACCGACTGTTATGTTGTGCATTTCAAATCGCAGCGTCCGACGGAGCCAAGAACTGAATCTGTCGATTCGGATAACGCTCAGCAAGGCGCAAAGCCACAAAGTGACACGCTCACTCGCTTCCACCAAGAACAACTTGGCTCTTGGTTATCGAGTGTTCAACGCGGCCTTGAAGCTCAGATGCTGCATCAATACATCACCAATCATCGCTACCAAACCAATCAGCCAGTCGTGTTGATGGGTGACTTTAATAAACCATTATTCCACGATGAGTTTAAAGGGCTGTTGAGTTACGCAATCAACCGAGACGAAAACAGCAAGCATTGGCTTTCCCACTTCCGCTTAAAAGACAGCTGGGATATTTATCATCAATTGCATGAACAAGACTTGCTTGAACAGCGTAAACCAACCCATTACTACGGCGCTTCTGGGTCTGTACTGGATTACATTTTGATGTCGAACGAATTCGATTGTCAGAACTCTTCAAGTTTGATGGAATTGTCTGATTACACAGTGGTCGATCATCACCTCATCAATCCAAGCTTCGAACACGATCAATTCAGTACGGACCATGCCATCGTTGCTGTAACCGCTCATATTCGTGAAGCTTAACTGCCCGATGCAGGTTCGCTTTAAAACAGGCGTCTTACCTAATCCGAACATGTAAAAACGCAAGCTGTAACAGACAGAAAAAAACCGCAGTCAAAAACTGCGGCTTTCCACTTTAGCCAAACGGGTTGAGCCAACCGACGCCCCATTTAGAACCGATTTACCGTTTAGCAAGGTGTTAAACTTAGAATGTGTACATTGCGCCTAAGTAAAAAGAGTCCAGAACAACGGTTTCTTCTGTCTTGTGTCCGTTGTCGTTATCTTCGATGTCAAAAGCATCGGCTTCGTACGCTAGGCGAAAGCTCAACGAAGACATTGTAGGTGGTGTATATTCAACACCAACACCCATACGGATGCCGTCTCCCGTATCATCAAAACCACTTTCTGAAGGGCGAGAGCCGTCTGCGAGCTTCATGTCTAGATCAATAGTCGATAAACCGATAGTACCAAACGGACGAACGCCATTATCAAACGTGTAACCAAGATTAGCCGTTACTGAAAAGATTTGAGGTGTCCAAGTGAAACCATCATTACGACCTGGTGATTTAGCTACAACATCACCAAAGTCCGTGTATTGCGCTTCAATCGCAACGATGCGATTAAATTTGTAACCGGCAATCAAACGATATGTGTTGTCTTCTGCTTCAAAGCTAACGGGTACATTTACAGAATCAAACATGCCACCGTCATCCACACCAGACGTACCGATTGCACCACCTAGGTAGAAACCGCTGTCCGCTGCTATTACGTTGTTTGCTGAAAATACTGACATCATTGCGATGCTTAGAAGAAATTTTTTGTTCATTACGGCTTGACCTTACTTAATGCAAATCAAGATTGTTACGCCTTCCTGTGCTTCACAATCTTGTTAGAGTTATCCGACACCCCGTCGAATTGGCAAGCAGGTTAATCTCACATAAAACAAAAAAATAAATAAAAATATAATCACTTTGTAATCTCATACAACACAATCAGTTATAGCTAAATAACCATTTGAATAATCGACAAATAAAATCCATCTATTTCTTAAAAAAACCTCCCATCAATTTTCAAACCATCCCATTTTTAGATTTTATTCGTGCAGACTTACGCATGCTTACTTTCAACAGTGACGTTATTTTGCATAATCCGCGCGCTTTATCTGCTATCCCAACCCACTCCTCCACAATGAATAATGAGAAAGATCGAAAAACAATGAATAACGAAATCCACTTTGGCGACCTAACTCTTAACGTAGATACTCGAAACATCACGAACAAACAGGGGAACAAGATCTATTTACGTCACCACTTGTTTTCCGTGCTTTGTCTACTGTCGAAAAGCGCCGGACAACCCATCCCTAGAAAAGACATCGTGAACGCATGTTGGGGAAACGAAACGGTGCCGACACAAGCACTAACCAATGTCATTTATTGCTTAAGGAATGTTTTTGTTCGCTTGAGAGCATCTAACATCAAAATTGTTACGATTCCTCGATATGGCTATACGTTGTTCGTCATACCCAATGCAAATGAAGCTGGATATGTAGCGATAGAAACACCCCTTAAAACCTCCCCTATAGAAGCTGTTCAAAATGTTCCGGTGAATAAACTTTAGCTCCCTTTGCCTTAAGTTAACGTTACGTTGCCTTACCTTCTTAATTGCCGATGAAAGTGATTGCGATCACCAAAAAACGCCTCATCGAAACGTTTCGATGATCGTTATCACACTCTAAAACAATCAAACGTGCAAATGATAAATCACACACTATTATCACTATCGAAACGTTTCGATGGCTTTTTCTTGAGTTGTTCTCAACCCATTAAACGTTATTTTTCGATAGGTCGTGATATGAAAAAAAGTACTCTAATAAACTCTGAACTCTCTTACCTAGTGGCGACTCTTGGCCACACAGATGAAATCACGATTTGTGACGCGGGCCTGCCGATTCCAGACCACGTAACTCGTATTGATCTTGCTTTAACTCACGGTGTTCCGAGCTTTCAGCAGACAGTAAAAACCATGCTGGATGAATCTCAAATTGAAGGCGTTGTAATCGCAGAAGAGTTTGCGAAAGTAAGCCCAGAGCACCACGCTGCGCTGATTGATTTGATCAAGACAGAAGAAGCGCGTTGCGGCAAACCGCTTTCGATTACTTACATCACTCATGAAGAATTCAAAGAGCGTACGCATGAAAGCCGCGCGGTTATTCGCACTGGTGAATGCACACCATACGCAAATGTTATTTTCCAAGCTGGCGTAACGTTTTAGCTTAAGCGAAACGCAACGACAGCTCAGTGTCATCACTGAACCAAAAACAATGCATATACAGAACAATCAAATACAACTGGCCCCGAGTAAAGGAACCGACATGACTCAAGCCATTTTAGAACTTAGCTCAATTGAGAAAGCCTTCCCTGGTGTGAAAGCACTGGATAAGGCAAGCCTCAACGTTTACCCAGGACGCGTAATGGCGTTAATGGGTGAAAACGGTGCAGGTAAATCCACGCTTATGAAAGTGCTTACGGGTATCTACCACTTGGACAGCGGCACTATCGCTTACCAAGGAAAACCGGCTGCATTTAAAGGACCGCGTGACTCTCAACAAGCAGGCATTAGTATCATTCACCAAGAACTGAACCTAATTCCTGAGTTAACCATCGCCGAGAACATCTTCTTAGGTCGTGAAATCACGGGCACCATGGGTCGCATCTTGTGGAACGAGATGTACCAAGAAGCCGACAAGCTACTTAAGCGCCTTAACGTGAAACACAGTTCAAAAACACCTTTAGGTCAGCTAAGCCTTGGTGAGCAACAAATGGTAGAGATCGCAAAAGCCCTATCGTTTGAATCTAAGGTCATCATCATGGATGAACCAACTGATGCGCTCACTGATACCGAAACTGAGTCGCTGTTTAAGGTAATTAACGAGCTACGTTCTGAAGGCTGCGGCATTGTTTACATCTCTCACCGCTTGAAAGAGATCTTTGAGATTTGTGACGACATCACCGTGCTGCGTGACGGTAAGTTCATTGGTCAGTGTGAAGTTAAAGACACCGACGAAGATGGCTTAATCGAAATGATGGTTGGCCGTAAGCTAGACGAACAATACCCACGTATCGGGCAGAACCACGGTGAAACCTGTCTTGAAGTGATTGGCCTAACTGGTTCTGGCGTCCATGACGTGAGCTTTACTCTGAAGCGCGGCGAAATCCTGGGTGTATCTGGTCTTATGGGTGCAGGCCGAACTGAACTGATGAAAGTGATTTACGGTGCCCTTCCAAGTGAGCGCGGCGTCATCAACCTAGAAAACAAAACCATTAACCCTGTAAGCCCGAAAGACGGCTTGGCCAATGGCATTGCTTACATCTCTGAAGACCGTAAAGGCGATGGCCTTGTGCTAGGACTTTCAGTGAAAGAAAACATGTCGTTATGTGCACTGGATCTGCTGACTAAGAAAGGTCAAATCCAACATAAAGATGAAGTGATTGCAGTCGATGACTTCATCAAGCTTTTCAACATCAAAACCCCGACTCGCGAACAAATAATTGGCAACCTATCTGGTGGTAACCAACAGAAAGTGGCTATCGCTAAAGGTTTGATGACCAAACCAAAAGTACTGATTCTCGATGAACCCACTCGTGGTGTCGATGTCGGTGCGAAGAAAGAGATTTACCAACTCATTAATAAATTTAAAGCCGACGGCATGAGCATCATTTTGGTCTCGTCTGAAATGCCAGAAGTGTTAGGAATGAGTGACCGCATCATGGTGATGCATGAAGGCCGTGTAAGCGGTGAATTTGATGCTAAAGAAGCAAACCAAGAATTATTACTGGCGTGTGCGGTCGGTAAAAAGATCAACGAGGACGCAGCATGAGTACTAAAACCATGAGCAAAACAACTGAAGATCCAAAGAAAAAACCGTTAATCAGCAAAGAGTGGCTGATTGATCAAAAGTCATTGATTGCTTTGATCTTCCTGATTGTTGTCGTTTCATTCTTAAACCCAAACTTTTTCACCGTCGATAACATCCTCAATATCCTGCGCCAAACTTCGATTAACGCCATTATCGCAGTAGGTATGACACTGGTTATCTTAACCGCGGGTATCGACTTGAGTGTTGGTTCTGTACTTGCGCTTTGTGGTGCTTTCGCAGCCAGCATGATTGGCATGGAAATCCCAGTGATGATCGCAGTGCCAACCGCTCTAGTAGCAGGCGCAGCATTGGGTGCGATCAGTGGCGTGATTATCGCCAAGGGTAAGGTTCAAGCCTTCATCGCAACGCTTGTAACAATGACTCTATTGCGCGGCGTAACCATGGTTTACACCGACGGTCGTCCTATCTTAACTGGCTTTACTGACACTGCAGACGCGTTTGCTTGGTTCGGTACAGGCTACGCAATGGGCATCCCAGTTCCAGTATGGATCATGGCCGTGGTATTCGCTGCAGTATGGTACCTACTTAACCACACACGCTTTGGTCGCTACGTTTACGCACTGGGTGGCAACGAATCAGCAACTCGCCTGTCTGGCATCGACGTAGACAAAGTAAAAATCGGCGTTTACGCAATCTGTGGTCTGTTAGCAGCGGTTGCAGGCATCATCGTGGCATCTCGTTTGTCATCAGCTCAACCTACCGCAGGTATGGGTTATGAATTAGACGCCATCGCAGCAGTAGTTCTTGGTGGCACAAGCTTAGCCGGCGGTCGTGGTCGCATCATGGGCACATTAATTGGTGCTCTGATTATCGGCTTCCTAAACAACGCCCTAAACCTATTAGACGTATCTTCTTACTACCAGATGATTGCAAAAGCAGTGGTTATTCTTCTGGCGGTATTGGTCGACAACAAAAACAAATAAAACCTATTCACACTCTAGGTTAATACAAGTAACACCCTAGTTTAATAAAAGTAACAGTTTGTTTTACCTTAAAATATTAGAATCTATAAATAATGTAACTACGAGCTAGGACTCACCTCCTAGCTCACCCTACACAAAGGACTTACACCATGAAAAAATTAGCGACTCTTATTTCTGCTGCTCTTCTTTCTACAACGGTATCTGTGTCTGCACAGGCGCAAGATACAATGGCAATCGTTCTGTCTACATTGAACAACCCATTCTTCGTAACCATGAAAGATGGCGCAGAAGCTAAAGCGGAAGAGCTAGGCTACAAGCTTATCGTTCTTGATTCTCAAAACGACCCAAGCAAAGAGCTTTCGAACATTGAAGATCTAACCATTCGTGGTGTTAAGGCAATCCTGATTAACCCTACAGATTCAGATGCAGTATCTAACGCAATTCGCATTGCTAACCGTTCAAACATCCCTGTACTAACGCTAGACCGTGGTGCAAGCCGTGGTGACGTAGTGAGCCACATTGCTTCTGATAACGTAATCGGCGGCGAAATGGCAGGCCACTTCATCATGGAAAAAGTGGGCGAAAAAGCGAAAGTAATCCAACTTGAAGGTATCGCTGGTACTTCTGCTGCTCGTGAACGTGGTGAAGGCTTCATGAACGCAGTAAACGGCAGCGACCTAGAGCTTTTAGCAAGCCAACCTGCTGATTTCGACCGTACTAAAGGCCTGAACGTAATGGAAAACTTGCTTGCTGCAAACCCAGACGTACAAGCAGTATTCGCTCAAAACGATGAAATGGCACTAGGTGCACTTCGCGCAGTTCAAGCTTCAGGTAAAGACGTAATGATCGTTGGCTTTGATGGTACTGAAGACGGCATCGCTGCTGTTAACCGTGGTCTACTTGGCGCAACGGTTGCACAACAACCTGACCTAATCGGTTCTTTAGGTGTTGAAATGGCAGACAAAGTACTGAAAGGCGAGACAGTAGACGAGTACGTACCAGTACCTCTAAAAATCATCGCTAAGTAAGCTTGTTTGTTACTAAGTAATTCGTTGAGCGCTAAGTAATTCAGTTTAGCGCTGAGATCTAATTAAGCAGGGAGTCCCCTATCTCCCTGCTCATTAGCTCACTAACTTGCTGACTCAAGAAAAAACAAAAAAACCGACAGTGCATCGCTGTTTCTCATAAGCCGTCTAACAAGGCGAGCAATTTACGTAATGAGAAAGACCCATGCATTTTCAAATACGATATATCATAAGGCTCGTATCATGACTCAACTGATTGTTTTAGGTAGCGTTAACGCTGACCACGTACTGCAAGTTCCTTCGTTCCCTCGTCCGGGTGAAACCTTGATTGGCGGTAACTATCAGGTCATCCCTGGCGGCAAAGGCGCAAACCAAGCGGTGGCCGCAGCGCGATTAAACGCAGACATTGGCTTTATCGCCTGTGTTGGTGACGACCCATTTGGGATCAATATTCGTCAAGACTTCGCCAAAGATGGCATCAACATCGACGGTGTGATCGTTGCAGAAAACACGCCTACTGGCATCGCGATGATCCAAGTCTCAGCAACAGGCGAAAACAGTATTTGTCTTTCTTCGGAAGCCAACAACAAGCTGACTTGCGATCAAATCGAACCGCATCTAGAGAAGATTCGCGGTGCTAAGTACCTGCTGACTCAGCTTGAAACGCCAATTGAAGGCATTGAATACGCAGCAAAAGTAGCAAAAGAGAGCGGCACGCAAGTGATTCTTAACCCGGCACCTGCTCGTCCATTACCGGATTCACTGCTTGCTTGTGTTGATGTGATCACACCCAACGAAACCGAAGCAGAAGTGCTGACGGGCATTACCGTGACGGACAACGCATCTGCTCATCAGGCAGCTTTGGCTCTGCATGCTAAAGGCATCGAAACGGTAATGATCACGCTAGGCGCGAAAGGCGTTTGGGTGAGTCATCGTGGTCAAGGTAATGAAGCTAGCGAAGGTGAATTAATCGCAGGCTTCCGCGTTGAAGCTACGGACACAACCGCTGCTGGTGATACTTTCAATGGCGCATTAGTCACAGGCTTGCTTGAAGACATGCCATTAGAACGCGCGATTAAGTTTGCTCACGCTGCCGCTGCCATTTCAGTGACTCGCTTTGGCGCTCAAACGTCGATTCCAAGCCGTGCTGAAACCGATGCGTTTTTGGCAGAGCAACTGTCTGCTTAGTTGATTTTGACTGTTAATCGGTAACAACAAATAACAAGCATAAGCCCCTGTATTCAGGCAGAATATCGCGCAACGTGGCAAGTTACTCCCACAAGGATTTTTTATGGCAACAATGAAAGACGTCGCTCGGCTAGCAAAGGTTTCTACTTCAACCGTCAGCCATGTGATCAACAAGTCACGTTTTGTCAGTGAAGAGATCGCTGAGCGTGTTAACAGTGCGGCTAAAGAACTCAACTACGCGCCGTCTGCATTGGCTCGCAGCTTGAAAATGAAGCAAACCAAAACCTTGGGCATGCTGGTTACCACCTCTACCAACCCATTCTTTGGTGAAGTAGTGAAAGGTGTTGAACGTCGTTGCTACGAAAAAGGCTACAACCTCATCCTATGCAACACCGAAGGCGATAGCGAACGCATGAAATCCTCTATCGATACCTTGCTGCAAAAGCGTGTCGATGGCTTGATGCTGATGTGTTCTACCCTTGAAGGTCAACATATCGATGTATTCGAGCGCTACCCAGAGTTGCCTGTCGTGGTAATGGACTGGGGTCCAATGCTGTTCGCAAGTGATAAAATCCAAGACAACTCGCATCAAGGTGGCTACATGGCAACCAAACACCTGATAGATAATGGTCACTCGGATATTGGCTGTATTACTGGCCCACTGCATCGCAACCAAGCCTCTTCTCGTTATCAAGGCTATAAACAAGCAATGGAAGAAGCGAATTTAGAGATCAACCCTAAGTGGATTGTTGAATCAAACTTCGAATGTGATGGTGGCTTTGATTCTTACCAAACATTAAAAGCTCGTGGTCAAATGCCTTCGGCCTTGTTCGTCAGTAACGACATGATGGCGATGGGTGTTATTCATGCGGCAGCTCAAGATGGCACATTGATTCCAAATGACCTGTCTATCATTGGCTACGATGACATCCACTTATCTAAGTACATGACACCCGCTTTAAGCACAATCCACCAGCCAAAGCACCGTTTAGGTAAAGCGGCGGTCGATACCCTGTTAAGCCGACTACAAACGCCAGACGCCTACCCGCAAGTCGTTGAACTAGAACCGACTCTTGTAGAGCGAAGCAGCGTAAAAGCGATTTAGGGCTCAACCCGCCCATGATACAGTTGAAAGCTAGCTTATTCGGGCTAGCTTTTTTGTCTTTGAAACATAATAACGCCGCTTAATCGCCCCTAAAATGCCGTTAATATGCGAAACTTACACGCTAAAATATGTATTTACACACTCAGCAACTATTTGCGCACTTGACGACTGATTATCATCTACACTAACAGTGAATAACAACGACATGGAGAGCGCTGTTTTATGATCGCAGGTTGGTTTGACAATATATCCCTACAGAAAAAGCTATTAGTCAGCTTTTTGATTCCTATCGCTTTGATGCTTATCGTGGCTTTTTCTGTCCATGAAAACACCCGAACGGTTGTAAAAGACAATAGTTGGGTTGTACACACACATAAAGCCATCGCTCGGGCTCAAGAACTTCTCAGCTTAACAGTCGACATAGAAACGGCTCAACGTGGTTACTTGATCACGGGTGATCCTGTTTTTTTAGAACCCTACCATTTAGCTCTTGATGTATGGCCTCAAAAACTCCAAACCCTTGCGAATCAAGTGAGTGATAACCCACCTCAAGAAGAACGCCTATATAGAATCGATGATATTCATAAAACATGGCTGAATCAGTCTGGAGAGAAAGAGATCAATCAACGCAGCCTTGTCAATAAAGGCGAAGCTGAAATACAAAGTGTCATCGACCTCACTCAGCAGCAAACCGGAAAAAAATTGATTGATGAGATCCGCCAAGAGATTGCTCAATTCATTGAAATTGAACAACAACTTATTATTCTCAGGGTCGAAAAATCGGAGAGCTCAGCCAATCAAACCAGCTACATATTAATCCTCGGAACACTGTTTTCCGTGTTCATATCACTCCTTGTTGCTACGTGGTCGTCCAAGCGAATTAAACGAAGATTACACACTCTACTTAAAGCAGCGAACCAAGTTGCCGCTGGCCATTTGAAACAAGGCGCTGCGACTCTCGAACTTGGTTCAAAGAACGACAGCCAAGACGAAGTGGCTCTCCTCACACAAAGCTTTCAAAAAATGACAACAAACCTCGTAAAAAATGACAGCGAAATGCGAGAGAAAAATCAGGAGTTAATCGAAGAAAGAACCAAAGCAGAAGCGGCGGTAAGGGCTAAGAGCGAGTTTCTGTCGACTATGAGCCACGAGATTCGAACGCCAATGAATGGAGTACTTGGTATCTCCCAGATCATTGCCAGCCAAACCCAAGAGCCGGAAACAAAAGAGAACATCGATCTCATTCTCGATTCTGGTCACCACTTGATGACGATACTCAACGATATTCTGGACTTCTCAAAAGTCGAAGAAAACAAGCTTGAGCTAGACGTAGCTCCCTTTAACTTTGTTCAAGTCATGCAGCCTGTATGCAGCGCTCTAAAACCCTTAGCCGATGAAAAAGGCATTCGCTTGTTGATCGAAAATAACATACCGAAAAACATCCAACTCGTCGGAGACTGTGCAAGGCTACGTCAAATCATGTTCAACTTGGGCGGCAATGCGACCAAATTCACCAAAGAAGGTCATGTGTCCATTCAAGCTGATCTCAATCGCCCCAACAACCAACTGATTCTCACGGTAACAGACACCGGGGTTGGTATCCCGAAAGATAAGCACGAGCAGGTATTCAATTCGTTCGAACAAGCCGACACTTCCACAACAAGGAAGTTTGGCGGAACAGGGCTTGGCCTCGCAATCGTCAAGAACCTAGTCAACCTCATGAATGGAGAAATCACATTAACCAGTGCTGTTGGGCTTGGTACAAAATTCCAAGTCTCTCTGCCTATCACATGGCAAGAAAGCAAAGCGAAAGACATCGCAACTCATGTAGTCGATGCAGAAACCCTCAGTTATGACTCGTTAAGTATCCTGTTGGTGGAAGATAACCGTATTAATGCCATTGTTGCACAAGGCTTCTGTGAAAAACTCGGCCATCATGTCGATCATGCAGAGAACGGAAAATTGGCGATTGAACGCCTCAAAACCACTCAATATGACCTTATCTTGATGGACAATCATATGCCTGAAATGAACGGGGTCGAAACAACGCATCACATCCGTGAAAAACTGAAACTCGATACCTTGATATTCGCTTACACGGCCGATGTATTCCGTGAAGCGCATGACAACTTTATTCAGGCGGGTGTCGACCATATTCTGACCAAGCCTCTGCAGCAAGAGAGTTTCTTCGATGCCCTACAACAGTTCTCGAGTCGATTACCGAAACAAACCGCAACCGAAGGTTCGAGTGAGAATGAAAATATTGTCGAACTTCATCGTAAGCCTATTGAAACGTTAAGGTTAACGGAAGAAGAGATCAGCCATTCAGAAGTGATACACATACTGAAAGACGATACGGAAGGGTTCAGCTTACTTATCGACTCAACCATTATTGAGTTCGAACAGTCGGTTGACCGCGTCATCGAATACTATTTGGCGAAAGAATTGGAGCCACTTTGTCGTACTCTGCACTCCATTAAAGGCATGTCGCTGAACTTAGGCCTTAACATGCTTTCTAAGCAGGCATTGGAGCTAGAAGTCGAAGCCAAAAATCAACAACTGCCGGATATTGAACGACTGCAAAAGCTGCTCAATCGTCTTATGGTCAATATCCATCAAGCGCAGCGGATGAAAAACGCCCATTCAGTCGAGCATCTGAACCAAATGAACGATCAAGCTTAAGAACGCTTCGTTCCCAAACTAAAACGCAAGGCTTAATCACCTTGCGTTTTTCGATCTTATGTCGCTCTAGTCTTTGTTCTAACGATTTAACGGTCTAACGGTTTAACAGGGCGGTTATTTGCTGGATCTCATCTTCGACATCAATACCATTGTATTGCGGCGCAATCGAGAGATCTTGAATACTCACAGTTTCTACAGATTGCTTGTCGTTAAGCTGAATCATTAACTCCCCTTTGGGTGAGTAGATTCTGCTTCCACCACAATAAGTCGCAGTAAACGCATCAACCACATCCTGTCCAACCCGATTACATGTCACGACATGACACCCCTCTTCTAAAGCTCTCGCTTGAGCAATAGCAAAGCTATGATGACCACCAAAATTCGCGGGATGGAGAATAACGTCGACCGACTGATACGCTCTCATGATCTCCGGGAACCAAATATCAAAGCAAATCGCAACACCAAACTTTAAGCCCTTGAGCTCAAATGTAAGGAGCTCACACCCACGTGAAAAATACTGTTTGTCGAATTTGGTTTGACTGACTTTTCTGTATTTATGAAGTAAACCTGAACCATCAACCACCACGGCGCTATTGTAATATTGGCCGCTATCTTTCTCTGCAATACCAGCAACAATCAAGGTGTGATGCTTCGCTGCCATCTGAGTTAATGAATCAATAGTAGTACTGTCGTTGCAGTCTTCAGCCAGTTCATGAATTTCTTCAGCATCGTTAAAAATATACCCAGTAGTGAACAATTCAGGCAACAGAGTGATATCCCCGATTGTCGATTCCGCTTGCAAAAGATCAGAGACCGACTCGATATTCTTTTGTTTGTTTTTGTATTCAACTTCAAGCTGAATAAAGGTGATACTGACATTATTCAAAATCGAATCCTTGCTAGGTAATACTTCAAACTGTAACGCTTCAAGCTTTAATACTTCAAACTAGAGACTAAGAACGACAGAGTAAGACAACTCCCTATCGCTTTCTTATTAGCACGCCAAAGGTTGAAGCAGGAGCACAGTCCTGTACGTATTTTAAACCTGCCTACGGCGCTAATTTAGGCTCTGGTAAAACCGGAGGCGTGCTGTCCATATAGGTTAAGAAATTCGCCCACACCTCATGCGTGCGCTGCTTGGTTAACCTTGTCTTGCAGGAAAGCGCCATAACCCCTCGAATAGAACCATCACGCCATTGGGTGTAAACAGAGTTACAATGAGCCGACATGTACGCCTGCCAGCTCTCCTGAGCCTTCTTAATTGACGCCACCAGCTCAGCATCATAAGCATTGTGCTCAAAGCTGGCTGCAAGGTATTTATCCAGTTCCGCTTGTGCAGATTCCAACTCAATTGCCGCACACTGATTGATCTCGATGGTATTCATCGCATTCTCGCAATCGATAGCATCATCGGATGCTGATGCTAGCAAAGGTAAACACGTTAATAACACGACCGTTAAAACCTTTTTCATTATTGTTCCCCTAATTCAAAAGCACGTGTATGCGCCCTATTAATGCCAAGTGTTACGAATCTTAACGACATGAGACGCCAATTGTTGATAACTGCGTTTAGGGTTATGACACAAGATGATGAAAGCATATAACCACAGAACAAGAAGCATGGAAAATAAACCTGACTGGAAACCATCTAGGTACAACTCAGGTAGCAAGTCGATTACCTTTTGATAGTTCGCTATTGAAATTGTTGTTTTATTGCTAATCAACTCATACGTTAAGCTTATTGGACCCACGAAAGTCCAAACTAAAAACCAAGATACCCCAGCGACAGGAACTAAGCTCAGTAAAGGCTTAAATTGCTTAACTGGAAAAATGAAATACAAAAGCATAGTCAAATATAGAACGGCTAAAAATAAGCTCCAAGCGTTAACGCTGACTCCAAAAATCCGATAACGCTCATCGACATACATGATTAACACTACCGCCCCCAATACACTAAGCGATAATAATTTTCCCATGTACCTCGTTTTAGAAAATCTAATCAGTACATAACCAATCACAAGAAGGAAACAAGAGATCCAGGCTAAAACCTCAACCTTAGTATCTAAAAAGACAGGTGTTGCTGTATTAGACAAAATAAGGATCGCGTAAGTAGGACCTATCAACAAATAGGCGATCAAAACACGCAGCAACATCCAAATCATATTTTTTATCATTACGCTCAAATCCACTCACTCGCATTATTTCAAAAATTACAGTTTTCAATTTGATGATAAAAAACCGGCAACAATCCGCTTCATCAAAAAACGCAAAAGTACTGAACAAAAAAACGACACACTCAACCTTGGAAGCATATCTAACGTTCTGATTTTTATAGTAAGACGATAAAATACTCTATTTCAATAAATAACACGTGCGCACATTCACACTATTTATGCATTGCCTTGCATCGCTATCATTAAATTTATAAATTAACTTGAATGCTCACCCAAACCGGTAACGCTTCTCCAACTATGGATATCAAGTACCAACATTTTGCCAAGACTTCGTTCTACTTTGCCATTTCTTTCTTTTTTTCTATGGCATTGCTTATCCCTTTTACACCGTCTCACTACCAGAATTTAACGGAAGACACATCGAGGCTTGTC
Source organism: Vibrio sp. G-C-1 (assembly GCF_021728015.1). NCBI lineage: Bacteria > Pseudomonadati > Pseudomonadota > Gammaproteobacteria > Vibrionales > Vibrionaceae > Vibrio > Vibrio sp. G-C-1. The sequence goes on along the minus strand of NZ_JAKKCR010000003.1, from coordinate 412,699 downwards.
GAAACAAGGCTTGAGAGCATTCAATCAAGGTTTGACCTTTTTCTATCAAGCATCACACCGGACCACACTTGCGACGCGATGGTTAGGCAACTTCGCCAAAACGTTTTTGATGCCGATTGGGTAAAAGAAGCGGCGGTATTCAATAAAGACGATCGTTTTTACTGCTCGACTACCGATGGCGAAGTCTCATTTCGCCTGTACAGCACCATCAGACAAAGACTCCATGACGCCCCGAACTTAACAACCTTGTCGTATTCAAATTCAGCGATCACTCAAGTGCAATCCATCATGCTGATTTTCTCTAACAAGGAAGAAGCGGGAGTGAGCCTGATGATCCCACCACATTTCATCTATGACATTGTAGAAACAAACCTGAGCAAGCACGGAATTCAGGCCAAAGTTGAGGTGATTAAAAAAGATATTCACCCTTCTGATACAGCACCGTCTATTGCCAAAGTACGAATACAATCGAACGCTTACCCGCTGACCATCACGTCATATATTGGCTATCAGTATTATTGGAACTTCCTGTTGAACTATTTATGGTTTGGCTTTCTGATGGCCGGAATCACCACCATTATTATCCTTTCCATCAAACATAAGAAGCAAAGCCAGCGTAGCTTAGAATACTCACTGTCTAGCGCACTCAAAAACAAACACTTACATGTTCACATGCAGCCTATCGTCAACCAAAACACAACTGAAATTGTAGGCTGCGAGTCGCTGCTCAGGTGGAATGACCCTATTGAAGGTAATGTATCCCCTGCTATTTTCATTCCGCTTGCTGAAAGCTTAGGGTTGATTGAGGAGCTCACCTACTTCGTGCTACGCAAAGTATTAGTGACGTTGAAAAGCAATCAAGACGTGTTCGAATCAAAATACATCAGCGTCAACATCAGCCGCAACGTTGTGTCCAACAGTAACTTTTCTAACAAGGTGATCAGCATCTTTAAAAGACACCCTGAGATTCTCAAACAGGTGGTTTTTGAAGTAACCGAAGATGGTGAATGTTCTGATGCCGACATGGTCAAAATCAGAGGCAACCTAACCAAACTATCGAATATGGGCGTAAGAGTCGCGATTGATGATTTTGGTACGGGCTATGCGGGCTTAGACTTTGTGAGACAATTCCCGTTCAGCATTCTCAAAATCGATCGCGTGTTTGTGAAAAACATTTCAGACGAATCAAGCCTTGGTATCCCTTTGCTGGAGTCCATGCTTCTGTTGTCCCGCACCTTAGGTATGCAAGTCATCGTCGAAGGGGTTGAGTACGAATCCCAAGTGAACATCTTGTCTAAACTGGGCGTCGACTATATCCAAGGCTTCTATTTTTATAAGCCGATGCCAATAAGCCTGACGATAAGTTTGCTCAGACAGCAACATATGGCTGCAGATAATGAAGACAAACTCTCATCCACCTCAACGCCAGAATGGGAACAAGTCTAAGCAGACTCATTGATGGCAGCCTGCCTCACAATATTTTTACTTCGAGTTAGGACACTCGAAGCGTTTCCAATGAACATAAGAGCGTAGTTCACGCCCCTAAAATATATGCGTGTTATCTAGATACCACGCATGTATCTGAGAGTGAGCGGTTTCTTTCAATGTTACGCTTCACTGTTTACTCATAATCAAAACATTGCTGTTTGAGCCAATGACCTAACGTTCTAATTTCAAACTGCTTGGCTCTCGAATTTTTGTAGACAAAGTACATATTGTCGCCAGTCGGTAAGTCGTGCATTGGGATACGAACCAAGTTTTGTTGAAGATCTTGGTCATTAAGAAAGTAGTCGTTCAGGAACGCGATACCTTGATGGTATTTCACGGCCTCAGCGGCCAGTACCATGTGGCTGAATTGGCTAATTTTCACATCCTTTGGCAGGCTGAAACCACCGAGTTCACACCACTTAGCCCAGTCTTTCGCCTCACCGCCTTCCTTGAAGATTGAATTTACTGAAAGTAACTGCTGATCCCATAGTGCCTCTGGCAAAGGTTTATCTTCGATTCTCTGCCACACCTTTTGGCTACAAAACGGATATAGCTGCTCTTTATATAAGAAGTCACTAACGTAGTTTTTCTTTGGCGGATTAGCCGTGATAAAGCAGTCGGCAACTTGATCCGAGAACTCTGGCTCATCGGCCACCATACTTAACGTTAAATCGATTTCTGGATGCTGTTGGCGTAAGTTTTCGAGCCGAGGCACCAACCATTTAACGGCCAAAGAACTGTACATTGCAATCCGAATTTTCCCACTTTCACCCTCGCGGATTTGGTAGCTGGCTTGCGCGATATTCTGCAATGAATGAGACACCTCTTCGTAGTAACGCTCTCCTATCGGGGTGAGCGATAAACGCCTTCCCTGACGCACAAACAAGGTTTCACCTAAGTATTCCTCCAGCAAGCGAACCTGATGACTCACTGCACTTTGAGTAACATGAAGCGCTATCGCCGCCTGAGAAAAGCTATTAAAACGAGCGACCGACTCGAAACATTGTATTGCTCTTAAAGGTGGTAATTTCATTATTAGTTAAGCTCATACTAAGTGAATTTTTATCATTATATATGAAACGATTTTATGCATTAAGATTACGCCATCACATTTCTTCATTTTATCTTTAACTCACACTGAACACGCGTCAGTCAATGATAGGAGCTTCATCATGCCTTCAATGTCTGTTGGAATGGCAATGAGTTTACTCATTGTCGGTAATCTAATTGCGGTTTTCTCTGATGCCTTAATTAAAACCTTGGGCGAAGACATTGCTGTGTTTCAATTTGTCTTCTTCAGACAGCTAACTGCCGTGTTAATCCTTCTGCCTTTTTGTTTTGGCGTGAGTAAAAAGAGCTTCACCGATGGGCTGAAATGGCATGCCTTGCGCGCGCATATATGGTTACTGGGTGCAATCTTTATGGTGTTTGCCATCAATGCCATGCCATTGGCCACCGCCAACGCTATTTTCTACGCCGCACCTTTGATGATGCTGCCGTTAGCCTTGGTATTTTTCAAAGAACAACTCAGCCGCTACTCAGTTGCTGCTGGAATATTTGGCTTTATGGGCGTTCTGGTCATCATTCGCCCGACAGAGATCGATTGGGCGGCCATTGCAGCGCTTATAGTAGCGCTAACCATTGCCAGTAATAACTTATTGATCCGCAAACTCCCGAAGCACCAAACCGTGGCACAAACCTTGTTGTTAACCAATTTAGCAGGCGTTCCGGCATCACTTGGACTCGCCATTTGGGAAGGCCGTGAATGGGATTGGTCACCACTCATCACTGCCGCTGGTTCAAGTGGCTTTATCCTCATCTACGCTGCGATATGTGTCGTCACTTACCGATCGGCAGAAAGCAATAAAATCGCCAGTGCTGAATACAGCGGCTTACTCGGTGCGGTGGGAGTTGGGTTGGTCTGGTTTGGTGAAATACCTGATATTGCAATGGCGATTGGCACTGCAATGATCATATTGCCGCTCATCTGGCTGGCTCGAAATGAAAAGAAGCAAAGATAGCGAAACGTATTGATACCAGGCTCTGAATACCAAGCGAAATGAGTAAAATATCACTTCAGACAAGAGCTTTAATTAATATGAACAATGTGAAGCCGTAACGGTAAAAGCTACGGCTTCACATCTTTGTCTCTTGGTCTCTTGGTCTCTTCGAGCAGAACTTAAAGATAAATAGAAAGCGAACAAAGGGATGAGTTAGTCCGCTAATTAGACTAGTTCGTCGCTTTTGAATCTGATGAATTGGCCGCTTTCGTCGCTTCTTCAGCGGTTTTCTTACCAAATACCGTATCCATCATAAAACCAATACGCTTAGATGCATCACCGAACTTGTTCGGGTTAGCCGTATATGGAACTTTAAACTCTACTTCACCTACTCTTTGCCCGTTCTGATAAGCATTGATCTCCGCTTGCTTTAAGAACAACGCTAAGTCCCAACCCCAATGGCCTGCATACTCCAATGTTAGCTTATCAAGATCGTGCTTCGACTTATCTGGTACAACGGTGTAGGTATAATCGTTATCTTGCAGCCACGCTTCCATGGTATTCAAGAACCCTTCACGTGTTTCAGCGTCTTTAACAATAACAACATCCACTTCAGTCTTAGGTTCTGGAATCGCGCTCCCTGTGTAACGAGGGGCTCCACAACCAGCCAAAATTAAAACCGAAAGCGATAATAGTAGGTATTTTTTCACGTTATATATCCATTAACAGTTAACTGCGTGAATGATACCACATCAAAAAAATGACATATTATATAAGCAAAGGTTAATCAGACATTCCTTGTTACATAAGGCACTAAAAAACAACGAAAGAAAATGTGAAGACGATGGGTCTCCTTGGAGGGACATTTAATTCATCGCATCGTTGAGTGCATAAAAGGAATATCATGGAAAAGAAACTTCAAACGAAATTGGCGACGAGCTTACTGCTGCTGAGAGTTGGCATTTTTATCGTCTTTTTGTTCTGGGGCTTAGATAAGATTCTGGTACCAGAGCACGCTACAAAGGTGCTGTCTGGTTTTTACGGCATCGACATCTCCAACAACGCAATAATGGCTATGGGTGTCGCACAGCTCGGCTTTTTAGGCGCGTTCGTTGTAGGCATGTGGAAGAAGTACACTTACGGCGCGATTTTAGTCCTGCACGCAGGTTCAACCTTCGCCTCTTTTGGAAAATACATGGACCCGTTCAATAACCTACTATTCTTCGCCTCTTGGCCAATGCTCGCAGCCTGTATCGCACTCTTCTTACTTCGTGACTACGACACTTATAGCGTTTCCAACTAACACAAAGGGCGCCTGTTGGCGCCCTGTTTGATTAGCTTTCAAGAAAACAATAGACCCAACACCGAAGAAATACCAAGTGTCGGTTTTGACTCATGAAGGCTTGTTATGTTCTTAACTTTACCGCAGTTCCGAAAGCCATGATTTCAGACGAGCCGTCCATTATTGCACTAGTAGAGAACCGAATGCCCACAATTGCGTCAGCACCTAAGTCAGTCGCTTCAGAAACTAAACGTTGAATAGCTGTATCCCTAGCCTCTGAAAGCATTTCCGTATAGCCTTTTAGTTCACCACCAACAAGGCTTTTAAAACCCGCCATAATGTCTCGACCAACATGTTTTGTTTGGACAACATTTCCAGTTACAACACCCAGAATCTCCTCAATCTCACGGTTTGGAACACTTTCTGTCGTAGTAAAAATCATAATTTTTCCTTTAGAAGATAATTAATGACATGGATTCCCCCCTACCGAGGATCTGCCACACTTATGTGGTGCTTATTAGCACCGAACACACCATGTCTACTTGAATTACTGATTAGGTTGTTAATATCGCGCGCTTAATGGCTTCAGCTAGCCCATCAGCGTTTTCCCACGCCATTGAATGTCCAGCATCAGAAACAACGCTGATCGCTATATCGTGGTTACTCAGCTCTTCTGTATCGCGGTCAGGTAAAGATTCGCTACCAAATATATAGGTTCTGTTTACGTTCAGAGAATACAACCTATCACGCCAACTCGGGAGCTGCCCTTCTATCAAGGACACGGCTTGCCTGTGCGTACCTATCGCTGAATTCACGGCTAAACTGGCAGCCCATTGAGTATTTTGGTCATCGATGCTGTGTTGCACTATCTGTGCGTGACCGTGATTCATATATTCAAGCTCGGTGAAGCTCGCAATCTTTTTGCTAAAGAACCCACCGCCAGAATCAAGGTTAGCCTCACTCAACACCAAGGCCTGTAGTTGTGGTTGAACTTTTTCAGCCAACACAACCGACACGGCGCCACCCATGCTGTGACCATAGATAACAAATTTATCCAAACCCAAAGATTGAATAAACGCCTCAAGATAAGCCGCGTGGCTACCGATGGAGTAATCGAAATCCAAAGGTTTATCACTAAACCCAGAACCTAATAAATCAACAAGAATGCGCCGATGAGGAAGTAACCAATCACTGGCCGCAACGGCCGGATAATCAAACGAGGAAGCACAACCAATACCGTGTATAAACACAATAGGCATTTCCGAACCGGGAAGATCATGATACCTGAGTATCGCGTTACTCCCCCTTTACCTTAAACTCTTTCATTTGTTCCTCTGAAACCAACTGAACACGCTAATAAACTTATGCATACTTCACATGCCAAGCGTATCGAATCGCTTGTTATAGATGTGCCAATTAAGCCACTGAAAACACAATACGTTCTTTGCTTTCATCATCTTTCAGCTCAAGTAAAATACGCCCTTCTCGAAAAATGACCGCAGCCACACCTACACGAACTTGATGATTCACTCTTTACTCCTTATGAATGCCTCATTGCCTAGCGCCTAATCGGGACGGTACGGCACTGCGGCCGTACCAACATTTCTAGCTTGACGCTTTACTTCAGGCTGGCTTGAATGATTAACAACTCAATGTCATTTTTTGATGTATTAGCCAAGCCATGGGTACCAAAACGTTTATTTACTATCATGTCTCCCGCAGTCACTTTTGTCTCGACACCTTCAATGATCATCGTGCCTTCACCTTTCAGAATAATATACATTTCTTCATCGTCTCCATGAGAGTGCTCCCCCATAGAACTTCCCGGTGGCATGACAACACGGATGGCAAAATCCCAAGCACCATCAAAGTCTTTACGTCTGAACGCACGATAGATGTCTATCGACCCCTCTCCATCATGACTGCTTTCATCTGTTTCTTTATCGCAAGTATAAAAATTACGTATCATAACTCTCTGTATCTCTCTGACTAGTTTCCGCTATTCTGTTAAACAATAAAACGCTACGGTAAGAAGTAGCACTGCATGGTTGAATGCCACGTGTTTAGAATCACTCTAAGCCGTTGTTAGCACTGTAATCCTGAGTCTTACAGGTTTACCTTTAGCGCGCCTGATGAATCCGCGATTAGGTTTGATGGTCGATTTGGCTAGTCTGGAAAACAATGAATGAGTTCACACTAAAGTCTTCGGTTTTTCTCCGAGGTGTTGAGTGAACCTTAACAGATAACCATCCGGATCTTGGAGAAGAAGCTCACGCTCCCCAGACAACTTTTCACCAATGTCATACCAAGTTTCTTTCATCTCACGAAACAGGGACACTTTGTGGGTTTGGAGACGTTTTACTAGAGGTTCTAAGTCACTTAATTCAATCTGAAAGTTCACACCTCGCCCCAAGGGAGCCTCAAGCTCACCAGTAATCCATCCTTCATCACTGATTTGCTCTAACATCATCTGCACATGCTCTTGTTCGAGATACACAAAATCAGGGGTTTCACGCCTTATGCGAATAGAAAAACCAAGTACATCAACATAAAAGGCAAGCGAGCGCTCAAAGTTGCTAACGGATAGTTCAGGAACCATCGGATTCCAATAATTTTCCATACTTACTTCCTTGTATTAAGGCTCTTGTTGACTCAGTTTTTTCAGAAAGCCTTGCTTAACCTCTGGCCACTCCGAGTCAATAATTGAATACACAACCGTATCTCTTACCGAGCCATCCTTTAAGATTTGATGATTACGCAAGATACCGTCGAGGTTTGCACCAAGCCCTTCAATCGCTCTTCGAGAGACGGCATTCCCAATATGAGTGCGAAACTCGACTGCAATGGCTTCATAGCGCTCAAATATTTGTTTTAGAAGAAGGTATTTACACTCTTTATTTATCAGTGTTCCCCTAGCCACATTTGAATACCAGGTATAACCAATCAAAGCACGTCTATTTGGTCTATCAACGCCATAGTAACGGGTAGTCCCTACTACTTGATTGGTGGTTTTAGCTCGCACGGCATAAGCTATATTACCTAGATGCATTTGAGCGATAGCATCAACAACGTATTGCTCCATTTTTTCTGGGCTCGGTACATTAGCGAACCATAGCTTCCAATGCTCTCCATCTTTCACGGCCTCGATTAATTCAGATACATGCCCCATAGTAAGAGGCTCAAGAGCAACATGCTCACCTTCAATCAGGCTCTGTTCTATCCACATAACTCTCAATTTTCCTTTTATCGCCAACGCGGTGTTAAGTGTTGTATAACGTTTGCCATTTCACCAAAATGCAAGGCGCAGAGCCATCAAGAGCTCGGTGAGAACCGATAACAGAACCAATAGCCCAACAGTGATCATAGTTTCCAATTCTATCGACACCCGACTCATGTAAGGTGCTCAAAACTAGATCTTGTTGCTCAGGCGTACAAAAAATCTCTAGTTTATACATCTAATTTAAACTCCTAAATGCCAAGTATTACGAATCATTTTAACTGCTTGTTATCGCGCTTATCCGTAGTTTTTCTTACACCAATTTTCCCAACTCTTCTCACCCAATTTTTTTCGTGCTTTGGCGATTCTGAACGCATTAACAAGCCCCATAAAGAAACCGAAAATAGCAGATGAAATAAGGTAAGTTTTCCAATGTTCGGGCTCTGAGTGCCAAGTAAACATCCACATCAAAGACCCCCAAATTACCGCCATCGATAATCCATACGTCAAGAATACTTTTTGAAGCGATTGAAACACCAGAGGCGTTTGAGACACGTTAGTATATTTTGACCAAATAAAGGCATTTGGCCTCGTTAGGTCTGCAGGGACACCCTTTTCAATAAGGTGCTGCTGAATGAATTTCGCCTTTTCCATCTTTACCTCACTATGCCTATGCCACTTGAATTCTATGACTATGCGACGATTTATCGAGAAGGGTTGTTCAGTGTTACCCACTAAAGGACTAACTAGATTCAATGTGTGTGGGCTGATTGATACACGTTGTTTTCTATCAACGATCCGGAAAACTCAAAAGTCAGTAAACCTATTCGACTAAAACCTAAATGTTCATAAAAGCCATTCGATTCATTTTCTACCCACGTGTACAGCCAGTATTTATTACCAAACTGATTCTCGATTCCATTCAAAAGCTTTCGACCTATCCCTTTACCTTTGAAAATGTTATCTACATAAAGTTTGTCTACTTCAAAGCCATTGCCAGACGTCTGGTAGTGCGATTCAAGGTTAACCATTACGTAGCCTTGAATAACCTCATTTTCTTCACTTACAAACACACGATATTTAGTGGTATTCAATATTTCAAAGAAGTAGGCTGCCGTGAAAGTAGACAAGGCATACTCAGCGTATTCAGTTTTGACCCCTTCTCTCGCATATGTGTCTAGCCAGACTTTAATGGACAATGCCGCTAATTTTACACAGTCGTCTTTTGTCGCTTCCCTGACCATTTCCTCTCCAAGCACAGCAGTTATTAAACTGAATAATTATGATTTTTATCACTAGAGCATTTCTGTCTAATAATTTAACCATCTCATACTTAGTTAAATAACTCATTTAATAACAGCATCTTACCAATATAACCGTATCATACATGACGAAAAGCAGAAGTATTCCGTATAGCTAAAATTGAATGAAGAAATTATGTGAATGTGTGTATTACTTATCATTTCCCTCATGTACTTCTTCATCCAAACAAAGATTGTTGGCCTAGATCTGTATGAGGCGTGATGGTTAGTAAATTATGGATGACGTGATCGTTGATATAATTTCTACCGGATTTGCAAAAAAAAAACCGACATGATTGTCGGCTTTTCGTTTGGATATAAGCTGTAAATAAAGTACTCAAAATGTTCCCGCTGAAGGTCACCTTTCCTGCTCCCTTTGAACTTCTAGCAGAGAAGCTAACCAACGCTTTGTAAAAACGCCCCAAAAGCTACGTTGAAGTGCAATGGTTTCTCAATGTGGGCATTGTGCGCACAATCGTTAATGATACACATAGAACTGTGCTCAATACCCTTCCACAATACTGATACCTGCTCATCCCATGGATAAGTTTTATCTGAGTCCGCCCATATAATTAATACTGGCATTCTGTATTTAGAGACATAGGGTTCACCATTCCAACTGTTCATTGCGATAAGTCCGTTTAGATAAGACTGAAACGAAACCTTGTCTGCAAGTTGTATCGATTGCTTGAGTACCTGAGGCGCTAATTCATTTTTAAACCAACTAGACACTGCCCTCTGTTTGCTGTCGCCATAGGTAAAAGAGGATGCATTCTTGATACTCTCTTGTAATGGTTCAAACCTACCAGGCAAGTCGCCTTTCGGTCCTGTTCCGTACAAGGTCAAACTGGCGACTTGTTCAGCCCATTTATGCCCAATCTGCTGGGCGACCATTCCTCCCATTGAGTGCCCTATTAGGTGAAAACACTTTATTCCAAGCAGTGCAAGTTGTGACATAACATCTTGAGCCATATCTTGAATCGTCTCAAAAGCTGTCTCATCAGAACGTTCACCAAAGCCTTTCAAACAAACAGGGACTACTTGCATGTTTTTCTCTAAAAAAGGTACTTGAGCACTCCAATATTCTGGGCCACTTAAAAATCCATGGATCATCACCAGTGGTACATTAACTTTCATTCACATTATCCCATAACATTTGGTAGCCACACGGCAAGCTGAGGAAAGATAACCATCAGTACAATCAAAAATATGAGAGCACCAATGAAAGGCAAGCAGCCTTTAATGACATCGACAATAGTCAGACGATCTTTCTCAATAGACTGAATAACATACAAATTCAGGCCAACAGGAGGAGTCAATACAGCGACTTCCATTGTTATTGTGTAAATGACACCGAACCAAATCAAATCAAAGCCTGAAGCTTGAATCAGAGGAAACAAGGTTGGCAGAGTTATGAATGTCATCGAAACAGGCTCTAAGAACATGCCTAAAATAATGTAGAACAAAATAATCAGTGCAAGCGTCGTGTATGGCGATAGTTCCAGAGAAGTAAACAAGCTAGTGAACTCTTGTGGCACTTGATAGTAAGTCATCACAAAACCAAAAAGCACACCAGAAGAAAGTAATAAGCCTAAATAACCCATCGTCTTCATGGTCGCTTTGATTGATTCAAAGAACCCTTTGAGATCCATTCCCCCAACAGTCATAGCAAGTAGCAAGGTAATCACACAAGAGACACCTGCCGCTTCAGTAGGGGTCGCGATTCCCGCATAGATGGAAACTGTAATAATAAGACCGATAACCATCACTGGAATTATCGCGCTCAATGCTAGCCCCCAAGGAATGCTTTCACTGTCATCAGCCCCTGGCACGGATCCTTTTTGTAAGACACTCCACCCTTTAATGATAAGAAAGAAAAAGGAAACCAAAATTAAGCCCGGTACAACGCCCGCAATAAATAGTTGTCCGATAGACTGATCGGTCACTATTCCGTAGAAAAGAAGAATCAAACTTGGCGGGAGCAGAACGCTGAGTGTTCCACCAGCAGCGAGCACCCCACTGGCGAGTTTTTTGTCGTAGCCAAGGTCTAACATTGCTGGAAGCGCGACGCCACCAATGGTCAATGAGCCAACCATACTCGATCCACATACAGCGCCAAAGCCAGCACAAGCACCAACACTCCCGTATGCAGCAGAACCTGTAATTGGCACCTTACTATGCATAAACCAATACAGATTGGGGCCTATGTTGGACCTGCCAATCAATTCCCCTAATAACACAAACAGCGGAACCGATAATAAAACGTAATCTACCCACACACCCCACATTTTAAGTTCGGCTGTAACAAGTGTTGTAGAAAAAGACTGAATTGAAAGAAGAAACGGAACGGATGCGCCCGCCAGTGCAAATGGGATTGGCAAACCCATCACAATGAATAAAATTAGTAGCCCCATCAAGCCGAGACCAACTTCATACCACTCAAGCATATATTATTCTCCAAGCTTTACTTGAGGCACAGAAGTCGTGCCACGAATTGACTCAAGTTTATGTATTATCGAGTCATAGAGTTTTAAAATAGAAACCAAAGATAAATTGAGTAATGAAACAAAAACTCCGGCCCAAAAATAATACTTAGGCCATAACAATATCTCTGAGGCAGCAAGCGACACATAGGACTTAGATAGCCCCTTAAAGGCAGCCAAAGCGAAAAAAACAGAGATAACCATCATCAGTGAGTTGTTCGCAATTTCCAGATAGTCTCTTTTCCCTTTAGAGAGTTGGTCGATAAAAATCGTTACCTTGGGAAAAGCATCTGCCTTAAGTGCGTATGAGAGGCCAACGAACGCTAATGGTACTAACATCAAAGCCGTTGCTTCTGTAACCATCCCATCAGGACTACCTATTACGTATCTCATGAATACGCCATAGGTAATCCAGAAAGCTTGGACAATAACGATTACACCACCGCAATACAGCAGTACATTCGTTGAAATATCCAATGCTTTTCTGAATTTACCTTCCATAGTTTCTGTCCCTAGATTGAGTTCGCAGCAAAGAGGTCTTTCATCTTAACTGAAAGCTCTGTTCCACAATCATTCTTCAGCTCGTTTTCCCAAGATGTGGAAATATCGGAAACTAACTTAAGCTTTTGCTCTGAGGTCAGTTCAAGAACCGTACCGCCTTCTTGTATAGCTTCTGCAATCCGCGCATCTACCCACTTTTCATATTGAGGTTTTAGCCAAGCTTCGGTCTCTTTAGCTGCCTCTAGTAGCGCTTGCTGGTCCGTTTCAGAAAGCGAGTCAAATCGCTCTTTATTCATCATGTACATGATGTTGCCGTAAAATATTCCAGCATCCACCATGTGTGGCATCACATTCCAAAGCTTCCCGGAGCTATAAGTTGCTACGCCCATGTTGATCCCATCAACAACACCGCGCTCCGCAGATTGAAATACTTCTTTAGGAGAAATAAAGACTGGCTTGCCGCCCCAACCTTCAATCATCTTGCTCACTAGTGGCCCAACAGAACGAACTAGCTTGCCGTTTAAGTTGGAAAATTCTTCAACAGAATTGACCTGCTCGTTGAACCACCACTCTTGGTCATAAGAGTAATTAGAGTTCATGAGAGGAACCAAGCCGTTCTGGTTAGCCTCCGGAGTAATGAGATCACGATATTGAGAATCCATGTCTAACTGCCCGCTCAAATCAACCGCTGACGGATATAATGAAGTGGTTCGATAACATGAAAGTCGATTATCAGCGCTGATCCAGCTGATATCTGCAACCCCGCCTTGTACAGCATCAACCCCTTCACTCCATCCGTGTAGCGTGGAGGATGGATAGATTCTGACTTTCAGATTTCCGTTGGATTTTGCTTCTGCTATTTCCGCAAATTTTTTAAACCCTTCATACCTAATGTCCGATTCATTCACATAGGTAGAAAGCCTAATTACTTCTTTGCTCATTGCATTGAAAGACAGTAATCCACCAATAATTAAGCTGGCTAGTTTGATTGATTTTTTCATGTAATCTCCATTTACAACATTTCATTAAATCTTCTTACTATCAGTATTCAGTACTAACAGTCACGGTTAATAGGTAAGGTATGATTGAAAAGTCTCACTCCTATCGATTACTCGTAATTAGGGAAGTCAAAGCTGTCACGATAGCCAAATAACGCTTGAGCGCCTCCGGTATGCACAAAGACAATGTTCTCGCCCTTCTTAAAGTGACCATTTCGAACGAGGTCGATAAGACCCGCGGCCCCTTTGCCCGAATACACTGGATCAAGCAAAATACCTTCAAAACGTGAGAACATGTTGATCGCTTCGATCGTTGAAGGTGCCGGAATCCCATAGCCTTCGCCAACATAGTCACAATTCGCCACTACATCTTCGCGTTTTACTGCGTCTGCCGCGCCCATGTGCTCAGCAGTACGTTGAGCCAATTTGAAGACATTGCCTTCTTGAGTTGGTTTATCAACGCGCACCCCGATACCAAGTACTGGAATTTGACTGTTGGTCATCGCAAAACCGGTGACCAGCCCTGCTTGAGTACCAGCACTCCCCGTAGCGTGTACTACGTGGTCAACCTTCAGGTTTCGGTCATTGCTTTGTTTTAAGATCTCTAATGCACAATCTACATATCCAAGAGCACCAATATGGTTCGAGCCACCGCCCGGTACGATGTAAGGCTTCTTGCCTTGAGCACGCAGTGTCGCTGCCACATCTTCCATCGCAGCGTTCATATCTGTACCGCCTGGGTACTTAGAGAGATGAGCATTGAATAGCTGGTCTAACATAACGTTGCCGTTAAACTTATAATCAGGGTCATGACTTGCCGTACGATCTTCTAGTAAGACGATGCAATCCATATTCAGCTTGGTCGCTATCGCCGCCGTTTGACGCGCATGGTTCGACTGTGTGGCCCCTTGAGTAATGATGGTATCAGCACCTTGTTCAACGGCATCAGCCATCAAAAATTCCAACTTTCTAGTTTTATTACCGCCACCAGCTAGGCCTGTACAATCATCTCTCTTGATCCAGATGTTTGGGCCTCCTAACGCTTCACTCAGATTTTTCATTAGCTCTAAGGGCGTATTCAAGTGGGCAAAATTTAAACGAGGATAACGCGATAAATGCATCTCTCTTCTCCAGTCAATGTTTAGTTAGTGGTTTGTTTAACACTGAATTACATTAGCTCGTGATATCGCTCGAAAGATAATGCTTTTTGCTAACAGGGGTGTTAACTTTTGTTTAACAAAAATATCGACATTCATAATTTTGGACAAGGATTCGCCACATGGATTTGAAGTGGATTGAGGACTTTTTACACCTTTCTCAATACGGAAGTTTTGCAAAAGCAGCCAAAGCAAGAAACATCACTCAACCTGCTTTTGGCCGAAGAATCAAGCTATTAGAAGAATGGGTAGGGACTGACCTTGTTAATAGGAACACTTACCCAGCGACATTCACTAAAGCGGGATTTCGGTTTCTAAAACATGCGAATGACCTCAAACAACAAATAGACTACGCTCGACTAGAAACGGTCAGGGAAGTTAACAATAATGAAACAAAAGTCACATTTCATACTCAGCACTCGCTGTCTGAATATGTCGTTAATAAGATGATTAATGAATACACCGACGCGTTTAAAACGGCCTTAGTTTATGTTAGCCCAAATAACTTACATGATTCAGTGCAAGCATTTATCGACAACCGATCTGATTTTCTTATCGGCTTATCTTTCAAGGGCAGTCGACTTTATGTACCTAATCCAGAAGTCGAATCTGTCACGATCGGGCATGAGTGCCTAATACCAGTTGTTGCCACTAAAAATGATGGTTTAGCCCTCTACAAAGACTGCAAAAACTCAAGCGTCCCTCTGCTCAGTTATCCATCGAATACTTTTTTCGCACAAGTATTAGAAAAACATGGCTCAATAGCTCAAAGCCTTTGTAGTTTTGATATCGTGTACGAAAACGCCGTCACACATTCTCTCAAATCAATGGCGCTATCGGGCCACGGGGTGGCGTGGTTGCCAGAAGGCTTTGTTCAAGAAGAGCTCGAGCAAGGTTTATTGGTGAGGTTTTCAGAAACCATTTCACCAATTAACGCTAAAATAAAACTCTACCGCTTCTCGACTGAAGAAATGACACCTGGAATGGGGAAGTTGTGGCACCACTTCAAAACGACTAACGTTGAAAACAAAAGGCAAAAGAAACTGGTTACTGACCTTGCAAAGCCAATAGATAGCTAACATAAACGCAGCTACTCCTTTCAAGGTAAGAAGATAAAAGATAAGCCGACAAATACGGCTTATCTTTTAACAGGGTCGCCTAACTGGCCAATGTACTCAAAAACTCGGCTTCGAACTCTTCATCGGCTTCTCTTGTTAGGCATTCCACCAGCCATTCGATGCTTTGATGGTCGAGCTTACTGTTCACCACGAAGGCTTGCTTTACGCCAGACTGACCCAGCTTCGCGGAGCCGTAGTTCTTGAATGATTTGTTGCCGTGGTAATGGAGTGATTTGATCGCCTCCGCGTTGGGTTCTGGTAAGGCATCGAGTGTGTTGGCCAGTTGAATCACCAGCTCCATTGGGTTCTTAGATGATGAGATGCGATACAGAAAACCGCCCTCCACTCTTTGGCGTACCCAATAATCAAAGCCACTGCAATCCATCACCTTGTCGCTGACCAGTGCCGCTTCACTGCGATAACCACATGGCTCTACGACAACAGGTGTGTGTTTGAATTCTGGCTGACCAGAGGCTGCATCGGTATGAGGCAAGATCAAGTCACACGGCTTGCTGTCTTTGGCGGTCGGTGCGTTCCAATGAATCGGCATGAAGACTTGTTCACGGCGCATCTCTTTGGTCACTACTAAGCGGGCTTGGCACTCCCCTTGTGCACTGCGCACTTTCACAACTGGATTAATAGTGGCGTGGTTGAAGGCATCTAGCCCAAACTCGTCTAAACCAAGCTCTGCAACCGTATCTGGGTGCATCGCAACAAAGGGTTCTGGTGTGTGTTCACCTAGACCTGCCGCCAAGCCAGTGCGGCTCATGGTGTGCCATTGGTCTCGGATTCGACCGGTGTTCATGATAAGTGGGAATTCAAGGCTGGTATCGGCAATCGGTTTGTCGTGCTCGACTGCAATAAACTGCGCTTTACCAGATTCGGTAAAGAACTCGCCAGTGGTGAACATGCGCTGCTCAATGATCTCTGGTTGATACTCTAATACTGGCCATTGCTGTGGAGTGAGTTCGCCATAGCCTTTCTCATCCAGTTGCGTGAGTCCAATTAAGCACAAGTCTCGCGCTTTGCCTGTTTCATTGTCGAGCGCGGTCATCTCGCAATACTCTTTGAAGATCTCGCCTTCGTGGCGGAACTCAAACTGATCGTTGAATCCCATTTTTTGTGCCACTTCTTTTAATATCCACCAATCGGGTTTGGCTTCCCCTGGGCTTGGTAATACGCGGCGTTGGCGTGAGATTCGGCGTTCAGAGTTGGTCACAGTACCCGACTTCTCACTCCACCCTTGCGCGGGCAGAACCACATCGGCCAAGCGAGTGGTTTCAGTGTCGGCAATGCAGTCCGACACCACCACAAACGGGCACTTCTCTAATGCGGTTTTGATCTTTTCACTGTCAGGCAGGCTCACAACTGGGTTCGTTGCCATGATCCACACCGCTTTGATTTTTCCCTCATTCATCGCATCAAACAGGTCGATCGCTTTTAATCCCGCATGAGTGGCTAGGTTATCGGTCTGCCAAAATTCACTCACCGTTTGGTGTGATCGCGGATCACCAAACTCAAAGTGCGCCGCTAAAGTATTGGCTAGGCCGCCCACCTCACGCCCGCCCATCGCGTTCGGCTGGCCCGTTACAGAAAATGGCCCCATGCCCGGTTTACCGATTTTCCCAGTAGCTAAATGGCAGTTAATAATGGCGTTTACCTTGTCGCACCCTTGTGTCGATTGGTTCACGCCTTGGGAGTAAATGGTCAGCACCTTCTCATTCGATGCAAACAAGCTGTAGAACTGTTTTAGCTGCTGCTCTGTTAACCCTGTTAGCTCAGGAACACTTTTGTCGCCCCAGCCGGATTCGGTATAACGATATTGAGTCGCAGATCGAATCGATTCAGTAAAGCCTTGAGTGTGGTTTTCTATGTAGTCTGCATCTAGCTTGTCGTTATCGTCGAGATAGCCCAATAAACCATTGAACAGCGCCACGTCTGAGCCGGATTCCAATGCCAAGTGAATGTCTGCGATTTCACAGGTGTCGGTATAACGCGGGTCGATGACGATGACTTTCAATGCAGGGTTGGCTTGTTTTGCGGCTCTTAACCTTTGGAAAAGTACCGGGTGACACCAAGCTAGATTTGAGCCAGTAATCACGACTAGATCGGCTTGCTCGAGATCTTCGTAGCAAACCGGTACTGTGTCTGCGCCAAATGCTCGCTTATGCCCGACCACGGTTGAAGCCATGCAAAGGCGAGAGTTACTGTCGATGTTGCCACTGCCGATGAAGCCTTTCATCAGTTTATTGGCAACATAATAGTCTTCGGTAAGCAGCTGACCAGAAACATAGAACGCAACCGAATCGGCCCCAAATTCTTCGATGGTTCGATTGAATTTGTCTGCGACCAACTGAGTGGCACGGTTCCAGTCCAGCTCTTGTTTTTGCTCATTCTGAATATGAGCAGGCTGTGTTAGGCGTCCTAAAGGCGTCACAGTATCACCGAGCGCAATCCCTTTAGTACATAGCTTTCCATAGTTTGATGGATGATCTTTATCACCACGCACTTCTAGTTTTCCTAACGATGTCGGTCTCGCTTCTATTCCACACCCTACACCACAATAAGCACAGGTTGATTTTATCCAGCCACTGTTTGAATCGGTCATCCGTTTCTCGCTCAATTATCCATAATTGTAATAATTCAAACCAAGCAAATAGCACGCCACTTAATACCAGCCGATCAAATTGAAATATTTAATATTAAAAACAATAACTTAACAAAAAATAAAATATCAATACTGAATAGATTTCAACTTAACCAAGATAGAAACTTAATTTTTGCACCATCTTGCAGAAAGTTGCACCACAAACGCTCATTTATATAAATCTAACAAAAATTTCACATACCACCTTAGGGGTAATTACGTGCTACCTTGTATTTATAAGTTACTGATAAATATGCATTAAATTTTATTTAGGCGAGCAACTCGCAATCTGGCACCCTCCTTGCTCCACTAGAAACCAAGACTTAGAAAAAACATTTTTGTTTTTCTTGATGATTATGAATTGAGTGGAATCTCAACCCGGTATTCATCTGCTAACGACTAGAAATTAGATGCTAGTGATGGTGACGCCGAGAATAAGGAATGGATTATGAGCAAGAAGAAAATCGTCGTTGTTGGTAACGGCATGGTTGGACACAAATTTATCGACAACATCCTGCAATCAGACAGTGATGAGTTTGATGTTATTACTTTCAGTGAAGAGCCAAGGTTGGCCTACGACCGTGTTCAGTTGACCGCTTACTTCAAGCGCGGAAATGCTGATGATTTAGCATTAACCAGCGAAGAGTATTACCAAAGCAATGGCGTCAATTACCTTCTCAACGCGAGAGTCGCTCAACTAGATACTGAAAATAAGTGCGTTGTGACTGAATCGGGACATACCGAGAGTTATGACACCTTGATTCTGGCGACCGGTTCATTCCCTTTTGTTCCCCCAATTCCCGGTAACGACCAAGAACACTGCCACGTTTATCGCACTATCGAAGATCTAGACGCCATTGAACTATCTAGCAAAGGCAGCAAATCTGGCGTAGTGATTGGTGGTGGCCTGCTTGGCTTAGAAGCCGCAAACGCAGTCAAAAACCTTGGCTTGGAAACCCATGTAGTGGAATTCGCACCTCGCCTTATGGCCGTTCAATTAGATGACGGTGGCGGTGCCCTACTGCGCAGAAAAATTGAAGACCTTGGCGTGCAAGTTCACACAGAGAAAGCAACCTCTGAGATAGTCGCGGGTGAGAACGCTCGCTACAGAATGAACTTTGCAGACGGCACCCATTTAGAAACCGATATGATCGTGTTCTCTGCGGGTATTCGCCCTCAAGATGCCCTAGCTCGCAGCTCTGATATCGCCATTGGTGAACGTGGCGGCATCGTGATTAATGATCACTGCCAAACTAACATCGACAACGTGTATGCGATTGGTGAGTGTGCGCTTTGGGACAACAAGATCTTCGGCTTAGTCGCCCCCGGTTACTCCATGGCGAAAGTCGCGGCTTCGCATATTGTCTCCGGCGGTACTGACGACGCTGCATTTACTGGCGCTGACATGAGTACCAAGCTCAAATTACTGGGTGTTGATGTGGCCAGTATTGGTGAAGTACACGGCAAGACGGAAGGCGCTCAGTCGTATACCTATAACGATGAAATTGAACAAGTTTATAAGCGCCTGATCATCTCGGCAGACGGCACAAAGATTGTCGGTGCAGTATTGGTCGGTGACGCCGAAGCTTACGGTTCGCTACTGCAAATCAAGCAAAATGACATGCCTCTTCCTGAAAACCCATCAGTGCTAATTTTACCTAACGTGGCCGATGATTCAGGTTCGGCAATGGGCGTTGAAGCTCTGCCTGATAGCGCAGTGATTTGTTCGTGTTTTGATGTGACCAAAGGTGACATTAAAGACGCGGTTTCTGCTGGCTGTACCACGATGGCTGCATTAAAAGAAACCACCAATGCTTCGACAGGTTGTGGCGGTTGTTCTGCCCTTGCTAAACAGGTTCTCGATAGCGAGCTAAGTAACCTAGGTGTGGAAGTCTCTAACGATATCTGTGAGCACTTTGCTTATTCTCGCCAAGAGCTAACTGACATCATCCGCGTCAACAAAATCAAGACCTTCGATGAGCTGTTAGATTCTCACGGAAACGGATTGGGCTGTACCGTGTGTAAACCGGCTGTCGGTTCGATTCTGGCTTCGTACTGGAACGATTACATCCTCGAAGACCAACATATCGAACTGCAAGATACCAATGACATCTACCTCGGCAACATGCAAAAAGACGGCACCTACTCTGTGGTTCCGCGTATTGCTGGCGGTGAAATCACACCCGATAAACTGATTGTGCTTGGTGAAGTCGCTAAAGAGTTCGACCTGTACACCAAGATCACTGGTGGTCAGCGTGTCGACTTGTTTGGCGCGCAACTTAACGAACTGCCAATCATCTGGAAAAAGCTAATCGATGCTGGTTTTGAAACGGGCCATGCTTACGGTAAGTCAGTACGTACCGTGAAATCGTGTGTCGGTAGCACTTGGTGTCGATACGGCGTCGACGACAGTGTTGGCTTAGCGATTCGACTAGAAAACCGCTACAAAGGCTTGCGTTCACCACACAAGATCAAGTTTGCGGTTTCTGGCTGTACTCGTGAATGTGCAGAAGCCCAATCAAAAGACTTTGGCATTATCGCAACCGACAAAGGTTGGAACCTCTATATCTGTGGTAACGGCGGTATGCGCCCTCGCCATGGTGACCTTTTCGCTACCGACCTTGATGAAACCACCCTGCTGCAATACATCGACCGCATTCTGATGTTCTACACACGTACCGCGGATCGCCTACAGCGTACATCGGTATGGATGGAAAACCTTGAAGGCGGCATCGAATACCTCAAACAAGTCGTGATTGAAGACAAGCTCAACGTTGCTGAAGAACTTGAAGCTGACATCGCTCTCAACATCGAAAAATACCAGTGTGAATGGAAAACCACCATCGAAAACCCTGAAAAGATGAAGCGTTTCCAGCACTACATCAACAGCGAAGAAATGGACACTAGCCTGTCATTCATCAAAGAACGAGAGCAGCGTTTTCCTAAGCCGAGCTTGAGCTCTTCTTCAGATTCACAACGAGATGAAATGCTAACCAAGGCTGACCAAATCGAAGTCACGGAAGTTTCGTAAGCCTAATGGATGGTGAGTGAATAAGTAACAACTAAACCCAATATCGATAGTCGACAGCGGCGCAGCCCAAGAAAACTGCTGTCGGCTATCACCCTAATTAAATTGATTATTAGTTTTATGTTTTGACTAGGAGAAAGTCATGGAAAATTGGACAACCGTATGCAACACCCGGGACTTAACCCCAAACGGCGGTATTTGCGCCAAAGTAGACGATAACCAAGTGGCTATTTTTTACTGCAAGCGCAGTGACACGCTTTATGGGCTCTCTAATTACGATCCTGTTGGTAAGGCGAATGTGATGTCACGTGGTATCATTGGTTCATTAAGCGGTGAGCCTTACGTAGCCTCACCCTTATACAAGCAGCATTACCACTTAGAAACTGGCGCGTGCCTTGAACAACCCGATCTCAAGCTCGTGAAATTTGAAGTTCGCAAGCAAGGAGAACAGGTTCAGGTTCTCGCACCGCTTGCTATCGCCAGTTAACTAAACGCCGACACCATCATGTAAACGCTTTATCAGCGTGAGCAATTTCGGCACAGGGTTTAGCCACATGAATGCGTTCGAATTTCGGAAGTAACGCACAAGCTAAAGCCGGGTAATTTTCCAGATTTAAAGGATTTAAACCATGGATAACACAAAATTTTCGCTGCTTTCATTTACGGGTAAGATGAAAACCTTACACCTAAGTTGGATGGCCTTTTTTATCACCTTTGTTGTGTGGTTCAACTTTGCCCCACTACTGCAAATGGTAAAAACGTCGCTTGGTCTTTCTACTGAAGAGATCAAAACACTGCTTATTCTCAACGTTGCATTGACCATTCCGGCGCGTGTCGCCATTGGTATGTTAACCGACCGATACGGCCCAAGATTGGTCTACTCTTCGCTACTCGCTGTCTGTTCTATCCCTTGTTTTATGTTTGCCATGGCAGACTCTTTCATTCAAGCGGCGATTGCTCGTTTCCTACTTGGCTTCATTGGCGCTGGCTTCGTTGTCGGTATTCGTCTTGTGTCTGAGTGGTTCCCACACAATGAACTGGGTACCGCAGAAGGTATTTATGGAGGTTGGGGTAACTTTGGTTCAGCTGCAGCGGCATTTACACTTCCAACTCTGGCTTTAGCATTTGGTGGTGAAGACGGCTGGCGTTATGCGGTCGGTATTACTGGCCTTATGAGCTTAGCGTTCTCGTTTGTGTTCTACAAAAACGTAACGGATACACCAAAAGGTTCTACTTACTTCAAACCAGCTCAAGTAACAGCGATGGAAGTGACATCAAAGGGTGACTTTTTCTTCCTACTTATTATGAAAATCCCAATGTATGCCGCTTTAGCGCTACTGACATGGAAGCTATCACCAACCAACATCAACATGTTATCTGACATGGCGGTTTACTCTGTGTATGCAGGTTTGGTTGCGCTTTACGTGTACGAAGTGTCGCAAGTTTGGAAAGTAAACAAGAACGTATTTAAAGAAGAAGTACCAGAGATTCACCAGTACAAATTCAAGCAAGTTGCAGTACTTAACGTATTGTACTTTGCGACATTTGGTTCTGAACTGGCTGTTGTTTCTATGCTGCCACTGTTCTTCTCTGAAACCTTTGAATTAACGCCGGTTCTTGCGGGTATGGTTGCATCGGCTTATGCCTTTATGAACCTAATGTCTCGCCCAGGTGGTGGTTGGATTTCAGACAAATTCGGTCGTAAACCAACACTGCTTATTCTAACGATTGGCCTTGCTGTGGGTTACTTTGCCATGGGTCAAGTAGACAGTACATGGCCAGTATGGCTAGCGGTTGTTGCTGCAATGGCGTGTTCTTTCTTCGTACAAGCCGGTGAAGGTGCGGTGTTTGCAACAGTACCTCTGATTAAACGTCGTATGACAGGTCAAATTGCAGGTATGACTGGTGCTTACGGTAACGTGGGTGCGGTGGTTTACCTAACTGTGCTTTCATTCGTAAGTTACCAAACCTTCTTCTTAGTGATTGCAGGAACAGCGGTACTAGGCTTCGTAACTCTGATGTTCATGGAAGAGCCTAACGGCCAAATTGCTGAAGTGAATGACGACGGCAGTGTCACGCTGATTAATGTTTCAAATTAGTCTCTGTACTAAGAAGCATTGATATTATTGAATCGGGAGAGGCACCTTAGCGGATACATCAACGCTAGGTGCTTCGTTCAAAGGCTCTACGTTCACTAGGGCTTTTGTTCTTCCTAGGGGGTTCTGTCAAGGAAGCGGGAAGAAGAGCAGTTAAGAAGAAGAAGAACAGTTATGACAATTTCATTCAGCCAAGGGCAAGTCGTCACGCCAGAATCCAATAACCAACTGACTTTGAAGTTTGGTGGTTATTCGAATAAAGGCATACGTGATGAAAACCAAGACGCCATCATTGTAAAGCACCCCAAAACTCGTACTGAGCAAGAGTTGAAAGGCAGTGTCGCCTGCATAGCAGACGGGGCAAGTTGCAGTGAACACGGCCAGAAAGCCAGTCACACCAGCGTGATGCAGTTTATCGACGACTATTACGCCACGCCAAATAGCTGGAGTATTCAGCGCTCAGCACAGAAAGTCTTAACATCCCTCAATTCTTGGCTCTTCAACACGTCTGTTTCTAACATTCATCCTGCACAACAAGTGAACCACAACGCCCTCGTTTCGACGTTCAGCAGCGTGATACTCAAATCGAACACCGCGCATATATTCCACGTTGGCGACAGTCGCATTTACTTACTAAGAGATGGAGAATTACGCCAACTGACACGCGACCACACCCGTAAAAATATGGGGCAGAAGCATTACTTAACACGCGCCTTAGGCATGGACAACCAACTCAACGTTGACTATCAAACCCTGCCAATCAAGAAGAATGACTGTTTTATCCTGACATCGGATGGCGTACACGAGTTTGTCTCCCCTAACACCTTCAAGGAACACATCGATAAACCTGGAGCGGATTTCGAATACGCTGCACAGACCATCTGTAACACTGCTTTAAGCCACAACAGTTCAGACAACGTAAGCTGCTTGATTGTGCAAGTTTGTCATCTACCTAAACCTTCGCTCATTGAATTCCATGAAAAGCTGGCTAAGCGTGCCATCCCACCCGCGTTAAAGCTCGGGCAAAGTATCGACAACTTTATGGTGCTTGAGGTGTTGTATGCAGGCTCTAGAAGCCATGTGTATCGTGTGATGCAGAAAGAGACACAAACCGAGTTCGTGCTGAAAGTCCCTTCCGTCCAATATCATGATAGCCCTTCGCAACTGAGAGCTTTCTTTAATGAACAATGGGCGGGGATCTTGCTAAACAATAAGAAAGTAATGAAGGTCTACCCTACGCCAGAGAACTCGCAATTCTTATATCAAATCTGCGAATGGGTAGAAGGCATCACGCTAAGACAATGGATGTACGACAATCCAAAACCGTCGCTCAATGAAGTACGCGACATACTAGAAAAAATCACACAAGGTATTCGAGTATTACAACGTGCAGATATGGTTCACCGAGATTTAAAGCCCGAGAACATTATGCTTCAACATGATGGTGAGATAAAAATCATCGACCTTGGCGCTGTATTAGTCAGAGGACTTGAAGAAGGAGAGCTCGCAGACAAAGACGACACTCCATTAGGTGCGGTCAATTACATTGCACCCGAGACCATCAAACATAACAGCGCGACCACCAGCTCTGATCTGTTCTCTATCGCTGTGATCGGCTATGAGATGCTAACCGGTGAATTGCCCTACTCTGAAATGACCGCACAATCGCTTAAGCAATCTCGCCACCATCAATGGGAATACCAACCCATCACACAGAAACGAGCGGACTTACCAAGCTGGGTGGATTTGGTGTTACAAAAAGCCTGTGCCGAATCACCAAGCGAACGTCATCAAGTGTTGGGGGATTTTGTGGCAGACCTTTACACACCAAACCAAAGCTTGGTGAAAAGCAAAGCCAAGCAACCTTTGATAAACCGAAACCCAATCCAGTTTTGGAAGGTGTTGGCTTTGTTGCTCGGCATTGTTGCTGCAGTAGAGTTGGGCTTATTGCTTAGTTAAAGTTGATTCTAAGTTCAAGCTAAGTGTCCAAGTTCGAGTTAACTCCAAGCTCAAGCTAAGTGTCCAAGCCTAACCTAGCTTGTGTAAACTAACTGGAATTAGCCTCGTTTTACTAAGCTTCTTGGCACTAATTCAATACCCGCTTGGTAACGCTTAGCGGAAGCATTTAACGCCAAGGCAAAAGCACTATCTGCGATGACTTCAAATTGTTGCGGCAGTGAATGGACTTTAAAAGGTAAGAAATCCAATAAACGGTTATCACCAAAGGTTGCCAGTTTTACTTGATTGATCAGCTCTGGCTTTTCAACCATCACATCCAACACACCCTCTAATAAGGTGTAAGACATAGTCACAATCGCATCAGGAATTGTGCCTTTGGCAATCCAACCCTCAAAAACCTCACGTCCAGATTCTCTATCAAAGTGCTCACCATAACCGACAACCATCGGCTTGTTGTCTGTGAGCCCTGTTTGTTGAGTATGCGCTTTGTTCGCCGCTTCAAAACCTAGCTGACGTTCACGCGAAATGTTCAGATCAGGTAACGCGCCGATTAAACCAACACTGTGAATGCTGTCATCGAGAATCGAATGCGTCAGTTCAAATGCGGCTTCGAAATCTTCACTGATCACGCAAGCAAAGTGCTCATCGTCTAACGGACGGTCAATCGCAATGACAGGTGTACCTGAATTTTGCAGTTTCAAGTAGTACTCGTTGGCGTCTGGCATTGAGCTCGCAACAAGCAAGGCATCGATACGACGACTCACCAAAGCTTCAGCGACTTTACGTTCAGTTTCAGCGTCATCATCAGAGCAACCAATCAAAATCTGATAGCCCACTTTACGGGAGTTCTGCTCTATCAGTTTTGCTAAACGCGCGTAACTGCTGTTTTCCAGATCAGGAATAATCAAACCAAATGAACGGCTATTACCAGCACGCAGCGACGAAGCAGCATGGTCTGGTCGGTAGTTATACTCTTCCACAACCGCCATGACTTTCTGCTGAGTCTTTTCACTGATTCTGTATTTCTGCGCCTTGCCGTTGATGACATAACTGGCCGTGGTTTTCGATACTCCAGCCAATTTAGCAATTTCATCAAGTGTCATATGGGTGACCTGTATTTTGTGCGTAGGATCATATAACCAATGATCTGATCCTCGGATTAGTTGAATTATATGCTGAATCGATTCAGTATAAAAGCTGAAAGGATTCAGCAAAATCTGAAAAGTGACTTCAATCATCCTTTTGAATGGATTGAGCGTCATTTGTTGTGATTCAACTTCTCGTTATTAACGAAACTGAAATTACGACACGCAGCAAAACTATTTTGAAAACCAAAATCGGCTTTGCTGAATTTTTTTACACTGAATGCTGAACCGATTCAGCTAAAGTAAAACAAAGAGCAAAGCAACGAGTAAAGTTCACTAATTCTTGCTCTAGACTGAATCGTAGCGATACACAAATTCTCAAGCGATACGCTAAAGAGGCACCATGCTTAAATTATCAAAATCTGACATCACTCTAGGCCAAACTGCCGAAGACAAATTCAAAGCTATCCAGAACATTGCTGGCGACCTAACCGCGAAAGGTTTAGTTGACTCTGGCTACGTTGAAGGAATGCTGAACCGTGAAAACCAGAACTCTACGTTCCTAGGTAACGGCATCGCGATTCCTCACGGCACCACTGACACTCGTGGCCTAGTGAAAGAGACAGGCGTTGCGGTACACCACTTCCCTGAAGGTATTGATTGGGCAGACGGCAACCGTGTTTACGTAGCAATTGGTATTGCAGCGAAATCTGACGAGCACTTAGGCATTCTTAAGCAGCTAACGAAAGTGCTAGCGGCAGACGGTGTTGAAGAGAAATTAAAGCAAGCGAAATCAGAAGACGAAATCATCGCCCTACTTAACGGCGAAGTTCAACTAGAAGCCGACCTAGACGCTTCTTTAGTTCAGCTACTGTTCCCTGCGAGCGACATGGTTCAAATGTCGGCAGTTGCAGGCGGCCTTCTTAAGAATACAGGTTGTACTGATAACGCATTCGTTGCCGACCTAGTAACGAAAACACCGACTCACCTAGGCCAAGGCCTTTGGTTGTTGGGCAGTGATAAAGGCGTAACTCGCACTGGCGTATCGTTCGTTTCAACAGCAAACCATTGTGAGTACGAAGGCACACCTGTTAAAGCACTTGTTGCATTCGCAGCTTGTAACAGCGCACACCAATCTATTCTGGCAAACCTAAGCAAGATGGTTTTCGAAGGTAAACAGCAACAACTGTTAACCGCTGATGCCGCACAAGTAATTGGCCTTCTAAAAGGTGAAGCGGTTTCTACAGCGTCTCAAGACGATGACAACTGCGCAGTATTCAAAATCAAAAACGCACACGGCCTACACGCTCGTCCGGGCGCAATGCTAGTCGCTGAAGCGAAGAAGTTTGAATCAACAATCCGCGTTTCAAACCTAGATGGCGACGGAAAAGAAGTGAACGCGAAGAGCTTGATGAAAGTAATCGCGCTTGGCGTTAAACACGGCCACCAGCTTCAGTTTGTTGCTGAAGGTGAAGACGCAGCACAAGCACTTGAATCGATTGGCAAAGCTATCGCTTCAGGCCTTGGTGAAGGTTAAGGAATCGATATGTCTGATAAACAAATCAAAGCCGTTACCGTTACGCTAAACCCAGCTCTAGACCTAACTGGCGCTATCGACGCACTTAATGTGGGTTCAGTGAGCCTAGTAAACAAAGGTTCTCTGCATGCTGCTGGCAAAGGCGTAAACGTAGCAAAAGTACTTTCAGAGCTTGGCGCGAAAGTGACCGTAACAGGTTTCCTTGGTCGCAATAACGAAGAAGCGTTCTGCCAACTGTTTGAGCAGATGGGCGCAACTGACCGCTTCATCCGTGTTGATGGCGCAACTCGCATTAACGTGAAATTGGTAGAAAATTCAGGCCAAGTAAGCGACATCAACTTCCCTGGTGTTCCTGTTGATGCTGACGCGATTAAAGCGTTTGAAGAAACCTTATTAGAGCTTGCTGAAACGCACGATTACTTCGTAATTGCAGGCAGCTTGCCACAAGGCATCTCTCCTGAGCTTTGCGCTTCTTGGGTTCAACGCTTACACGATTTAGGTAAGAAGGTGCTATTTGATAGCAGCCGTGACGCACTTAAAGCCGGTATCAATGCGCAACCTTGGTTAATAAAACCAAACGATGAAGAGCTGTCTCAGCTGTTCAACGCTGAACTGACAACACGTGACCAATGCCAACACGCAGGCCAAGCCCTAAGTGAAAAAGGTATTGAAAACATCGTGGTATCACTTGGCGCAGAAGGCGTGATGTGGCTAAACCAAGGCGAATGGCTACATGCTCAACCGCCGCGTATGCAAGTGGTAAGCACGGTAGGCGCAGGTGACACATTGGTTGCTGGCCTATGTTGGGGCCACATGCAACAGATGCCAAAACCAGAACTTATTAAATTCGCAACTGCCCTATCTGCTCTTGCAGTTTCACAGGTAGGCGTGGGCATCACCAGCCAACAAGAGCTGGATTCAGTACTACAAAATATCCAATTACAGTCGCTTAGTGCTCCAACTAGCCAGTTAGACACAAGCAAATAGGACAAAAGGTTTATTATGAATATTACCATTATCACAGCTTGCCCTAGTGGCGTAGCAAACAGCATCATCGCAGCAGGCTTGTTAGAGCAAGCAACAAAAGCACTGGGTTGGAACGCCGCTATTGAATGTCAATCAAGCGTGCTACCTGACTCAACCGTATCGCAAGACACTATCGACAGCAGCGACGTTGTGGTTATCGCAGCCAACACAAACGTTGATAAAGCGCGCTTTGTCGGCAAGAAAGTGTACCAAGCAGCTATCTCGGAATGCACTGCTGATGCAAAAACATTCCTAGAGAAAGCGGTAGCAGAAGCAACGGTACTAGATGCTTCTCAAGTTGAAAGCACTGTTGAAGTGACTGGCACCACTCCAAACTCTTCTACAACAGCAAGCACAGGCAGCAAAAAGATCGTAGCGATTACGGCTTGCCCAACTGGCGTTGCACATACCTTTATGGCCGCTGAAGCGCTTGAAGCAGAAGGCAAACGCCTAGGTCACCAAATTAAAGTGGAAACTCGCGGCTCCGTAGGTGCGAAGAACCAACTGACTGACCAAGAAATCGCAGATGCTGACCTTGTTATCATCGCAGCCGACATTGACGTTCCTCTGGATCGTTTTAACGGCAAAGCGCTATACAAAACAACAACAAGTCCTGCTTTGAAGAAAACAAAGCAAGAAATGGAAAAAGCGTTCGCAGAAGCTAAACCATACCAACACACAGCATCTTCTAATTCAGCGCCTGCTGACGAGAAGAAAGGCGTGTACAAGCACCTAATGACAGGTGTATCGCACATGCTTCCTGTGGTTGTTGCGGGTGGTTTGATCATCGCACTATCTTTCGTATTCGGTATCGAAGCGTTTAAAGAAGAAGGCACGTTAGCAGCAGCATTGATGACTATCGGTGGTGGTTCTGCATTCGCACTGATGATTCCTGTTCTTGCTGGTTTCATTGCATTCTCAATTGCTGACCGTCCGGGTCTGGCTCCAGGTCTAATCGGCGGTATGTTGGCTAGCTCAACGGGCGCTGGTTTCCTAGGTGGTATCGCAGCAGGTTTCATTGCCGGTTACGCAGCGAAATTCATTGCCGACAAGGTTCAACTTCCACAATCCATGGAAGCCCTCAAGCCAATCCTGATCATTCCGTTTATCGCGAGTTTGTTCACTGGTTTGGTGATGGTTTACATCGTCGGTGGCCCTGTTTCTGGCGTGATGAGCGCAATGACAACTTTCCTAAACAACATGGGAACGTCTAACGCGATTCTTCTGGGTGTGATTCTAGGCGCAATGATGTGTTTCGACCTTGGTGGCCCTGTAAACAAAGCCGCTTACACGTTTGGTGTTGGTCTACTAGCTTCGCAAACTTACGCACCAATGGCAGCAATCATGGCAGCAGGTATGGTTCCAGCTCTAGGTATGGGCCTTGCGACTTTCCTAGTGAAAGACAAGTTTGAAGCAGGCGAGCGTGAAGCAGGTAAAGCATCATTCGTTCTTGGCCTATGTTTCATCTCTGAAGGTGCAATCCCATTCGCAGCGAAAGATCCAATGCGTGTTATCCCAGCTTGTATGGCAGGTGGTGCACTAACTGGTGCTCTATCAATGATGTTTGGCGCACAGCTAATGGCTCCACACGGCGGCTTGTTCGTACTACTAATTCCTGGTGCTATCTCTCCAGTGCTTATGTACCTAGTGGCGATTGCAGCAGGTACGGCAGTAACAGGCTTTGGTTACGCAGCTCTTAAAAAGATGAGCAGCGATAAAGTAGAAGCAGAGGCTTAATCCCCCTACTCTGTTTAACGGCTAAACCCTTCGAACAGAAGCTCTTGATAACCGGTTTCTTGGTAAACGGTTCCTTGAAATAAAACAAAGGCTCCTCATTTGAGGAGCCTTTTTATTGGAATTAGCTAGCAAACTGAAACGCTCGGTCTGGTGTTACTTTTCTAATGTCGCTAAAACGGGCAACTGGAATGAAAACGTCACGCCTTCGACATCATCCGTGTCAATCTGACGAATCATCTCTACCAAATAACCTTGCACATCTAACTTCAAACCTTGTTGTTCAACCGCCTTAAACAGAGCTTCTAACGCTGTGCTGTACGCCACATCCGAAACCAGATAAACGTCGCTGCATAAGTAGTAGCCTTCAGGAATGGTCATATCGTAACGGTCTTTCGCGACTTGCCAATTTCCTATTTCAGCGTCGATGTCGTCCCATTTATTATTCATCTGTTTTATTGGTGTGGTGCCCATCAAGTGCGTCGACTTCTGACCATAGATTTCAAATACCGTGTCCCAATCAGGATCTTCCAGTTTAAGCTTTTGCATGCCGCGTTCTGGATACCAAACCAGCTCGATCGGCATAGATTTAACTAGCTCTTTCTCCATCGAAGACTGCACACCTGGATGCGCCAACTTCTGGATGAAGTCTGCCGTTTCCTTAGGCGTCGCGTTGTAGCCCATTTCTCGAATATGTTTTGCAGTAACACCAAGCTCGCGCTTAAGCGCCTTACCTAATGACTGTGACGATGAGTAGCCACAATACTGAGCAATTTCAATCACGCTCCACGGCTCATCATTGATCAAAAAACCCACCGCGATTTGTAATCGAACACGACTCAAGTACTGACCCGGAGTTTCGTTAAACAACTCAGTAAACTGACGATGAAAGTGGTATGGCGAAATCGCGCTCTCTGTTGCGATTTCTTCCCACGTACGACGCTCACCCCACTCTTCATGCATCAAGGTCAATGCATGCGTAAAGCGTTTTTGAAGGTGCTCTGGCAAAGATTCAATCAATGTAATCTCAGGCACCAGTTTAAAAGCTGGTTCTAAATGCAAAGCAGGTTTGTTGTCTTGCGTCATACAATCTTTGGTCTCAGGTACATTGGCTTTAGTCTTACTGTCAGCTAGCTTCACCGAACTGGACAGCTTTATTGAACTGGCTAGCTTGGCTTCACTATCGTCTTTGTCCTTTATAAAATCAATCACGAGCGATCCAAAGTGAGTTCTTCTAATGAATCTTTTTCGCCCGGTTCTTTTTCAATTAGATTTTCAACTAGCGGCGGTTTGCGACAAAACAAACCAAGCAGGACGGGAATCAAAATCAGAGTCACCGCAGTGGCAAACAACTCACCAAACACCAAAGATACTGCCGCTGGTTTCAAGTATTGCGCCTGTTCTGCAGTTTCACTCAATAATGGCAATAACCCACACACAGTGGTAATCGTGGTTAGGAAGATCGCTCTCAATCGGCTGGTACCCGCAATCACTAACGCTTGCTGTAACGGCACCCCTTGGCGGTATTCAGCGTTAAAACGAGTGATCAACACCAACGAGTCGTTAATCACGATGCCCGTCATGGCCATCATGCCGAACATCGAAAGAATGCTGATGGGTAAGTCCATCAAGTAGTGACCAAAAATCGCACCTGCAAAACCAAACGGGATCACTGCCATGATGATCATCGGCTGCCAGTAGGACTTCAAAGGCACCGCCAACAAAATGTAGATCATGATGAGCGTTAGTATCATCGCTGATTTGAAGCCGTTCGACACTTCCCCTATCTCTTCAAATTCGCCGCCTGCTTTTATCGTCACGCTTGGAAACTGTAAGTGCAGAGATTCAATCGTATCTTCGAGTTGCTCACGTGTTTTTTCTGGTGATTGCAGGTCTCGGTTCTGCTTCCAATACAGGTTGATCACTTGTTCTCGGTCACGGCGGTAAACCACTTGTGGCTCTTGCTCATGACGAAACTCAGCAATATCCCCCATCATCACACTTCCACCATTAGGTAACATGATAAGAGCCTGTTGTAGCTGAGCTAAGGTTCTGCGCTCCTCTCTCGGATATTGCAAAAGCACCTTGGTCTCTTGCCCATTTTCTAACAGGCGATGGACTTCTCTTTCGCCAAATGCTTCACCTGCTAGCTGAGCCAGTTTCGCTTGAGTTAACCCAAGCTGCTGACCATATTGATTCAACACTAAGCGCACTTGCGGTAAACCATCCTGACCATCGTCGTAAACATCCGATACGCCTTTCAACGAAGCCAAAGTGTCCGCGAGCTCCTCGCTAACTAGAGAAGCAAGCTCACGATCATTGGAAGAGATCGTTAAGAATGTTCCACCAGCAGGCTCCTCTGCCGCGCTGAACTTAACCGAATAAGCGCCTTCTATTTGGCCTGTGTTTTCTCTCCATCGCTTCAATAATAAATTACCCGGCAATGAGCTTAAGGATTCGTTGGTGAGCTCAGCTGTGACTTCAATTTCGCCATAGCCATCAGACCAAGCGAGTAGGTTCACAACAGGCTTTTCTTGTAATGGGTAATCGTCCATCAAGCCTTTTTCTACCTGTGTCATTGCTTGCTCAACTTGCAACAAAGCTTGGCGCTGTAAAGGCAGTGGTGCGCCATCTTCCAGCTCAATAACCGCGGTGATGTAACGCCCCGGAATTTCAGGAAACAATGCACTGCGAATCGCACCGTTAGACCACATGCCATAAGCCAGTGAGATAACCGCAACAAACCCAAGTAAGGACGCCACTTTGTAGCCAAGTGCAAACTCCAACACTGGCTTGTAGATGTTGAGATTAAACCACTGCAACCCGCCTTGAGCGGCATTCTGAACCTTGGCAAAAATACTGGTAGATGGCTTTTTCACGGAAAGCTGAGCCAAGTGTGACGGCAAGATAAATTTACTTTCGATAAGCGAGAATATCAGCGCAAAGATCACCACTGCTGAAAACCCTGCAAGTACTTTGGCTAGCTCGTTATTAATCCATAACATTGGAGAAAACGCAGCGATGGTTGTGAGTACACCAAACACGGTAGCCACTGATACTGAGTTAACGCCCTGCCAAGCGGCTGTCTTTCCATTTATATTGGAGGGGCCGTTTATATTTGAGAAA
This sequence comes from Vibrio sp. G-C-1, assembly GCF_021728015.1. Taxonomy (NCBI): domain Bacteria; kingdom Pseudomonadati; phylum Pseudomonadota; class Gammaproteobacteria; order Vibrionales; family Vibrionaceae; genus Vibrio; species Vibrio sp. G-C-1. The sequence continues at coordinate 378,916 of NZ_JAKKCR010000003.1, read as the reverse complement.
CCATTGATATTAGAAGAATAGCCGACGTTCCCCGTCCGTTTTTCATGTATCGCTTCACCTACAACAACCGCATCATCCACCAGCACACCGAGTACCAAGATAAAGCCAAATAGAGTGATGTCGTTGATGCTGTAGTTGAACAACTGCATTGCAGCCAACGTTCCAGTCAGCGCAATTGGAATACCCATCGCGACCCAAAAGGCGAGCCTGATTTCCAGAAAGATCCCAAGTAGAACTACAACGATCAATAAGCCTTGCCATGCGTTCTCACTTAGACGAAAGAGTTGTTCTTCAATGTAAGGTGCCATGTCGGCCATGGTACTCAACTCAATATCCGACGGCAAAATCGCGCGCTGGGCATCAAGCGTTTCACTGATGGCTTCACTGACTTTGAGCAGGTTGTCGGTTTGGCTAGTGCTGACCAATAAGGCGATGGCGTTAGAGCCGTTGTTACGCACGATAGAACCACTGTATTGGTAACCACGACTTAACTTGGCGATATCACCCAACAGTATTTTTCCGTTGCTTCCTGAAATCACAACAAGCTGGTTCAACTTCTGTAGATCATCGGCGTATCCGTCACCACGAATCACCATTCGACCTTTGTCACTGATCAGCTCACCGCTACGAGTCTCAAGCGAACGCTGCTCAACGAGCTCTGCGAGATCTTCTAAGCTCAACCCCAACGCTTTCAGTTGGTCAGGATCTGGCTCGATAACCAATTGAGATGTGCGAGTTCCCCAGTTTGATACCTTCGAGATACGAGGGTTCTTCTTCAGCGCTTGTTCAAGTTGCTTGGCGATGGGTTGCAGTTCATCATCGGTTCTCGGCCCTGACACCACCACAAACGCAGCTAAGTTGGTAAATTCGTTACGCACCACTTGCGGCCTTTCTGCTTGCACGGGAAAGCCGTTGATGGCGTTTACTTGATTACGAATGTCGTCCAACAGCTTGTCTAAATCTGTACTGCTGGTTTTACGTACCACGACCCGAGACACGCCAGCACTCGATTGGCTGGTGATCTGTTTGATGCCAGCAATGCCACTGATCGACTCTTCGATTCGTTGAGTCACACTCTCATCAATTTGTTGTGCAGTACCGCCAGGATAAGCCACAGTAATACTGATTGAGGATGGTGCAATTTGTGGAAACGACTCGACACGTAACTGCCCAAACGCCAGCACACCACTGATAACGATCGCCATCATCAACAAATTGGCAGCGACTGGGTTATTAATGAACCATTTTGTCATCCAACTCATTGGTTTGATTCCTTAATCAGTGCTGAATCAGATTTGCCAGCGAGCATGGCTTCAGAATGGGCTTCATTGAATTTAGGCGTGACTTGTTTACCGATTAACATTGAAGAAAGCAGATATTGCACCACGCGACGAGCCTTATCACTGCGATCATTGAAGCGAATATCAAGCTCTTGGCTGCCTTGCCCTACAAGCGTCACCGACTCTTTTCGTAAACGATCTTCTGTGTCTAACGTCCACACATACCCGTCTCGCGTCATCGCGCTCAAAGGTACGCTCACGACGTCACCTTGTAGACCGAGGTTAACCACAGCTTGAACCTGCTGATTAGGGAAAAGCCTAGGCTTGTGTTGGTAAGGATTTTCAACCGATAACACCACTTGCCTTTGACGAGTCACCGAATCGACTTCCGGAGATACGTACCGCACCTTCGCCGGCCATTGATTCCCAGAACGACTCACGACACGAATACTTGGCTTAACCAAGGCAGCTTGTACTTGTTGCCAATGCATTTCAGAGATTGGAAGTTCGATATCAATCGAATCACTGGCGGCTAATTCAAAGGTCACTTGCCCAGCCTCTACCCACTCTCTTGGGCTAATGTGGCGCTTCATAACAACCGCATCAAAAGGCGCGGTGATCACTGACTCTTCCACTAGCTTCTTCGCACTGACATACGCCTGTTTGGCTTGTTGCAGGTTGGCTTTCGCTGCAAGCACTTGGGGTTCTCTGCGCGCAAAGGACGAACTTGTTTTTGGGTTAAGCATTTTTAGAGCGACGGTTTGTTCATGCTGAGCTTGCTTCAATTCCAATTCTGCTTGTTTCAATAAGCTCAACGCCTGAGCCAAGTTCGCATCAACTGCGCTAGTATCTAACCTTGCCAACACATCGCCTTTGTTAACCAAATTCCCCGGTTCAACGCTTTCATCTAGCCATTTTAATTGTGCGCTGCTGGACGCTTTCAACTGCACAGGCCAACGCGCAGCAGTTACACCTAATATCGTTAGCGTCGATTGATGCTGTGATGGTGTCACCTCTAACACTGAAACTGGGGCAAGGACGGCTTCTTTCTTCACTGGCTCGGTAGCTTCAGGTTCCAATTCATCAACAACAACCAACGCGATAAAGATGGCTGCGCAACCGACTAATACAGAAAGTGGCTTTTTAAATTTCATGAGGTATCTCCTTGGTAACCTGTTGAGTGGCGGTGTGATTAAGGCGCTGACTGATTTCAGTGAGACGAGAAAGGGTTTGTAATGTGATTGGTAGCATCACTGCGGTTTCAACAAACTCGAGTGAATAAGTGACGATAGAGAACACTTGACCCGCGGTCGGCTCGATAAGCTGACTCACCATCCATAAGTTGCCGATGACCGCGCTAAACAACACGATAAAAATCAGCCCATAGACAACAGCTTCGGTATCAGACAGCTTGATTTCACACTGTTTTAGGTGCTCAAAGTGCCAACGAAGTGCAGATAAGCGAACACCGCTCAGTAGTTTCACTTGCTGTTCAACTTGATCGTTAAATTGGCCATTGAGTCGTGTAAATGTTCGGTGGAATACGCCGTAAATAACCAGCATCGACAACCCTGCAAACAACATGCAAAGCGCCAACGAGAAGTGAAACGTTGAGAGGATAACCACCGTCGCGACAAGCTGAACTATCGCGGTCATCAAAGTAGGCAAATCATCTTCTAGAAAATCAACCAGCTCACGAGACATGGTTAGCCGAGCGTCTTTGGTCGAAATAGATAAACCGCGTAGGTTACGCTCAACAAGGTTTGCCAGTTTGACGCGAATAGCACCATACACACGGGTATCGTAAAAACGACGAACGACACTGATGATCACCAGTACAAAAAGAATCAGTGCCAACATCATCAAAGGCTGAAAGCTTTGGTTTAATACTCCGTCTATGGCGTAACCAATAAACAGCGGCAGCAGAATAAGCATCACGTTTTCAGCTAATACCATTAACCAAGTCGCAGCGACCTTTAATGGATTAAGCCGAATAATCGTCAGCAGAGAGATGGGATATTTGAATAGCATTATTGAGCCCATAAATGAATATGGCGCCAGTATTACCAATCCGACATGGAAAAAAGTGTCCCAGATTGCTGTATTATCAATTTAGGCAATCGACGGATTCGCTGTTGACCACTAAAAAGCGAGCTCGGTTACCTTTTGTTTACCTCGCCTCCTTTACTGTCCTTGATAAGAAAAATGAACAACAAGGAAAGAGCATGAAATTATTCGCTTCATTACTCACGACAGTCGGTATTACTGGTCTTGTCTGGGGGGTATTACATATTCAACCTGCGATTGCGGATGCATCGACGGAGCAGCCAATCAAAGAGGTATCAACGGTCAAGCCTTCAATAACTAAACCAATCAAGGCAAAGCCACTGGTCACTACAAACACGCAACCTATTGCTTCTCAAGCTACACAAACGACCTATCTACAAGGCTTAAGCAAAACCATTCCTTTAGGAGGCGTTCCAGAGTTATGGGTGGACTTCTACCAGAACCTCGAATCCGATGACGAAGAGATCGCACAACAACAAGTCATCGTAATCTATCAAGACATCAGCTTAGATTTCAGCGAAGCAACAATCACGATTGGCTTCCCGACTCAGGAATCAAGATTAAATAAAAACAAACCCTTAATTAAGATTCCAATCAAAGCCAAAGGCACCCTTCTACTAGGTAAAGGCGAACATACTGAACAGGAACTCGCACAAACTTGGGAAGGTATCGCGATTTTAAAAGAAGTAGATATGGTCATAGAACACCACCAACTCAATCAGCATGGGTTGCCAGATTCTAGCGAGTTATACGTCTATTATAAGAACAACCAGTAAAGGATTTAGTTATGGATTTCACTTTGGATAGCATTGGGAGCTTTCTCTCTCAAACATTCACAGAAACAAGCATCATCCTTACCGAGACTTGGGTCGATGACAACTTTCTACTGCTTGCTCTGGCTCTGTTTATCTTTGAGCTTATCCGCTATGCCTTTAAGAGAAAGCTCAGCTGGAATATGTTGGGAGACAGCGCGACCAACTTAGTCACCTTGTTCTTCCTATTGGTTACCGTTTTCTTTGTCGGGTTAGCTTATGTTGGTGCGTTTGTTTACGCCTACGAGAACTTCAGCCTAACTCAACTGCCAATATCCGGTTGGACAATTCTGGGGTGCTTGATCTTGGCCGATCTCGCGTACTACTGGGAACACAGATTCTTGCACAGCAACGGTTTAGCTTGGGGAACGCACTCTGTTCACCATAGCTCGCCTTACTTTAATATCTCAGTTGCTTACCGCTTTGGGCCTTTAGATTGGTTCTTCCCGTTCTTCTTTCATTTGCCTCTAATTCTGCTGGGTTTCAATCCGTTTGTGGTTCTGATGTGTGAAACCTTTGTTCAACTGTTTCAAACACTGCTGCACACTGAAACCGTTAAACGACTACCCCGCCCTGTTGAAGCGGTGTTTAATACGCCTTCACACCACAGAGTGCATCACGCGACCAACAAGCAGTATCTTGATAAGAACTATGCTGGCATCTTCATTATTTGGGACAAGATGTTCGGCACCTTCGCTAAAGAAGAGGAAGAAGTCAGATACGGCGTGTTCCCTAGAATCAACTCTGTGAACCCATTTAAGGTATATTTCCACGGCTACGTTAAACTGTGCCAACAGTTATGGCACGCGCCAAATTGGAACTACCGACTACAGCTTCTTATTCAGCCGCCTATCTGGGCTTGGAAAAGAGAACGAGAAACAAAGTAAGGACACTTATGAGTATTAACGCCCTGTTGATTGAAGACGACAGCGACTTGGCAGAAGCCATTGCAGACTATATGGAACTCGACGGTTTCGAATTCGATTTTGCTTACAATGGCAGCGCAGGTCTAAATCTCGCTTTAGAGGGGCGTTATGACATCATCTTAACGGACATCAACATGCCTAAAATGGATGGGTTTGATGTCTGCCAATCTCTTAGGAAGCAAGGCGTGACCACTCCAATTCTCATGCTAACGGCAAGAGACACGTTAGAAGACAAGATCGCGGGGTTCGAGGTGGGTTCGGATGACTATCTAGTGAAGCCGTTTGCGATGGAAGAACTCAAAGTACGGTTGATGGCACTAGTGCGCCGCGCTCAAGGCTCCGTGACGTCATTGTCTGTGGCAGACCTCAAACTGGACTTGGACAAGCACCAAGCTGTTAGAGACAGCAAGCTATTGAAACTCTCCCCTGTATGTTGGCGAATGCTCGTGATGTTAGTGCGAAACAGCCCTAACGTGGTGAGTAAAGCCAAGCTTGAAGAAGCATGGGAAGATGAAATGCCAAGTTCGGATAGTATGAAGGCGCACTTGTTTAAACTTCGACAAGTGGTTGATGCGCCCTTTGACTCAAAGCTAATTCACACGGTTCATGGTATTGGTGTTGTCTTGCATGAGGAGCCATCATGAAACGCGCGGACATGAATCGAGTCAGTATCAAGCGTGATATCTACCTCTACTTATTTGGCATCGTCGTATTACTCACAGCCATCTACAGCTTGATGGTTTCACAGAGCTATCACATTGGCCTTAATGAATCGGCAAAATATGGATTCTTGTATGAGTTGGAAGTGGCAGAGCAGCAATACATCGAAACAGGGCAACTGCCAGACTACCAAAACCCGACATTCCAAGCCTTTCTAAGTTATTCAGATCTCCCCACTAAGTTCCAACAAGCTTTTGATTGGAAAGCATTTGATAACGATGCAATTTATGAACACTACGAGCTTTCGTCGAACAGCGAGTCAGGTCAGTACCTCTACGCAGCCAAGCATTCGATATCAGGTAGCGACGAAGCGCTATACATCATTTCTGAATATGATGAAGCGATTTACTTGAATCTATTCGAGCTGAACCCTCCTGATTCCGTTAACCAAATAAACAATGCTTTTATCGCCATAGGTGCCCTTTTACTCTTGGTATTTTTGATCATTCGTCTTCTGATACATCGAGTCACCAAACCGATTATTACGCTATCAAAATGGTCTGAATCTATGGACGTGGACAAGACTGAAGGGCTGACTCAATTTCGCTATAAAGAGATCGATCAGTTAGCTTCGCAACTAGTTAAGAGCGTGCACGGTGAGCGTCAGGCCAATGAGCGTGAGAGCTTTTTCTTAAGAGCTGCGAGCCACGAACTAAGGACACCGATTGCCACTATTTCAGCCAGTGGCGATATGCTGGTTCGGTTGTCTGAAACTATCCCTAACAGTGGCCAACGAGCGGTAGCGCGAATCCAACGTTCGGCCACCAACATGAAAGCCTTGGTAACAACTCTGCTGTGGATGAGCCGCAATAACGAGATAGAAACCAACTATGAACAAATCAAGCTAGAACCTTTGATCGATAACATCATCGAAAGCCAACGTTACCTTCTCAAAAACAAAGAAGTAGAGATCCACACCAAGATCGACCAAGGTGAATACTCCCTTCCCCGTGAGTTAACAGAGGTTGTGCTCACCAACTTGGTCCGAAATGCATTCCAACACGGTGGTAGCGGAGATATCAGAATCACACTGACAGAACATCAGTTTGAGGTAACCAATCGTTTGGAAGATGAAAACCTAGCAAACGACTCTGAACAACAAACCTCTTTTGGTATCGGCCTAGAGCTCATTGATCGCGTTTGTCAGAACCAAGGTTGGCAGTTTACTCATCAAGTTCACAACAATGAGTTCATCGTCAAAGTCATGCTATAGCGATTTTCTAAATGGTTATTGGATGGTGACCAAAAGTTTACCCTTGCTTGGTTATGCTAGTCGCACAATCTAGTTAGGAGTTATTTTATGGGCACTTGGATTTTAGAAACACTGTTATGGGCAGTGGTAACGGTGGCGGTTTGTGTCGCGATTTGGGGGCTGTACTTACCTAATATATTGATCGCATTAGGTGTGTCGGTAGCGGTATCACTGTTACTGGGGAATAGCTGGAGAAGCTAGTTATTTAGGCAAGAAGACAATGAGCAAAACGAGGTGTGCACCGACACACCCGACAGCACCTAAATTACTAAGTTACTAAGTTACTAAGTACAAATATTAGGTACGTACTGTCGGGCGCGAATTAAATTAGCTACTCAGCGTTTCTTCAAAGACACCTAGCTCACGACCAAGCCATGTCGCGCGTACTGTGTGATCCAAAGTTTCTTCACCACCAGTTACCGGGTGAATCAACACCGACATATCACCGCGTTCTTGCTCAAGCCATTCAACAATACCCGATTCTTTGTTCGCAAAGTGAATCTCAAACATTGGCATCTTATGTGGGCCAACCAAACGCTGTATTAATGGGAAAGTCTCTAGCACATCTTTGCGTTCCGATAGAATTTTCTGACGCAGTGTTTCTGCCTGCTCTGCAAAGCGCAGAGGGAAATAGATATGACCGTGGTACATGGCACCATCCTTTAGAATTATGATGTCGCGATTTTATACCTAAACCGCCTTTAATAGCTAAATCTAAATATAATATGCCAGCGCTATCGGTTCTAAACAGAGAAAGCGCCATGGTCTTGTTAACGTCAGGTTCGTTGCCTCCAAGTTAAACCTTAGAGGCCTTTTCCTAACCACAAGCTCGTGTCGAACTATCGGTACAAGTGCTTCTAATCAACTTCATCACAATATTAAACATCACCCCCACCAAAAACAGCGTGATGACAATGCTGGCGCCACTTGGCAAATCGTAATAAGCCGACACCGCTAAGCCCGATAAAATACCGACAGTGCCAATCCCAATACTCGCGATAAAGAAGCGAACGCCTTTATACGCAGCTGCACATAACGCAGGTATCACCAGTAACGCAAACTCCAAATAGATCCCAGTCAGCTTTACGGTGATCGGCATCAATATAGCGAAGATAAGATAAAAACCACTACCCTGCATAAATTCAGGCTTTACGCTAATCAACACCAACATCGCGGTTGTGATTATTGCCAATGGCCAAACGTCATCCCAGGTAGACCACAACAGCTGCCCGTTGAGAATGCCTTGAATAAAATCGGCGCCATGAGGATCTTTGCTGACCAATAGAATCGCTAATGAAGCCGATACCACAAACAAACTTCCTATCATTGGTTCTAAGTGTTGTTTGTAACGCTTTTCCATTAACGCAATTAATCCGCATAGCAACAATGACATGATCCACGGGCCAATCATCTCTGCAAACCAAGAGCCGCTAAACTGTGCATATCGGCTCAACCAATAGTGACTCAAAGCGGCGCCAAGGGCAGCCACTTGCGCGACAGCGAGATCAATAAAGATGATCTGGCGCTTGAGGACTTGCTCCCCAAGCACAATGTTGCCGACTAATGCAATTAATCCACACAATACCGCAGGTGCCAACCAACCATATTCATTCAACATTATGATCTCGTTGATGTGTCTGGGTTAACGAGCGTTCTAAGCAATTCATCAATGACTTGATCGTACATTTGGTCAAGGCTCTGACCTTCTGCAACCGTCAATGGTAGCTGTATCGTAGGCTTGTTGATTTGCTGGTTAAGCCAATTAGCAGGACGTTGGTCTTGGTGTGATGAATACACAATCGCATCAAACGAAGCAGGATCCAACTTGGTCAATGACTGTAAATGTGACGTAGTCGGTGATATCCCAGGCTTAGGTTCTAAATCAGCAATTTGCGCCATATCTAACCAGTCAAAGAGGTAACGATATGTAGCATGATACCCGACCACTTTTTTACCTTGTAACGGCTCTGCTTTCGCTTCCCACTCTGCCAATTTATTACGCCAGTTGGCACGAAACTTCATTCCATTTCGCATGTAGATATGTGCATTGTCAGGATCAAGCAGTTGTAAACGCTTGGTGACCTCTCTCGATATAGGAATCATATATTCAGCAGCAAACTGAACATGTGGGTTTCCGTGAGCATGGATGTCTCCCATGCTTCGATCGACATGGTCATGGGTATCAAGCATACCTACCATATCGCTCGCGTATAACATGGTGGGCGCGCTATCTTGAACCGCAGGATTACCACTGCGTACTTGCAGCATTGGTAACCAGCCTACTTCTAATTCAGACCCTGAACACATTGCCATATCTGCTTGACGCATTTTGGCAATAAGTGATGGTCTTGCTTGAACATAGTGCGGGTCTTGCTTAGCCGTAGTCGCCGAATAGATGTTGGCATCAGGAGCGTGACTATGAACAAGTGCTTGCCATTCAGGCTCACAAACGAAAATATTCAACGCCATTGCAGGCGAAGATACCATTATAGATGAGGATACAATGGCAACACCCGTTGCCATTGTAAGTAGGAGTTTCCTAGAATGCATGAGCACCGTGCGCCCCAAAGGTCATCACATACTGAAGGGTAAATACGTTATCTGTCTCTTTACTTTGGTTTTCAACGCGAGAGTATTGCGCTCTAACTGTACCAAAATGAGATGAATCCCAAGCGATCATTGCATCTGCTTCTTTGTCGTTCATTGCAGTAAAGTGCATGTGGTCACCATGTGCGTGTCCATCATAGCTTTCTGCTTCACCGTAACGCAGGCCAGCAGACCAGCTTGGACTAAATCGGTAGACACCCGAGACATAGTAGCCTGCTAGTGTATCTGGTGATTCTGCGTCATTTTTGAATTTGTCATCGACGATGCCATCTAACAACATGTATTCAGCAGCAAGCGTGAAGTTTTGGTATTTGTAGTTACCGTTTGGAGCCCACTTCCATACAAAGTCAGCACCGTATAAGTTTAAGCCCGTTACCGCCGCTCCGTGGCTATGATCGTGGTCATGGTCATGCCCGTGATCATGCTCTCCAAACTCACGAACTTTACCGTTTTCATTTCGTAAGTAGCTCAAACCAAACTGCCAGCTTGATGACTCTGAAAAGTCGTCACCTAGCTTAAGAGTTGTAGTGTAAACACCAACGTCAGAGCCATCATCAACAGACGACATCTTACTACCACTTAGCGCTTCAACACCGAACTTCACATACAGATCTGTAGGAAGAACGATGTTTGCACGAACACCATCATCGTAATAATGAGAGCCTAAAAACGTACGGTAGGCGGCAGGACGCTCAACAAAGCTATCGGTATGCATATGTTGGTTATTTAGGTAGCCGAAATCAGACAAGAAACGACCACCTCGAATGCTTAAACCGTAAGGCATCGTCAGTGTTTCAATGAAAGCTTCTTCTAATAACAATTCCGTTTCATCATCATGAGTTTCAATTACCGTCGTTAACGACCCATAAAACTTATCATCAATATTCGCGGACATATTAAGTTCAGTATGACCTAGACCGAAACCTTCCTCTCTTTCAGAGTTATTGCGTTGTCCATCTTGATAATAACCATCAAGAACAACACCAATCTGAGGATTCGACAGCGTGTCGGCAAAAACAGGGGAAACGAGAATGCTACCAACCGCTAGAGAAACCAATTTTTCATTCACAACTTTTTCCTTTCTAAGATACATCACCAATTAATTTATTGTTATGTTATAACATTACAATAAATAGTTAATCGTTGAAATGTAACAAAGTATGAAATAACTCTAATAACAGGGCATTAAATAGGGTAAAAGTCATTAGTATTCAATCACATAAACAAAAACAGCAATTGACAAGTGAAAGTGAATAGTAACTGTATTTATCGAAAGACTGATATAAGGAAGGAATGATTCGATGGAACAAAAAACTAGAGTTTGAGTTAACGTTGGCCGCTAAAACAAACTCTAGAGATACTGGTGTCGACTATCGTTTTAAAATCACTACGGGCGTAGCTTTAAAACACGGTCAATGTCTTCTGCAGAATGGCGCTCTGGTACTTGCTCCCACTCTTCGCCAAATGAACGGTTAACCACTCGACCGCGCTGGAAACCTTCGCGCGCTTCTAGTTGCTTCGCCCAGCGAACTACGTTGGCGTAAGACTCAACTTGAAGGAATTCAGCGGCATCATATGTTTTACCTAGTACAAGGTTGCCATACCAAGGCCAAATCGCGATATCTGCGACACTAAGCTCTTCGCCTGCCACATACGTGTTATTCGCTAACTGTTTGTCTAATACATCTAGTTGACGCTTCACTTCCATCGCAAAACGGTTAATTGGGTATTCTTGCTTTTCATCGGCGTAAGCGTAGAAGTGACCAAAGCCACCACCTAGGAATGGTGCAGAGCCTTGCGCCCAGAACAACCAATTTAATGTTTGAGTGCGAGCAGTGCCCTCTTTCGGTAAAAAGTGACCAAACTTTTCGGCCAAGTGCATCAAGATGGATGCCGATTCAAAGACATTCACATCTTCGTCACCAGATTTATCAACAAGTGCTGGTATTTTCGAATTCGGGTTTACACCAACAAAGCCAGAAGAGAACTGATCCGCCTCACCGATGTTGATCAAGTACGCATCATATTCAGCTTCTTTAACACCCGCCGCTAACAACTCTTCCAGCAAGATGGTGACTTTTTGACCGTTAGGTGTGCCAAGGGAATACAATTGAAAAGCATGATCACCAACAAGAAGCTCTTTATCAAAGCGAGCGCCAGATTCAGGACTATTGATATTTGCCCACTTGTTACCACCATCAGTATCGTTAACCCAAACTTTTGGCGGTGTGTATTGTTCTGACATGATATTTCCTTATTAATATAGGGTAGCTTTAACTGATATTAGGTCACGCTCCCTTGGTTAAAACCCCTAAATACAATTTCTTTTCAAACTGTTAAGCATGGCTTATTCCAGAAAGACATAACCTGCTTTATGAGATAGCACACGTAAAAGATAAGTGCTCAATCAAACCTAAGCCCCATATCGGTTAGTACGACACGTGATTTAGTCACGACATTCCTACAGCTTCCAGAAAGCTGTGATAAAATCGGGAGATTACAATTGATAAGGATTTGGCAATGTCTTCAGATTACACAGGCTCGAGTGCAGCGTACGCTCGCCAAGAGAAAGGCTACCGCGAAAAAGCACTGAAACTGTACCCTTGGGTTTGTGGTAAATGTGCACGTGAATTTGTTTACTCAAACTTGAGAGAGCTTACCGTTCACCACGTGGATCACGACCATACAAACAACCCTGAAGATGGCAGCAACTGGGAACTACTGTGCTTGTACTGTCACGATCATGAGCACTCAAAATACACGGATCATGACCGTTACGGTGTTGATGCAAAAGCCCGTTTAGACGACCATCAATCAGCAACGCACAATCCCTTTGCCGATCTAGCGAAGTTGATGAAGAAGTAACACGCGTTAAGACCTGTATTTGCTAGATGATAGCGGCTAGATACTAGATAAATAACAAGAAACCCCAGTATGTCACCATACTGGGGTTTCTTTTATCTGCCTTATAGCTAGAGTTCACTCAAGTTAAGGCCAGATCAAAAAGAGCCTTCCGAAGAAAGCTCTTTTTAGAATTCTGTATTAGGTCTGCAATTATGCAGCCGCTTGCTTGCGAGAGTCTTCTACCTGCTTAGCGCGCTTTTTTAGCGTCAACTTATCGCGGTATGCAAACCAAACGTAAGACACAACCACTAAGAAGAACAGGTATGACAATGAGAAAATAAACGGCGATTGAATGATATCGTTCGAGATACCCCAAGAAACACCGACAACTGTCACTGCAATTTTCGCGAAAAAGCCACACATCAATAACATTAGAGCTAACTGTGGGAAACGCGTGCTACGGAAAGCTAACCAATAGCAACTACCCACTGCCAATGCAGCAATATAGAAGCCAAACAAGAAAGAGTGGATATGGTCAGCTGCCGCTACACCACCAGAAATTGACATCAATAGAATTAAAAACAGTTTCATAATACTCGCCTCGCCATAAGTTGGAAACGCATCCTTTCAAATTTGGAATCTCAGTTTGCGTACTATTTTCCCACTTTTTTTCAACAACACAACCCCTCCAATCGAACAAAATGTAAGCAAAGGTACCGCCAAAAATCAACCGTAACAACTGGTTAACATTTTGTTTTTAATAAAACTCCGTTACTCCTTGTCTCATATGGACAAAGCTCCACTTCGATTTATTTTGTTACACAAAATTAACCTTAGAAAATAATTAAAATAATTCGTAACTCTGTGATATCCGCACGGAATACGTGGCAATTCAGAAATACTTATCGAAGAACACCTTAAAAAATAGGCTCGCCACGCTAAAAAGAACAAAACGGAAAGGTATTAAATACAATTGCAAAACCAATAAAAAACAACTTTTTAACAAGTTTGAGTTTATTTACCAAAAATGGAAAAAGAGATTCCAATCACATTTTTATTGGTTATAATCCGCGCTCTTTTGCGCTGTCTGTTGATAAACGCAAACTAATTTTGAAGAAACAATCACAATAACCCGTCTTTAGTTAAGTGGCTCACCACTAACCAACGACAAAACTGAGAATAAAAATGAGCAAGATTGATAAAGCATCACGTATCCTGCTAGCAGGCTTCTGTATCAACCTTTGTCTTGGCATCCTGTATGCTTGGAGTGTATTTAACAAGGCGCTAGTCACCGAAGCTGGTTGGAGTGCTGCTGAAGCATCTGCACCTTACGCTATTGCAACTATCACATTCTCTGTTTGTCTTCTTGTTGCAGGCATCCTACAAGACCGTATGGGCCCACGTAAGATCCTTATTCTTGGTACAGCGCTTACTGGCCTAGGTATGATTGCTTCTGGTTTCGCTACGACTCCTATGATGCTAAACCTAACGTTTGGTGTGATGACAGGTGCTGGTATCGGCTTTGGCTACGCATGTCTTTCGCCATCAGCAATGAAATGGTTCCATTCTTCTAAGAAAGGTATGGTTAACGGTCTAATCGCTGCAGGTTTTGGTCTTGCTGCTATTTACCTAGCACCACTCACTTCTGCGCTAATCGACAGCATGGGTATCCAAACAAGCTTTATGATTCTTGGTGCCGGCGTACTTGCGATTGCAGTACCTCTAGCAGCAACAATCAACAACCCACCAGCGGATTACACGCCAGCTGAGCCTAAAGTAAAAGCAGGCCAAGCACCTAAAGCAGTTAAGAAGACTGAAGACCTAACGTGGAAAGTAATGCTGAAGACTCCTCAGTTCTACTCTCTATGGATCATGTACGCATTTGCTGCTTCTGTTGGTCTTATGATCATCGGTAACATCACTACGATTGCTAGCGTTCAAGCGAACCTACCAAACGCAGTTTACCTAGCGTCTATCCTTGCTGTGTTCAACTCAGGCGGCCGTGTTGCTGCGGGTATGCTTGCAGATAAAATCGGTGGCGTACGTACTCTACTTCTAGCGTTCATCCTTCAAGGCGCGAACATGGCTCTATTCGCTACGTTCAACTCTGAATTCACGCTAATCATTGGTACGGCTATCGCAGCTGTTGGTTACGGTACGCTTCTAGCAGTATTCCCAACATTGACTGCTGAGTTCTACGGCCTGAAAAACTACGGTACTAACTACGGCGTGCTTTACACGGCATGGGGTATCGGCGGCGCTATCGGTGCAGCGGTTGTTGGTTACTCAATGACAAACGGTGAAGGTTACGGCCTAGCTTACACAATCTCTGCAGCTATGATGGCAGTGTGTATTGTTCTTGCAATCGTCACTAAGCCAATCTCTGAAGCTAAAGTTTCTGAACTAAAAGCATCTCAAGCTTAATTATCAGAAAAGATTGAATTTGTTACTGAAGAGCTTAACCTTAGGGTTAGGCTCTTTTTGTATCAAGCGACGAACCCATTGACGATAGAAACCACTCCTCAGCTCTCCCCTACTTATTATCTCGACAACTTCAATCGACTGATTGAACACGCTCAAACGCTCTATACCGATCTTCTAAGTGACGATGAATGTCGTTGGTTGTCCGCATACAAACGTCTTTCCGTTTCAAGCCAATGCTTAATGGTTCGTTTGCTTTCTCGTAAAGGCCGTTGGTTTCGCAGCGATAAACTCAACTATGTTGAGATTTCTGATTTGAATACCGCACTACAAGAGCTAAGCACCTCAGGCTTTATTGCGTTAAGTCATCCTGCTAAGCAACATCACCTCATCATTAGTGAGGTCGAGATCGGGTTGCACTTACTCACCAAACCAGAGCTGTTGAATGCATTCCCTGCCTTTAAGAGCAACAAAACCGCGAAGAAAGATGAGCTGTTGTTACTGCTTGATCAGCAACCTTTTGATCAATTTCAAAACCTAAACTTCGACTGTATTTACATCGTCGAAGCTCAAGTTATCGATGTTTTGCTGTTACTCTTCTTTGCCAACACCTATCAAGACTTAAGCCAGTTCGTGTTAAGCGACCTTGGGCTCAATACCTTTGAGAACTACCCATTAAGCAAGCAGCGCCGCTTCTTCACTTCAAGAGATCAACTCAATCAATTGCTCCAGATGCGCGATATTCAACGCCAATATTCTGAGGGCGACCGTAAAGACCCAGAGTTTCTTGAACTCCTTTTACAATCGATACCCGCTGAATCGGAACACAGGAGCAGTGCCAGAAAACGATCGCGTTTGATCAATGATATTGCTCGCGATCTTGAAAGGCTTAACCTAAACGACCAAGCTGTCTTTTGGTTCAGGCAATCTACACTTCCACCCTGCAGAGAGCGACTTGCTCGCATCTACGACAAACAAGGTGAGCTTGACTTAATGTGTGACATTGTCACGCAAATCAAAGCTACTCCATCGGATGTGTCAGAATTGGAAGTCGCTATCAAACTTGAAGACAGGCTGTTACGGAAACAGGGGCACAAAGTTTCACGAACCATAAAACCGAGCTGCAAAGAGATAAAACTGGAATTAGACCTCAGCCAAACGCGAGTCGAGCTTGCGGTAAAGCAGCACTTTGAAAGCCAAGGATGGGATGTCTACTTTTCTGAGAACAGTTTTCTATGTGGCTTGTTCGGCTTGGCCTTTTGGGATGTCATTTTCGCAGATGTTGAAGGCGCGTTTATCAACCGTTACCAACATCGACCACTGGATCTGTACCATTCCGATTTTGTAGACAAGCGAGCCGAACAGGTTGAAGCCACGTTTCAAACTATATCCAAGCATGGGCTGAACCACTTACTCTATATTTACGACCAAAAACACGGCATCGCCAATCCATTTGTTCATTGGAACTACTTCCCCAGATCACTCGTCGAGCACAGTATGGAGGCTATTCCCAACGCCTTGATTGTTGATCTTTTCAAAGTGATATTGAGTGATTTAAAGCTATTTAGAACTGGGATGCCGGATTTGATTGCATTCAAGGACAAAGAGTTTCATTGGATTGAAGTCAAAGGCCCTGGCGATAAGCTGCAAGACAACCAATGGCGCTGGATCAAAGAGTTTGAGCGATTGTCTGTCCCTTTCTCTGTTTGTTACGTCAATCAGTAAGCCTTAAGTCGACACTCCAAATTCCAACCTCGGGTGAGTGACTCACCTCGATAAGTAGCTCAGTCCCATCAAGATCTTATCTATAAGATTGTTAGAACATGAGCATTTTCAATCATTTTCGATATAATTAGAGAAAATGCTTAATATATAAATACGTATGAATTTGAAAAAACTCTTCATTTTAGCTTTTGTTAGCGTCTTCTCAGGTTGTGCCGTCTACGCGGGTTTAAACTTCGACGAGCTGTTTGGTAAACAACAAGTTCGCGATCGCCAAGCGCCTATTCTGTCGGCTCAAGCACAGCACTTCATTGATGAAGTGAAGCCCATCATTGATAACCGATGTGTGGTTTGTCACGCTTGCTATGACGCACCTTGCCAGCTCAAAATGTCTTCGGTAGAAGGTATCGACCGAGGTGCGAGCAAGGCACTCGTTTATCAAGGCACCCGTTTAACCGCCTCAGCCCCTACTCGCTTGTTTGAAGATGCTTTAACCACACAAGAGTGGCGCGATGCGGATTTTCATCCAGTCCTCAACGAACGTATGCAGAACTCAACGGCTAACCTCGATGCTGGTCTTGTTTCTCGTATGTTGATCCAGAAAGAGAACCACCCACTTCCAGATCAAACCCAGCTTGAAGGTTTCGACTTTTCAACCGATCGCGACCAACAGTGCCCAACGATTGAAGAGTACGCCCAGTACGAGAGAGATTACCCAACTTGGGGGATGCCTTATGGGATGCCGAACTTAGATAAAACCGAATACGCGACTTTAATGAGTTGGTTGGAAAATGGCGCGTTAATGAACGACCACATTCCGCTGAATGATGCGGAGCAAGAGCTCGTTAATGTCTACGAAAGCTTTCTCAATAAGAGCGACAATAAAAGCCAGCTTTCAGCGCGTTACATCTATGAGCACCTGTTTCTATCGCATGTCTACTTCTCTGATTTGGCGCAACCAACACGTTTTTTCACTGTTGTTCGCTCTGCAACACCACTAGGTGAAGCGGTACAGCGCATCACGACTCGCCGCCCTTATGACGATCCAAAAGTAGACCGTGTTTACTATCGTCTGATTCCAGAGCAAGGCACCATCGTCGACAAAACGCACATGCCTTTCGCACTTAATAAAGAGCGTCTACAAAAGTGGAATACCTGGTTTGTCGACGTCAATTACGCAGTAAAACAACTTCCTAGTTACGACATCGATGTTTCTGCTAACCCAATGACATCATTTGAAGCGCTGCCAGTAAACTCGCGCTTCAACTTCATGTTAGATAACGCGCAAAACACCATCATGGCCTATATCAAAGGTCCGGTGTGTCGTGGTCAACTTGCCTTGAACGTAATTAACGACCGTTTTTGGGTTTTCTTCATCGACCCAGAGAAAGCCGATGTTCCGGAAATTAACGCCTTCTATGCGAGCCAAAAGAAGAACTTAAAGCTGCCTAGCGAGCTGAAAAGTAACACCGTACCTGTGACCAACTGGGTAAGATACGCGAAGCAACAAGCGCGATACCTAAACGCGAAATCAGACTTCACCAACCAATGGTTCGAGAGTGGCGTAAACCTAGACACTAGCATCATTTGGGATGGCGACGGCATCAACCCAAATGCTGCTCTCACCGTCTTTAGGCACTTCGATAGCGCCTCTGTTGTACAAGGGTTAGTTGGCACTCAACCTAAGACTGCGTGGATTCTTGATTATGCTCTTCTAGAGCGTATTCACTATCTTCTCGTTGCAGGCTTCGATGTTTACGGTAACTTTGGCCACCAACTGATTACACGCATGTTCATGGACTTCTTGCGTCTTGAAGGTGAGAGTAACTTCTTAACCCTTCTTCCTAAAGACGTTCGCCACATTGAACACTCTAGCTGGTACCAGAACCAAAGCGCACAACTGAGTGACTACTTGCAGCGAAACATTGCGCCTTTTGATCAGCCGACCAGCGTGGTTTACAAAACAGCCGATCCAAAGCGTGAACTGCTTAATATGATCAAAGATAAGCTCGCACCTGTTCTCGATAATCGCTTTGAGATTGTTGAAACAGGTTTTGGTAGAAAGAACGAAGCACTGCTTAACCAAGTGAATTTGATAAAGGGAGAAGGCCTGCGTCATGTGCCTCAATTAGTGATGATCATGATTGAAGGCAAAAACGGCGAAGAACAGCTGTTCACCATGATTCACAATAATGCGCACAGCAACATTTCAAGCTTGTTTAATGAAGAAGGTAACCGAGATTACGCCAATGATGACCTAACCCTCGTAAGAGGTGTTGTGGGAAGCTACCCTGCGGCTTACCTGTCATTAACCGAGAGCGAGATTCCTGCTCTGGTTAAAGCGCTGCAAAACTTAAACACAGAAGAGGAATACGTGGCGCTGCTAGACAAGTTTGCGGTACGACGCAGTTCTAGCGAGTTCTGGCCATTCAGTGATCGCGTGCATCGTTGGTATCAACAAGACCAACCGATCGAGTTTGGCTTGTTGGATTACAACCGCTTCGAGAACCGTTAGTTTTCACTCATAAAGCATAAAAGCAAAAATCCTCTGTCTTGGCAGAGGATTTTTTGTATATGGGAAAGTATCTTAAGTGCTATTGAGAAGCGACGAGTTCTCTAGATTGAATCCGATGTTTCCGGTTGGTGTAGCTCATCAAAAAACGCACGCGCGGCGGGAGAAAGGGAATCCACAGGTTGCTTCAACACCACATAAAACTGGCTCTTAAGGCTCCATTTCTCAGGCTGAAGCGGAATCAAAGCTTGGTCATAATGGCCACGGTCGATTAAGTGAGACGGTAAAAAACTCAGGTGTGTGCCCGCCAATGTTAAAATCACACCCGACTCGACATGCCAACCATCAAAAGGCTTTACGGAATCGTACTGCTCAATATTCAGTAATCGGAACATCTCGTCTTTGGCATAGCCGCCCATATTGATACGACAGCCATTCAATGAGAAATCCCTGTCCATGATCTTCTCGGCCAGATCTTTGCGCGCATACAGATAACTGTGCTCTTCAAACAGTGGGTATTTATGTTGAAACGCTGATTTTTGATGTGACCCTAGAACCACTATCATCATATCAATCTGATTCTTTGCTAGCTTCTCATTCAACTGGGTGAAATCACCGACATCAACACTCACCTCTACACTGTTACTGCGTTGGTAAAACGTCTCGATCGCTTTGGGAAGTGGGTTATAAGGCAAAGTGACGGTGTTATCCAAACATCCAATTCGCACATGCCCGGAGAGTTCTGTCTGTACACCTCGTAACTTGTAAGCGAAGTCGGTTAAGGTCGATTTTAATTGGTTCGCATATTTATACACTTGCTCACCTTCGTGAGTCAGCTTAAAACCCCTTCTTCCACGTTGGCATAATGTTAATTCCAAGCTTTTTTCCAAGGCAATAAGCTGATTACTCAGCACAGGTTGGCTAATCCCAGTGCTTGCGACGGCCTGATTGATGCCTCCTTGCTCAACAATTTCACAAAAAAGCTCTAATCTTCGCAGGTCTCTTTTATCTAACTTATTGTTTGAATTCACTTTGCCACTCACATTTGTTTTTTATTATGTTTACATCTGATTATATTCATTTATTAACAATAAATACATCAGTATGCTTTATTCACACTTATGGAATAACAATGCATGGATGGCACTATGGCGGCAGAAGCTTACGTGAATAAACCCGAAGCAACACACAGCCACAAAAAGATAGATGACTTCGAATTGGAACCTGTTCCCGAGAAGGCCAAACGATCTTGGTGGGTTATCAGCCTTATTTGGTTGGCTATCGGCATCGATATTTCGGGACTGTTTCTCGGCTCAATTCTAAGCAGCGGTATTGGTTTTGAAGACGCACTGCTTGCCACGTTTATTGGTTCAGGCTTATTGGCGATCATCGCGATGCTGTGTGCCAACATTGGCTTTCAAGCTGGTGTGTCTACCCCGCTGGTGAGCAGCGCGGTATTTGGCCGTAACGGTGGTAAGATTCTTGGTTTCATCAACGGCATCTCATTAGTTGGTTGGTTCGCATTTCAGGCTGACTTCTTCGCTTTCATCATGGTCGATGCACTGGCGAAATACGACATCATAATTTCACACCTCACCGCGCTTATTGGCGGCAGTGTGTTAATGATGATGACGGCTATCTATGGCGTTCGTGCTTTAGGCAAACTCAGTACCTATTCAGTGCCTTTGATGGTGACGCTGATTACCATCGGTTTGTTTATGGCCGCTGATTATCAAGGTGGCGCAGCACCCACCATTGAAGATCCTTTGACACTAGGCCAAGCCATCTCTTTTGTTATGTCTATCTGGATTCTTGCAGCGGTTGCCGCGCCTGATATTGCTCGCTACGCCAAAACACGTCGTGATGCGATTCTAGGAGCGGGTATCGGTTTCCTCGTCGGCAACAGTGCCATTATTCTTATCGCGTTGATCCTGACCAAAATGACAGGCACCGACGACCTAGTAGAAGTCTTCTTCACCCTAGGTTTAGGCATGGCGGCCATTATCGTACTGGTGTTCGCACAGTGGACCACCAACAGTAGCAACCTGACCTCTGGCGGCTTATGCATGTCGATGGTTCTACCGAAGATTCCGCGCCCTGTTCTGGTTGTGATCATGACCGTCGTCGGTATTGGCATTGCTCAGCTCGGCATGGTGAACAAATTTACTGATTTCTTAATGCTCCTCAGCGTAACCATTGCGCCTGCGGCAGGTGTCTACATCGTTCAATATTATGTTTTAGATTCGACAAAAATGAGCTTTGAGAACATCCAGCAAGTTCCAGCTTGGATGTTTAGAGGCTTGGCTTCTTGGGCATTTGGTACTGCATTCAGCGCTTGTACCGCGCCAGAGTTTTTCAACCTGTTTTCGTTCACCAGCATCTCGGCGTTAGACGGCATTCTTGCAGCTGGCGGTATTTACCTCGCCCTAATGAAGCTTTCTCCTTCAAGTGATAAGGAATAGTAGTTGTGATTATTACTGAACAAATGATTGATGATATCGCGCTTGGTGCGACGGTATTAGGTACTGGCGGCGGCGGCGACCCATACAGCGGTGCCTTGATGGCGAAAGTAGCCATTGCAACGGCAAAGCACCCTGTACGCATGATTCCTTTAGAAGACGTGCAAGACGATTGGATGACAGTGCCCTCTTCAATGATTGGCGCCCCAACCGTCGCAGTAGAGAAACTCAATTCGAAAGATCAAATGTTGATTGCTTTCGAAGCCATGGAAAAAGCGCTCGGCACTGAAGCAGCGGCAACGTTTCCTATCGAAGTGGGCGGTTTTAATTCGCTGATCCCAATCCTCGTTGCAGCGCAAAAGAACATCCCTGTGATCGATTGTGATGCGATGGGACGTGCGTTTCCTGAAGCTCAGATGGTGACCTTCTTTCTTGATGGTCTCCCTTCTGCACCAAACACATTGGCCGATGAGCGTGGTAATGTTGTCACGCTTTACCCAATTGACGGTATTTGGTCTGAAAAGTTTGCGAGACTAATTACCGAACAGATGGGCGGCTCTGCAGCAATGTGCGATTACCCAATGAACGGTAAGAACCTAAAACGCAGCGCACTGCCCGCAACACTGACCCAAGCGATGAAAATTGGTGAAGCGATTAGAATGGCGAACGACAACAATCAAAGTGGCACACAGGCCGTATTAGACATTGTCGGCGGTCATACCATCATCAGTGGCAAGATTGTTGATATTCAAAGAGAAACCGATGGCGGCTTCGCAACAGGCGGTGTCGTGATTGAAAAGCTGGCTCAGTTTGAAGATACCGGCGTCGATAACGTGTTTGTGCAGTTCCAAAACGAATTGCTTCTCGCGCACAAAGGCACAAGCCGCGCCGACATGAATCAAGATAACCTTTTGGCATCAACACCGGATCTTATTTCGATCTTGGATCATGAAACCGGCAAGCCAATCACAACCGAACAACTTCGTTACGGGCAGCGCATCGACCTAATTGCCTACCCTTGCGACCCTAAATGGCGCACTGACAAAGGCATCGAAGTCGCGGGCCCGGGTTACTTTGGCTACACAGTCGAGTATCAAACCATTGAACAATTAAAGTCTGCATTGAAGAGGTAATAGCATGACAAACATTACGCTTGATTACTGCCGCCTTGGTATTGACGTAGGTGGCACCAATACCGACGGTGTACTGCTCGACGCAGACTTGAATGTGATTGCCAAAGTAAAAACCGCAACCACACATGACATTTCAACCGGCATTGATAACGCGATTTCTGCGCTATTAAACCAAGCAAACATTGATGGCCAGCAAGTGAAACATGCGATGCTTGGGACGACTCAATGCACCAACGCAATCGTTGAACGAAAAGGCTTAGACAGAGTCGGCATGATTCGCTTAGCGCTTCCAAGTGGTGATAGCGTCCCTCCCCTTTGTGGTTGGAGTGAAGCGTGGCAAAACCTGCTTGGTGAACACTTCTACCAAGCGCACGGCGGCTATGAATACGACGGCCAGTTGATCGCCGACATTCAAGAATCTGAGATCCGCGAGCTTTGCCAGAAAATGAAAGGCCATGTGGATTCCATTGCTATCTGCGGTGTGTTCTCTCCCGTCAACGGCGACCAGGAGCTTCAAGCAGCAGAATGGATTCAACAAGAACTTCCGGGCGTGAACCTATCGTTATCCCATAAAGTGGGCAGCTTAGGGCTTTTAGAGCGTGAAAACGCGACTATCCTCAATGCGGCTCTGCAAGGTACAGCAAAACGATTCGTTGACGGCTTTTGCAGTGCACTCATCAATCATGAAATCCACACCACGCCTTATTTCGGTCAGAACGACGGTACACTGATGTCGCAGCAATTCGCATTGATGTACCCGATTCTCACCGTGGCTTGTGGGCCAACGAATTCGATTCGTGGAGCCAGTCATCTCACCAAGCTAAAAGACGCGATTGTGGTCGATGTGGGCGGTACTACGTCTGATATCGGCGTGCTGACTCACGGTTATCCAAGAGAATCGAGCCTCGCGGTAGAAATCGGCGAAGTAAGAACCAATTTCCGTATGCCTGATATTTTGGCGTTAGCCATTGGTGGTGGTACTAAGGTTCGCTTTGAACAAGAACGCATAGAGCTTGGCCCTGAAAGTGTTGGCCATACCTTAACGCAAACGGCGCGTAGCTTTGGCGGTGATGAACTTACGCTCACCGATATTGCACTCAAAACCGGTCAAATGCAGTGGCAAGCAGAACATCAACTGAGTGATGAGATTGGTGTTTCGGCCGAACAAGCAAGCAAGATTTACCAACAAATGGTAACGGATGTTGAAGAAGGCATCGATAAGATGAAGACCTCTGCAGCGAGTGTACCCGTAATCATGGTTGGTGGCGGCAGTGCCCTATTCCCAGATCATTTTGAAGGTGTAAGCCAAGTGGTTCGCCCTGAGCACTTTGAAGTAGCGAATGCGATTGGTGTTGCGTTGGGTGAAATATCTGGTCAATTCGATAAGATCGTACCGATCGATCCAGCATCACGTGAAGAAACCTTAAAGGGCTTGGAAGAACAATCAAAACAACTGGCGATTGAAGCTGGCGCATGCCGCGATAATGTCGCGATCATAGAACGCAGTGAGATTCCATTAAGCTACCTACAAGGCAATATGGTTCACGTTAAGATCAAAGCTGCAGGACATATCAAGATGATTTAAAACGAATCAACGAAAATTGTATTTAACCAAGTCCTATAACGAAAAAGCAGCCAATTCTTTCATACAAAATGAAGAAATTGGCTGCTTTTTATGTTGTTACTTTTGGTTTCTAGCTCGCGATACGTTTCTGTCACAACCTAAGGTTTGTTTTTATAACTGCTCTTGCAACGCCTTAAGCGACTCTTGAACCAACTTCGACAACTCGCTATCTTTGCCTCGGTATTCACTTAATGGATCGCTGCTCGCCTCTATCACTTGGCAAGCATTGAAAAGTTGCAACAAACCTAAACTGCCCGCGGAACCTTTCAGTTTATGAGCGAGAGATTTCACCTCACGTCCATTGTTCGAATCACTCGCCTCGACCATTTCGCTTAAAGTTACGCGGCTACTCTCTTCAAATAGTCCCACAATCTGCTTCATCTTTTCTAAGCCAAGAATGGACAAGTCACCTTTGATGACATTGGAATCAATCAATTTCACAGGAATCTCTCCTTCGTCTTCAGTTTGCGAAGCCTTGATGGCTAGATCAGAGACGACGCTCGCCATCTGAGATGAGTACAACTCGTTGCCTTTATTACGTTGAGGTTGGTTGTTTTGACTGCATATAGAATCGTTAGGATCAGGTTGTGGCAATAACAAAGCCTTGCCATCAAGCTGTGTCACAATGAGCTGAGAAAGTGCCTCTTTTTCTAGCGGCTTAGGCAAGAAGCCATCAAAGCCAGACGACAAGTAGCTTTCCACTTCCTCGTTAAACACGTGAGCCGATACTGCGATCATTGGTGGTACTTTGCGTGTTACGTTTTCTTCATGCTCATGCTCATGCTGAAGCGCATCGTCTTTGAGCTGTTGAATTAACTCGACGCCATCGCAGTCCGGTAAGTTAATATCCACCAGCGCAATATCAAACTCTTGCTCACTGAATATGACTCTCGCTTCTTGTCCGGTTGTCGCTATCACAACATCGTGGCCTAGGTTATTCAAAAAGCCTTCGGCAACAATACAGTTCACAGGGTTGTCTTCAATCAGAAGTACCTTCGCTCGGATACAAGCTTCAATGACCGTTGCTTTCGTTTCAATTTTCTCACCTACTTCAAGTGGCAGAGAGAACCAAAACTGACTGCCCTCGCCTTCTTCAGAATGAACACCAATATCCCCATTCATTGCCAACATGATGCTTTTACTGATCGCTAATCCAAGCCCTGTGCCACCGGTTTTGTTGCGGCCGCTATCGGTTTGGGTAAAGGCATCAAACAAACACGCCTGTTCACTTGCATCAATACCGACACCGGTATCTGACACTTCAAACATCACTCGATTTTCATCTTCGATATCTAAGCTGATAAAGATATCGACCGAACCACTTTCCGTAAACTTAATCGCGTTACCGACCAAATTATTCAATATTTGACTGATTCGCGTTACGTCACCACGCCAATAGCGTTGCACGTCACTTTCAATATGAAAATCAAAGTTAAGCTTCTTCTCAGCGGCGCGCCCTTCCATTAACTGATAAGTATCTTGAACCATCTGGTAAAGGTCGAAAGAAGCCGCGCGTATTTCTAGGTGTCCCGCTTCTATCTTTGAATAATCCAGTACGTCATTCAAAATCGCGAGTAGATTCTTACCACTGCGGTTAATGATGTCCGCATAGCCTGATTGCAGCGGGTCTAAGCCGGTATCTTTAAGCAATCGAGCCGTACCTAATACGCCATTCATAGGCGTTCGTATTTCATGGCTCATCGTCGCGAGGAAAGCAGACTTGGCACGGCTTGCTTGTTCTGCCGCATTGCGAGCTTTAGCGTGGTTACCCACCTCGACATTCAACTTCTCATTGGTCTTTTGCAGTTGATAGGTTCGGTCTGTGACCAACTCTTCTAAGTGCTCTTTGTGTTCTTCAAGCTCACGTTTTGCCTTAGCTTCGCCAACCGCGACCACTTGTAGTGCTTGCGCGGTGTTTCTGGCGGTGATGATTGCCTCGCCCATATGAGCCAACTCATCATTACCCTTAACCGAGATATCAATATTCAGGCGACCTTGTGCGATAGACATCAAGGCAGATGAGTATTCAGTAAGACGTTTGACAACCGAGATATACACCACTCGCCAAACGATAAATGCGACGATAACCAAACCAATAACCGAAATTACAGACAGCGACCATTGAGCCAGATTCAGCGTGCTCGTCAGCTCATCAACCGCTTTTTTGGTGCTTCGGTTTGAATCATCGACCAGTTGGTTAACGGTTGTATTCAACTGAGAGAACAGCTCCAACGTATTTTGCATCAGAAACTCTGACTTCTTGGTGTTCTCATATTGTTCTAGCGAGATATCGAACACGACCTGGCGTTTTCTCAACTCTTCAAGCAACTGAGACATCTGCGCAGAACGAGTCGGATCTTCTACCGCTTTAACACGGCGCGCCATGATTCTTAGGTTGGATTCGAATTCAGACTGGATTTGATGAATACGTTCAACGTTGGTGACGGTTTGCGTTTCTTCAATTTGATTGAGCATCTTGAACGCCAACAAATGCAATTCGTGCAGACGCTCAGACAAATCAAGATCAACTTCAACAAGTGCGTCTAAGGCTTGGTAGGCTCTATCGGTTTCTTTGGTTTCTAGCAGGTCGTAGATGTGCGTTACGTTAGCAACCGCAATGGTGGCAGTATTCAGCACTTGGGTTCGCGTGAGCTGCTCTAACTCTTCGGCAAGTAAGCGCATCTCTTCAACACGAGACGTCAATTCCTTGCTTAACCAAAGCTTACGTTCGACCGAGACACCCAGTTCAGCCAGTGTGTTAATAACGCTTTGAACATTGTTTTCGAGTTTATTGAGAAGTTGCGAATCAAAACTGTCGACACCAAGCTCTTTGATATGTTGAAGAAGTGCTTCAAGCTGGCCAAACAACACAGTACCAGCCTCTTTTCGTTCGGCCTCGTTTCTCGCATTAGAAAGCGTTTGTACCGACGAAATAATACGGTTACTCAACTCAGAAACTTGACGAGCTTCGATCATGGCAGGAAGCGCTGAATCGACGACGTTTCTTTCCGTTTTTGCTACAAAGCTAAAACCAGAAACACCGATCAATGCAGACAATAGAACCAACAGTGCCATCACTAAGAATGAGGCCAGTAGCTTGCGTCCAATACTCGCTGAGGCTAACAACATAAACTTTAAACCTTAAAACGTTCTTCTTTACCCATGCAGAATACGCTATATTTTGCAGTGTTTCTTATCTAAAACCAATAAAACGGCAATTCATGCTATCTAGACCTTTAGCTTCAAAAATCATTCTCTCACTACTGGCCACAGTAACCTCTGTCGCGAGTGCTAGCGAGCCTTTGAGCCCAATAAAACCTGCCGAAGCCACATCACATAAAGAGAAAATTTGTGCCATTTATCCGCACCTTAAGGATTCTTACTGGTTGTCAGTTAATTACGGCATGGTCTCTGAAGCAGAAAAGCAGCAAGTTGAGCTAAGAGTATTAGAAGCCGGCGGATACCCAAACATTGGTAAGCAAGCGTCACAGCTGGTGCTTTGCACACAATGGGGAGCCGACGCCATTATTTTAGGCACAGTTTCACCCGATGCTTACCATGACAATCTTACGGATTGGGTTGGCTCGACCCCTGTGTTTGCTACTGTGAATGAGTTGACCGTCAATGAAGAACAACAGAAGGTATTGAAAGGCACGGTCGGTGTCGACTGGTATCAAATGGGATTTCAAGTCGGAGAGTTTTTGTCGAAACGACATCCGAAAGGATCAGGCGAAACACCTATCGCCTTGTTACTTGGCCCACAATCAAGTGGCGGTACTAAGCCTGTAGCTCTTGGGTTTTATGATGCAATCAAATCGAGCGATATCAAAATTGCGATAAGCTATTGGGCAGACAACGATAAAGAACTGCAAAGAAACTTGGTACAACAAGTCATCGAGCAGCCGGAGATTCAATATATTGTCGGAAGCGCAGTCGCGATTGAAGCTGCAATAAGTGAGCTGAGAGCAGCCGGTAAAACCAAAGAAATTGGATTAATTTCAAGTTACCTAAGTCACGGAACCTACCGCGGCTTACTTCGTAACAAGGTGCTTTTTGCACCAACAGATAAAATGGTTGAGCAAGGTCGCTTATCGGTAAAACAAGCCACCAGTTACTTACGCGGTCAACCTTATGAAAAACACAGTGCACCCATGATTGAAGCGCTGACACCTGCAACACTCAAAGATCAAATTATCGCCGACTCATTGTCACCTTCTGAGTTTCGTCCGGTATTCAGTGTGAATCCTTAGTGCTATATTGGCTGAAGAACTCAAAACAATAAAAACGAAACAATCATTTAGGGAACATTCATGCAAAAAACGACGCGTACTATGCCAACGCATAAGAATATCGCTTTGGTCGCTCATGACCATTTCAAACCTGAGCTACTTAGATGGGTCACAGAGAACAAAGAAAAACTACAAAAGCACTTCCTTTATGCAACGGGCACAACGGGTTCTCTACTAAGTAAAGAAACGGGCCTAGCAATTAAGAGCATGATCAGCGGCCCAATGGGCGGTGACCAACAACTTGGTGCGCTTATCTCTGAAGGCAAGATCGATATGATGATTTTCTTCTGGGATCCACTGAATGCCGTACCACATGACCCTGATGTAAAAGCACTGCTTCGTATCGCAAGTGTTTGGAACATTCCAGTGGCAACCAACCGTGCTACCGCTAACTTCCTATTTAACTCTTCACTGCTTGAAGAAGAAGTGATCATTGAGATCCCAGACTACGAAGCGTACCTAGCTGAGCGAACTTAATCGCACGTTAAATGAGATCTCTACTGAACAGACTAAAAAGCCTGCATTTTATCGCAGGCTTTTTGTTTACCAGAGTCTTAACTCGCTACTTGTCACTCCATACCGCCATTTCGTTGCCACTTGGCTCTCTAAAGTGGAAACGTCTGCCACCGGGGAAACTAAATATCTCACGATTTACCTCGCCACCAGCATCAATCACATCGCGCTCGGTTTGCTCAAGATCTTCGCTATAGAACACCATCAGCGCTGCGCCGTTATCCGTATTCGACGCCAGATCCGCCAAATAGAACCCACCCATTAAGCCTTTCCCTTCAAAAGCAGAATACTCAGGGCCATAGTCTTCAAAGCTCCAACCAAACACTTGGCTGAAAAACGCCTTAGTTGCAGCGATGTCTTTCGCAGCAAATTCAATGTAGTTAATAGAGCCGTGTTCCATAGCGAATTCCTTCTGCTTTATGCCTTTTTCCTAATGATAATATCTTACGCCCTAATTAGAATAGCTAGCACGCTAATGATAATAGTTTACACCCTAATGAGAATAGGTAGCGGGCTTGAAGATCTAATCTTAGACAATTACGCCAAGTGACATCACTTTTTACGAACGACAGGGTAATCAGAGCCATGCAGTTCTTGTACAAAACCAGAACCATCGCCACTGTGCGTGATCCATACTTTCTCTTTCGCTCGCGTCATTGCCACGTAAAATAAACGACGCTCTTCCGCATAAGGGAACGCATCTGATGATTCAGTCAATGCGCCATCAATATGTAGCTGTTTCTTCTTGGTCGGGAACTGCCCTTCGTCCACACAAAGAATAATGACAAAGTCTGCCTCTTTGCCTTTACTGCCGTGGCAAGTCATGAACTTGATGTCAATGGAGGTAAAGATCTTCTTCCAGTCTTCCAACAACTCTGGCTTGTGGTAATGATTACGTCCAAGTAGCAGCACAGACTTGTTGGCTTTGCCTTTAGATTGGCGGTTCAATTGGTCGAGGATCTTCTCAACTTCTTTGCTTGGCGCACTGTACACCGCCTTCTGCTTCTGTTGTTTGAAGCTGTTCAGTTCTTTCGGAAGCTGAATCGGGTTTTCCTGCACAAAACGATTAGCCACCGCACCTAACTGGTTGTTAAATCGGTAAGTCGTATCTAGGTGATGAATCGTCGAGCTCTCAAAACGATCCTTAAAGCCCGTCGTTAAATCAACATCTGCGCCCGCAAACTGGTAAATCGACTGCCAATCATCACCTACCGCAAAAATAGAAGCTTGGTGTTGAGCTTTCGACTGATTACACAGTGCTTCAACCAAGGCAAGGCGATCTGGCGAGATGTCTTGATACTCATCGATCATGATGAACTTCCAAGGCGAGATAAACTTGCCCTTTTCGACATACTGAGTCGCTCGGCTGATCATGATTGAGAAGTCGATATGATTCTGTTCTTTCAGTTCTTTTTGCCATGCTGTCACGCATGGCCAACACAGTGAAAGCTCGCTGTTGAGACGCGTGTAGTCTCTGTGATCAATCAACTGCTGTTGCACTTCCTTCTTCGATAAACCCGATGCATTCAACTGTTCAAGCTGCTTTTCAAGCCAACCAATCAACTTGAGGTTTGAAACATGGCTACCAAGTTCGTCATCACCTGTTAAATAAGCGATTGGCCATTTAGACAGGTGCTTTTGCCAGCGTTTGAAGTTAGTCGGCGTCATCCAGTGCTTTTTCAACCAATCAATACACCATGCTTGGCGTTGATTGTCATCGAGCGCTAACGGAGAGATAACCACACGTTCAGGTTCAACCTGATTAAGGATCTTTAAACCCAACTGGTGGAAAGTACTCACTTGCACCTTCTCTGCTGATAAACCAATTTTGCTGTTAAGGCGCTGTTTCATCTCTTCCGCTGCTTCGCGACCAAATGCGAGCAATAACAGCTCTTCAGCTTGAGCTTGATGGCTTTGCAGTAAATACGCGACGCGAGCTGTAAGAACACTGGTTTTACCCGAGCCAGCGCCCGCTAAAATAAGGTTGTGATCATCATTCATCAAGACCGCATATTGTTGAGATAAATTGAGTGGTGACGATTCACATTGAGCAAACAATACTTCCCAGTTTTGTCTTTCTGTTTCTAACCACTGCTGATTTCTTTCAGCTTGCTTAATTTCCGTCTCAGACAACCATGGTTGCATTCGAGCAATGCGGTTTGGCATACGCTGCGCTGCTTCTTCTAAAGTCATCGTCATGTTTTCTAAACTTGAGTTAACCATGTCGACCCAAGTCTTAACTTTAGAATGCGCTAGGAAAGCAGGAAGTTGCTCAAGACGTGTCAATTCAGCTTCCCATTGAGGAACGTGTTCAGCCAATTGTTCACATTGTGTATCATGCCACTTCTGATAAGCAGCAACCGATGCGCGTGCAAATTGACGGCATTGTTCCCAAGGTAGGCCCTGTACTAACCAGCTGCGCTGTTTGCCATCTTGTTGATTAGCAAAGAACTGTAACGATCCCCAAAACAATCCGCGTTTTATCGCGATCTTGCCACTCCAAATAGTAAACGGGATTCGTTCTTCACTGCCTACTGAAGATAACAGCAGGCGTGGACCATCAAGTTCGACTTGATGATATTCATTTTGAATAAAAAACTGTGCAGTCTTGTTAGCGCTTAGCTGCATTGGAGTGTGCTCTCTAATTGGGAATATTGAATTTATATCATGATGTTGTGAGAATTAATAATGTCTCACATCTTATCGATGCTTTCATGACCATCTAGGGGCAATTATGGATAAGTATCAAATTCTTGTGCTTGATTTCTGTTAGGATTATGGTTTTAGTGTGTCAAGTGAGCGACTGTGGACTTCTCAGCCAAATTGCGCCTCTATTGGGCGAATAAAACCATAAATTACAGCGTATTAATTCTCATCACTCTACTCGGTGTTGTGGTTCCTGCTTGGTATTATGGACAAAACACACTCATCACACCTTTGATCTTAGGTGTTATTGCTGCGGCTCTTGCTGAAAGTGATGACAGCTTTACCGGGCGTTTGAAAGCACTCACGCTAACCTTTATCTGTTTCGCTGTGGCAGCCTTCTCTATTGAGATTCTGTTCGACACGCCTTGGCTGTTCGCGATAGGGCTTTTCGTTTCAACCTTCTCTTTTATTATACTCGGTGCAATTGGCCCTAAATACGCCAGTATCGCGTTTGGTTCGCTGCTTGTTGCTATCTATACCATGCTCGGTGCCCATGAGAGCACCAACCTTTGGTTTCAACCGCTTCTACTTTTAACCGGCGCCGCTTGGTACTACTTCATGTCGATGATTTGGCAGATTGTCTGGCCGATGCAGCCCGTACAGCAAAACCTAGCGACGGTATTCGATCAAATCGGCAATTACATCGGATCAAAAGCGGAACTGTTCTACCCTGTATCTGACCTTATCCCTCAACCACATCGCATTATTGAAGCTAAGTTAAACGCCAGTACCGTTAATGCACTCAACATGTGTAAAGCAACACTGCTTAACCGATCTAAGCGCGGGCACATTGATGGTCCGAGTGACCGATTCCTAAACACCTATTTCATCGCACAAGACATTCATGAACGCGTGAGCTCTACCCACTACCGCTATCAAGAGCTGGCAAAGCACTTTGAACGCTCTGATGTGTTGTTTCGATTCAAGTATCTACTCGAAGCCCAAGCCACAGCCTGTAAAGAAGTGGCGAGCTCATTGAAAGTCGGAGCTGAATACCAACATGGCGATAAGTCTGTATTAGCACTTGATGAGTTAATGTCTTCGCTTAACCATCTTAACCAACAGAACAAGCCCGAGTGGAAATCACTGCTCAACCAATTGGATTACTTATTCAATAACCTAGCTACGGTCGAAAAGCAGCTCTCGAATATCAGTAACCCGGATGCGGAAAAGTTGGAAGAAGACGTATTGGACGATACCAACCCTCATACTTTGACGGCAATGTGGCACAAGATCAAAGCCAACCTGAATACCGACTCGATGCTGTTTCGTCATGCGATTCGTATGGCAATCACATTGACGCTCGGCTACGGGATCATTCAAGGTTTTGACATAGAGCGTGGCTATTGGATTTTGCTGACGACACTGTTTGTATGCCAGCCAAACTACAGTGCAACACGACAAAAGCTGACGGCTCGTGTCATTGGCACCGTCGCAGGCTTGTTGATTGGCGTACCACTACTGACCTTCTTCCCGTCTCAAGAAAGCCAGTTAGTTTTCATTGTGATCAGTGGCGTGATGTTCTTTGCATTCAGAATCAATAACTACGGATTTGCGACCGGCTTTATAACGCTGCTTGTACTCTTCTGCTTTAACCAATTAGGGGAAGGCTACGCGGTGGTATTGCCAAGACTAGCGGATACCTTTATTGGTTGTGCCCTCGCCGTACTTGCTGTCATTTACGTGTTGCCTGATTGGCAATCAAAGCGATTGCACAAAGTAATGGCAGATGCGCTCGATTCCAATAAGAATTATCTCGCTCAGATCATTGGCCAGTATCGTGTAGGTAAAAAAGACACCCTTAATTACCGCATTGCGCGCCGCAGTGCACACAATAACGATGCCAACCTGACTGCGGCCATCAGTAGCATGCTGGTTGAACCGGGCAAGTACCGCACCTCTGAAGATGAGAGTTTTCGATTCCTAACACTTAATCATGCACTACTCAGTTATATCTCTGCTTTAGGTGCTCACAGAACACGTATCGATGATGAAGCAACACACAAATTGGTGTTAGATGCACACAGAGTAATACACGAACATCTCGACGCTCTAAATGATCAACTCTACTCCCACCAAGAACAGTGTGAAGTAAAAAACGCTTACGACCCTGAACTGGATAAACGTTTGAGTGAATGGCGAGAAGAGGACGAGAGTTCTGTCAGAATGGTTCTACAACAGCTGCATTTGATCTATCGAATGCTTCCAGAATTGCATACCTTAGCGACCAAGTTTGCGGTTAAGGTAAAGATAGATAAGCCGTTTGAAACAGAAGCTTCTTGAGCAACAAACAAAATACTGTAAAAACAAAAAGATACTGCCAACCGCTCACCTTTTGATCATTAAATGTTTTTATACATTGCTCTATCTATACCCCCAATTGGGTAGAGCAATTACTTGCCTACCCTTGCACCACAAGGGATGCGGGGATTTTTACATTGTAAGAATTCTCTGACTTTGATTGACCCAACCATAACTTTGCCTAACATTTCTCGGACAAAAAACGACCACAGAAATTTATAGTTGTCTTAGTTTTAGGAAACTTCAAACTTCATTTAATATTCACTTAATCTTGTTTGATTTCCTGAATCAGTAGGCTATGCTCTATAGAGCATATGGATTTGAACAAAGGTCACATTATGAATACACAGCAATTTGAAGTATTTAAGCAGCAAATACAGCTTCTTAGCCCACAGCAATTGAAAGCACTTCAAGGTGAAATCGACGGCAACCTTGAAACGGACCAGCCTTCTCTGCTGACTGATGAAGAGTTAAACGCACTGAATGACCTGTTTAATTAATAGACAGACGTTACTATTTTAGCTTAAGTTCACCGTTTCACCGTAAATTTCACCTGTACACCATTGCGCTCAAAATATCGTCCGCCTAGACTCATTCAATACGTCAATAAAAGGTTCTGCTATGTCGATATCTGGTATTCAATCTGGTTACGCCATTATTCAGCAGTCAACCAACATGGCTGAAGAAGCCGCAATCGAGCTCAACCAAGCCTCCAAACACTCTCTAGAATCCGATGACGCTTTCCAAACCAGCGATTTCAGCTTTAACCAAATAGAACCTGAACAATCCATTTCGTTTAAAGAAAAAGAACCGGAACCATCTTCATCCTCAACGGATGCACTCATCAAACTGACTCAAAGCGCAAGTTATAACCGCGTTGGTGCGAGTGTGATTGATCGTCAAAACGAAGCCATCGGCAGCCTTCTCGATATCCATATCTAGTTCAATCTCATAGTGAGCATTTTTTGACGAAGTTGTCTTGCTTAGACGAACAAATTGCTGCTAAACCCATACAAACTGTAACTCATTATATCAGGCGCTTGTTTCTGGTTTATTACTCGGTAGAATCAGCGCAAACCAATTTTGCTGCACAAACTTTACTTCATACTATTTATGCCAAAACTAAATCTGCATCGCCGTGACTATGTTTCTATTTTAGGAGGCGACATCTCCGCAGACGCATTAGAAAAAAAGCTTCAGCCTCATTTTGAAAAGCCAGTAAATAAGCTGACTCCTAGCCCCTATCTGACAGAAAAAAATCTAGCACGTCGCTGGACAGCTCTCGACAATTCAGATTCTCAACAAGAGCTCCTCGACCCTCATACACAAAATCAGATCCAAGCTTATGAGAAAAACATTGAGCACTTTATTGGCACCGTTAAAGTCCCTGTGGGAATATCTGGCCCTTTAAGAGTCAATGGCCTATTTGCTACGGGCGATTACCTCGTCCCACTCGCAACCACAGAAGCAGCGCTTGTTGCGTCTTACAATCGTGGTTCTAAGCTGATTACGGCCTGTGGTGGCGCAAGTGCAATGTTACTCAATGAAGGTGTCACACGTACTCCTGGTTTCGCATTCCAAGGATTAGTTGAAGCCGGACAGTTTGTGGCTTGGGCTGTAACTCAGTATGACCAATTTAAAACCTTGGCTGAATCAACAACATCACACGGCAAGCTGACCGACATCAATATCAACATCGAAGGTAACCATGTTTACTTGGTGTTTGAGTTTCTAACCGGGGACGCTTCTGGCCAGAACATGGTGACCATCGCCACCAATGCAGTTTTTGAGTACATCATAGAAAATACGCCGGTTAAGCCCGATCATGCTTTCCTAGATGGCAACTTGTCAGGCGATAAAAAAGCCAATACTCAAACCTTGCGCAGCGTTCGTGGTAAAAAGGTCACAGCCGAGGTTAATATCTCTGCCGAGCTTGTCGCTAAGTACCTCCACACTACACCAGAGAAAATGGTGCAGTTCGGACAAATGACCACAGTCGGTGGTGCTTTGAGCGGCACGATTGGTATTAATGCTCATTATGCAAATGCACTTGCTGCGCTCTACATTGCTTGCGGACAAGACGCAGCCTGCGTCGCTGAATCAGCGATTGGTATGACTCGCATGGAACTCAATAAAGAAGGTGGTTTATACGCGAGCGTAACACTACCTAACTTAATGCTAGGGACTGTTGGCGGTGGTACCGGCTTACCAAGTCAAAAAGCATGTTTGGACTTGCTTGGGCTTCATGGCAACGGTAAATCACAAGCACTCGCTGAAGTTTGTGCTGCATTGTGTTTGGCGGGTGAACTATCGATTGTCGGTGCGTTTTGTGCTGGCCACTTTTCACGAGCGCACCATAAACTAGCTCGTTAATAACCTTTGTCAGATTGGCTTGTTGTTTTGTGTGTTGCGCCAAATATCAAGCCATCCTCAATGTATGAGTCATAAATGGATTACTTACACCTATCTAGAGTGAGCCTTAAGCACCTCACTGCGCTTCATATTATGCTGAACACCCACAGCGTTACTCAAACCTCAGAACAACTTTGTGTAAGCCCTTCGAGTGTGAGCAAAACCTTGTCTCAACTGCGTGACATTCTTAATGACGAACTGTTCTATCGAGATGGCACCAAGCTGATCCCGACGCCATTTGCCTTGCAGGTAGCTCCGACTGTTCACGCGATTCTTTCAAGCATGAACGGACTGCTTCATCAGAAGAGTTTTACCCCTCAAGAATACCAAGGCAGCTTTTCACTTTCGATGCGCGAAAGTACCTTTGAAGTATTCGCATCAAAGCTCAGCAAAATTACCACTGAACTCGCACCAAAAGCCAAACTCAACATCTATTCAAAGCAACAGCTTGGTTTTGATGCTTTGCTCAGCGGTAAGATCAATTTGATCTTATTGCCCCATGATATTTCCCAGCCACCGACCGATAATAAGGAGCTGGTTTGGGAAACGATTCTTCCAGACGAAATGGTTTGTTTGATGGGCGCAGACCACCCTCTTGCTCAGCAAGAACTGACGGTAGAAGGCTACTTAGATTACAAGCACATTGGGATTTTAGATAACGAACTGTCTCAGCCTTACTTTGAGCAAAACTTAGTTCAATGTCATAAGCCAAGAGATATGGCAATATCGGTCGCGGACTTCGGTGCAGCGGCTGTACTGTGTCACCACACGCCTTTCCTGTTCACTTGCTCTAAACAGTGGGCTGAACATGCTAAGCAAGCTCAGGGTTTAGTGAGCAAACCCTTGCCTTTTGATTACGGTAAGGTGGCGTATAGCTTAGTATGGAACAAGCCCAACATGAATGATCAAGCGATCAAGTGGTTGTGTGACCTGTTTTTAGAGGCTTAATATTTTTAGAAGCTTAATATCTTTAGAAACTTAACGTTCTTAGAAGCCTGATTAACCGCCTAAGAAACTTAAAAACTAAGTATAAACTTCAGGGGTTTGCATCGGTCTTTGAACTATGGTGTAGAGCTTATCGTGAAAGATCTGCATCTGTTGTTCGGTGCATTTAGGCCATTTTAGCGCTTCGCCAATCACACCATGATGTTGAAACGCATTCAGCCGAATACGAACATCACTTGGTAGCACCTTCAAGTATCGCCCCACTTGTTCAACTTCATCTTCAAGATCGCTTTTATTCGGAATATGCAGCAACCTAACTTCATGCAGCTTTCCTTTGCCTGCAAGATAATTGATGGTTTCAAACACCCGATGATTTCCTCTGCCCATTAACCATTGATGTGTTTCCGATTGCCATGATTTTAGGTCAATCATCGCGCCATCAAGATAAGGCAACACCTTGTCCCAGCCTTGCTGTGACAACGAGCCATTACTATCAATAAAGCACGTAAGGTGCGCTAGCTGAGGATCACTTTTAATCGCTTGAAATAGCTCAATGATAAACGGCAACTGCATGGTCGCCTCGCCACCTGAGATAGTGATTCCGCTTAAGAAAAATTGGTTATGCCTGACGAGTTCAAGCACCTCAGAGACTGCCATTGTGTTGATTTTCGGGCTCGACTTATGATCGCAGACATCAATACACTGATCGCAATTGGTACAGGCTGCCGGGTCCCAATTCACTTTGCCATCAATCATGCTTAAAGCACTACTTGGACAGCCACTAACGCAATCTCCACAATGGTTACAGTGGTTAATTGTGTGTGGGTTGTGACAAGTAATGCAGTCAAAGTTGCAGCCCTGAAGAAACAGCACCAAGCGGTTTCCCGGGCCGTCAACACAAGAAAAGGTCAGCACACGGCTGACCTTCGCTTGTTTTTCTGTCTTATTATTTTTAACCCTAGCCATTTGAGTTGTTAGATCAGAAATTTTCATAATTCACATTGTTCGTAGTCGAAACGCATCACACACATAACGCACGCACGTTAAAGCTATTCGTATGTCGGCGACATCTCTAAGCTCGCTACACGTGGTTTACGCTCTAATATACCCGTGTTCTTCGCGGCTTCAGCACCTAAGAAGGTGGTATTAGTACGTGAGCCTTGCTCATCGTATTTCGCAATATCAGACAGTTTGACCATGTAACCCGTCACACGAACCAAATCGTTTGATGCAACGTTAGCTGTGAACTCACGGTAACCCGCCTGAATCGCGCCTTTACACAGGTTAAACATCGCTTCAGGATTTGATTTCACTGTTTCGTCGATGGTCAGAATGTCACTGATACCCGAGGTGTAGAACTTATGATGACCCGCGGTAGCACGAACGTAAGAGACAGGATCCGGTTCAGTGCCATAAGGAATACGGACACCCGGAGTCACATCTTCATCTAAACTAATACCGCCTTGAGCGTGCAACAGAGCCTTACCTTCCAGCCCATATTTCACTTCAGAGCTTTCGACGATCTCAGCCAGCTTTTCAGAGATACGGTGACCGAGTTGATTCGCCTGTTCATCGTGGCCATAGCGCCCTGCTTGGCCCTCTTTCTCCATCAAGATGTTGACTGCTTCCGCCATGCCATAAATACCAAACATTGGCGCAAAGCGGTCTTCTTCGATAAGGCCTTCTTTGGTCAGGAAGCCGTCAAAAAAATTAGACTCTTCATGCAAGAAGCGGCTACGTGCGTTCATCAATTCGATCATGATGCCACTGTAATTCGGCAATACTTGTTGTAAGAAATCAGCACTGTCCTCAGACTTCAACGCCACTTGCTTGAGGTTCATACGCACCAAGGTGTTTGAACCGCCCGCTAAAGGCAAAGAGTTATAGCAACTCACAATACCAAAACGCTTGTCGCCGTAAGCCTCGGCGTGCGCTGGATAGTTTGCGATATGTGGTTTACTGCACTCGCAGATATTGCTTGCCGCATGACGAAGTAGATCATCAGGTGTCACAACAGGGTCGTACATAAAGGTTAGGTTTGGTGCGATCTGCTTCAGTTCAGCGTCTACACGCAAAATCGTACGGCACACAATGTTGTCGGTCGGGCCGATATTCACATGCATAAAGGCATCTGGCAGTGTGCGATCCAGCATAATCCAGAACAGCTTAAGTTTTTGATACACCTGCTCATCCGTCAAATCGCCAACAAATGGCATCAGTACATCATCCAACTGACCTAGGTATACCGGAATTGAAGTTACAGACGGAACATGGTGGTAAAGGATGGTAAGCATGTTCAATGCTTCATCGAAATTAGTTGCCGCGCTAAGCTCTAAATACTTTGAGCCTTGATGTAAGTATTTAGAATAGTCTGGAAGTACATAGCGCGGCTTAAATGGTGCATGCCCTTCAAACATGTCACATAGCACACCTTGTTGTAGGGCTTGCTCTACTTCGTTGCTTACCGGCATGTACGGCAAGCTTGCTTCAGCTTCTAAGGCAAGATAACTCGACTTCTGCTTTGGAGACAGGTGGGCATCTGAAATGATATTGCTAAAGCGTTGTTGTTGCTCTGAAAGTTGTGGAGAAGCAGATTGGTGGCTCATGATGAAACCCTTAATATTATTATGGGCTTATTTTATATCTCACTGTTACATTTCCACTAATGAAATGTATGCAAGACTATATTTCCAAAATGGAAATGAGTAATTTATTAATTACCGGAAATTAGCTTATCTATAAACGAAATGGGAAGAAAGAAGCCAGTGTTGGGGTTGATAGTGATAGTGAAGATATTGAAAAGCACTCACTGGCTCGCCTGTTTGAAACACAAACGACTAAAAATAGAAAACCCACATAACTGACCTTAAGATCGTTGATGTGGGTTTCGTTATTTTAGATGAGCATTACCGAGGCTAGCTCTAGGCATACACAGGATTACAGATGAGGAAGCACTTGTTTGCGTCCAACACCCATCAATACCTTTAACTCTCCTTGTGGAGTGTTGATCGAGAACGGCGTTGATACTTCAACCACTGCAAAGCCAGCTGCACTCAATACATTCTCTGAGCGCTGTTGGCTTACACCGTAGTCTTCGCTGTCGTTCTCTAAGTACCAATCCCAGTGTACAAACGTGCCGTCGTTTTCAAGCAGCGTGTAAATCAGACTGACTGTGTCTTGTAGGTTCGGGATAAAACCACACACCGAAGAGGCTACCACTAGGTCAAACTGGTTTCTGAATGCTGGATGCTGCGCTGCAAGCCCGCGCGATAAAAGATCAACAACCGGTTCAACGTTGGGTAACTCTTTCTTATCTAACTCTTCAATCATCCCTTCAGAGATATCAAGTGCGATGATCTCTTTTGCTAAAGGAGATATTTTCTGGCTGAGTAGTCCTGTACCACAACCAAAATCAAGGACACGGGTTCCGTTTAAATCAACGAGCGGTGTTAACTGGTCAAATACGGACTGTGCGAATACTGCGGTCGCGGGATCTTTATCCCAATCAACGGCGTACTCGTCCCATTGTTTCGCCATCATGGCCTCCATCTTTACTTCTTGTAGGTTCGGAACTTCCCCAGAATAAACCAAATTAGTCAATTCGTCATAGAGTTATCATGCAAAGATGGACTATTTCTAAGATAGTCAGCACAATATTCAGATAATATGCACCGACCCACGCTCAATATGGAAATGAAATGAACCTTTCTCAAGTCCAAGCCTTTTGTTCCGTTGCTGATTTAGGATCAGTGTCTGAAGCTGCACGCCAGCTAGAATGCAACCGAACCAAACTCAGCATGTCGATTAAAGCCTTGGAAAAAGAGTTAGATGTCGAGCTGTTCGTACGCAGCGGAAACCACGTTGAACTTTCTGAAGCGGGCAAAGCCATTTACAAAGATTGCGAAGGCTTGTTGGTGACAGCAGCGCGTATTAAACAGACCTGCTTGCATGTTTCAGGTGAATTTAACGCGGAAATTTGGATTGCACGAGATGACTCCCTACCCGATGGAATGTGGCAGGATTTATCTCACGCCTTAAATAACAAGTACCCTTCTACCTCATTCAACTTCGTTCTCGCGTCGAGTGGCGACTTAGCTAACTTGGTTGAAACTCAGCAAGTCGACTTCGCATTTGGCGTCGATTACGAACGTGTCGATGACCCAAGAATTATCTACAATCCACTTGG
Organism: Vibrio sp. G-C-1; assembly: GCF_021728015.1. Classification (NCBI taxonomy): domain Bacteria; kingdom Pseudomonadati; phylum Pseudomonadota; class Gammaproteobacteria; order Vibrionales; family Vibrionaceae; genus Vibrio; species Vibrio sp. G-C-1. The sequence continues at coordinate 337,185 of NZ_JAKKCR010000003.1, read as the reverse complement.
TAAGATTCGAATGATGTCTGTGTGTAAGAAAGGACATGATCTGAGTGCGATGCGACGAGTATCGGATGAAGTATTGAGAAATTCGATGCAAGCGACCATGGTTTATCTCAATGAGAAGGATAATCCTGAGCTTGAGCCCTTCTCTCGCCGTTATATTGGCTTCTCTAGCTTTGACTTCATGTTGGATACAATTTTGCGTGAAGAGGCGTGGGGCGTAATGCCAGAACCATTGATTCGCCATTTATTGCGTGAACAAGAGCTAGCAGTGATCAAACACACGTACGGCTTAACACAAGAAGACTACTGTATGTTTACCGCGGCAGGTATGGCAGAACACCCTGGTATGAATTGGTTAGCGGATCAGATCAGCGATTACTTGTTTGATTTTTAAAGTGTCAGACAATGTTCTATCTCGACACTTAAAATCATCTAACAAATAGAAAGCCCTCTCTTTAAAAGACCATCACATGATCAACTAAATAGCGTCCGTCTTCTTCAACCAACACCATTTCAGCCACAAACTCGCCTTTCGCAATGGTATACGCTTGCTTCCACACAAAGGCGATAGAATCTGAGCGTCTAAATAGTGCGACCTGCTTTCGTTCAGCAAAAAAGCCATTGCTGTGTTGATAATGGTGACATACCTTTTCTAAATATTCCGGCGTAACAATGTCTTTCATCCTTTGGGTAAAGTCTCGAGAGTGTTGCGCATGATCAACCTTAGTTGAACCGTCCATCAAGTTATCCATGATCGGGTTAGCAATCACCCACAATTCGTTATCACTGATATCGTCAAACTTCATATTGATCCATTCCTTGTCCATTCCAATCCGTGCAGTCTCAGTCTCAGTCTCAGCAGAGTCTAGGAAATCAATGAAACCCTAGCGACTAATGTGTTTTATTAATCATAAACGATCCTATTTCAGTTGCACACCATCCCCAAGAAACACTCAACGTCAATTTTACTGACACCGAAAATTACCAATAAGCGATTGAATAATAACAGCTTGAATATAAAACGAGTTACTAAAATATAAACATCATCAGATAAAGTTTGTAAAGTTAGCTCAATATTAGAACAATGAAGTTATCAAAAACATCTGGAAAATTTTATGTGTGACAGGAAAAGCCAAAACGAAAATCGAGTACTATTGTTCTCAGCCCTTTTAGCATCAGGCTTCGCAGTTGGCGGATTGGTGTTGGGTCTTCTCGTTGGCTCTCTGGTCATAGTATTTGACGGTGTCTATTCTCTTATCAGCTTACTGCTAACTTTATTGTCACTAGCTGCCTCGAAATACATTAATCGCCCATCAGATAGGGAGTTCCCGTTCGGTCGAGCAATCATTGAGCCAATCGTAATCGCGATTAAAGCGATTGTGATTCTGCTTGTGGTCGGTTATTCGCTTTACTCTGCGATTGGTGCTCTGATGACAGGTGGTCGTGAAGTTGATGCTTCTATCGCGACTCTGTTTGGTATTTTCAACGTGTTGGGTTGTGGTTACGCTTGGTGGTACATCGCTAACAAGAGCAAGCGTATTTCTTCAGGTCTGATTCAGGCAGAGTCTAAGCAGTGGCAGATGGATACGCTTTTGAGCGTGGCAGTTACGGCAGGTTTCGTTGTTGCTTGGTTGGTGGCTTACTCTCCGTTTGCTGAATACGCGGTATATGCCGACCCAATGATGATGTTGCTGATGTCTTTCTACTTCATCAAAGTGCCGTTCGACATGTTGCGTGAAGCAATGCGTGAACTACTAATGATGTCGGCAACCAAAGATATTTGTGACGCGGTAGATAAGAATGTTGTCGCGGTAGACAAAGATGCGGACCAAGATTTGGAGCTAATGGGTGTGACTAAAGTTGGTCCTGAATTAAGAATCAATGTTGATATTCATACCAACGACCAACAAGCGATTGCGGTCGATGATATTGAGCGAACGCGCCGCCAGCTTAAGCGACGCCTATCTAAGATGCCTTATGAGCTTCAATTGAATCTCAATGTCGCGAGTTAAGTTTTCCACAGTAAACGAGGACACACCTCACCCGAGAACATAAACTCAGATTAAGAGTGAGATTGAGCCTTTTTAGAAGCCGACGCCTTTGCCGTCAGCTTTTCTCTTGTTACCCACCAGCAAGCGAGTGAACCAACGGTTACCATACAAACGCCCTGCCAAAATGTCATGGTCAATGACAAGCCCAAAATCAACGAAGAGAGTACGGTTGCGAAGATTGGCGTAAAATACGACATGGTTGCAAGAAATACCATATTGCCACCCAGAATTGCCGTATTCCATAGCGCATAGCCTGCGCCCATACAAGCGCCAGCTAACGCTAAATCAATCGCCGCACTCGTTGTCATTACCATGCCTGTTTCATCACTCAATGCGTATTTGATCCACAGAGTGATTGCCGTAGCGATAAAGAAAAGCACAATCGCATTTTGTCCTTTAGCAACGCGCTGGGTGTAGTTGCAGTAAACAGCCCAAATAATCGCACCAAAAAACGCCATAGAATAGGTTTTAGGATTAGTCGCAATGTTGGCAGCAATTTGATCAACAGATAGACCTTGGTCACCACTGATGCTCCAAGCCACACCGAAGAATGCCAAAAAGATACTTGGATAAACCAACCAGTTAATCTTCTTGTCGCTCAGCAACACCGCAAACAACACCGTCAGTGCCGGCCACAGGTAGTTGATTACTGCCATCTCTATCGCTTGATGTCGGCTATTCGCCATTCCCAAAGCCAGAGCCAAGAAGATCTCATAACAAACGAACAAGGCACCGCCAATCAGCAGGTAAGACTTAGAAAAACGTGACAGCTTTGGTAACCCCATAACACAGACCAACAACAGCGCACTCACCGTGTAAAGGCTGGCCGCGCCACCAATTGGACCTAGCTGTTCTGAGACACTACGAGACAGAGCAATCAAACAGCTCCATAATAAAATGGCGATAATACCGTAGCAGCTATAACGATGAGATTTCAGCACGCCTCTTCCTTTATCTGTTTTGATGGTCACTCTATGGTAAAACCAAGTTCAAAATAATTGGCCGAGTACATTTTCGTACTCGGCCATCAACACTTTGTTTACAAAGCATCTATCAATTTTCAAAGCACCAATCAATTAACGAAGCATCAATCAATTAACGAAGCATCAATCAACTTACGAATCTACGAATCATCAATCAATTTGCAAAGCATTGGTCAATTAACGAAATCAACCGATTATGATTGCGTACTCGCTAGTAGCAGTCAGTTGTTAACTATTAACTATTAACTATTAACTATTAACTATTAACTATTAACTATTAACTAAGCCAACAGCAGAGCTTGCAAGTCAGCCAGAGACTTCACTTGATAGTGAGGGTTGATGCCTGCTGGCGTTGCCTTTTCTTGACTGTTTAACCAGCAAGTTTCAATGCCAAAATCGAGTCCGCCTAGAATATCTGAATGTGGGTTATCCCCGACCATCAATATTCTTTGTTTCGATGGCAATCCAACCAGCTTATGCGCATATTCAAAAATCTCGGCATCCGGTTTTGCTACCCCAACCTCTTCAGAAATAATCACGTGATCAAAGTAATCCGTCATTCCTGTGCGCTCTAAACGGATTGACTGCAACTCTGTAAAACCGTTAGTGATGATGCCCATGTTCACTTTGCCTTTTAAAGACTCCACCAACTCTTGTGCACCCGGTAATAAAGAACAGATGTCCGCCATCGCCGTTAAAAATGCACTGTTTAAAGCAGCAGTTGTTGTCTCTAGTTTCTCAGCCCAGCTTTCGAAGCGCGTATGTTTCAGTTGGTCTGCGGTAATGCGACCATCTTGGTAATCGACCCAAAGTGGTAAGTTAACCTTTTGATAAGCCGAATAATCTTGCTCGCTGAAATCCACACCAAAGCGAGAAAACATCAGCTTCATTCCTTGATAAGCATCAAAATGGAACAAGGTTTCATCTGCATCAAAGAATATCCAATCGTACTTCATTTTATTTCCTATTATTCGCGCTGTTGAGCAGTGCATGCACTGTTTTTGTCGTTGTTTTTATCGTTGCCTCAAAGGGCGGAGCATCACTTTACCCTCAATTTTGTGAGCCTGTATATAAATCTAATAATTTATAGAAAACAAGCCACAAGTCATGATGTATCGCAAATTTTGCCACATATTAAACCAATACCATACAAGAAATACACTTAGGTACCGGGAGGTACTATGAAGCACTTTTTACCGTCATCTGTCATGCTCACCCCTTTTCTTGTCAAATACTATGACGAGGAGCCAGAAGACACGCTTGATTCTGAAGAGTCACAAGAACCTCAAATTGAATGCAGTGATGACTCAGATAAAAAGTCGACACAAGCCTAACTAGAGCAGCTTTCAATGAAAAACCTTACTTTTCATTGTTATAGAGCACCATTTTGCTCTTAGTTGAATCAATTTATCACTATCCATTACTGACAAAGAACACAGCCAAAATCCATGAAAACGATTGCTATATGAGCCCTATCACAACGACTAGCCACAAAGTGGTAGTTCGGAATCAAAGTTGTTCCAGATCAATGGTCGACCACTTGAATGCCGACAACATGTAGGAAATTAAAAATCATAATTAACGGAGTTTTCCAATGTCTACTGCATTTTACATCCCTACAATCAACTTCATGGGTACTGGCTGTTTGAAAGATGCTGCTGATAGCATCCAATCTCAAGGATTCAAAAAAGGTCTGATCGTTACGGATAAGATCCTGAATCAAATTGGCGTAGTTAAGCAGGTACAAGATCTTCTTAGCCAACGCGGCGTAGACGCAGTTATATTCGACGGTACTCAACCAAACCCAACCATTACTAACGTGAACGATGGCCTTGAATTACTGACTGACAACAATTGTGATTTTGTTGTTTCTCTAGGTGGCGGTTCTCCACATGACTGTGCAAAAGGTATCGCTCTGGTTGCTTCTAACGGCGGCAAGATTGCTGATTACGAAGGCGTAGACCAATCTGAAAAGCCAATGATGCCATTGATCGCTATCAACACCACGGCTGGTACTGCATCTGAAATGACACGTTTCTGCATCATTACTGACGAAGCTCGTCACATTAAGATGGCTATTGTGGATAAGCACACAACACCACTAATCTCAGTAAACGATCCTGAGTTGATGCTTGCTAAACCTGCATCATTAACTGCTGCAACAGGCATGGACGCGTTAACGCACGCAATCGAAGCTTATGTTTCTATCGCAGCAACGCCAATTACAGACGCTGTAGCAATTAAAGCAATCGAGCTTGTGCAAGCACACCTAAGAACAGCGGTAGCGCACGGCGAAGACATTGAAGCTCGTGAGCAAATGGCTTACGCACAGTTCATGGCGGGTATGGCTTTCAACAACGCTTCACTAGGTTACGTTCACGCAATGGCGCACCAACTAGGCGGTTTCTACGACCTTCCTCACGGTGTATGTAACGCTATCTTGCTTCCACACGTTCAACGCTACAACGCACAAGTTTGTCCTGAGCGTCTGCGTGATGTGGCAAAAGCAATGGGTGTGAATGTTGAAGGTATGACAGCAGAGCAAGGCGCAGAAGCAGCAATCAACGCGATTGTTCAACTTGCAAACGACGTGAACATCCCAACAGGTATCGCGCAACTTGGTGCGAAGCTAGAAGATATCCCAACGCTGTCTGACAATGCACTGAAAGATGCTTGTGGTTTCACTAACCCTAAACAAGCGACACACGAAGAGATTTCAGCAATCTTCGAAGCGGCAATGTAATCTAAATACAAGTCACTTTTTATAGCTAACACAAACGGGCTCAACTCTGAGCCCGTTTTCTCTTTTCTGTCCCATGCCTTTCAAATCTTTTCCTTTTCTACTAGCCACTAAACACTAATCACTAATCACTAATCACTAATCACGAAAAAGTCGCATTGTTGCAATCGCTTAGTTATAGTTAAACTATTGATATATAGAATGACAAACAGGTTCCATTGAGCCGTAAGATAGCTAGCACCTCATTATTAGCATCACTTCTTGCATACTCCGCTCAAGCAGAGGAGCAAAATGAGTGCCACAGTCAGCCGTTAGAAGACGCCCCTGTCGAAAAGGCTTACCATTTCCTGAACAGTAAATTTTGCCAACCCGCTCTGTGGTTTGACAGTTTTTTTGTTGATGACCGCATTACCGAAGATGCCAGAGCTGGCACGTCCGTCCGTTGGTATAACGATTTTATTTACTCGGAAGGTGGCGAGGTCGACTACTCAACAAAACTCAAGGCGCGTCTGCATCTTCCCTTTGTGAGTAAACGCCTAAAGTTGATCTACGAGTCTGTCAGCGATGAAGAGTTCTTGGATTTTTTTCCGAATGATTCAGATGAATTGGACAGTGCGTTAGGTCTGCGTTACGACGCTTATGCCAAAGGTTACAGCAGCTTCAATATTAAGGCGACATTACGACCGCGTATTGAAGCTCGCTATCGTTTTACCTACCCTCTCACAACCGATGTGGTATTCAGACTTACCCAGCGGGTATATCAAGAAAAACAAGAAACTGGCGAGATCACTGACGTCGATTTTGATCTTTCTTTAAGTGATGATTTCTTAGCTCGATGGTCAAGCTTTGCAGGGTACAACGACGATCTCAAAGGTTGGAACTATGGTACGGGATTAACCTTGTATCACTACCTTGCCCAAGACCAAGCACTTCAATATAGCGCTACAATTAATGCAACGGATGAGCCTCATAATCATTACGAATACGCTCAGGTTTCGGTTACCTACCGACAAAACGTATGGAAAGAGTGGCTGTTCTACGAACTCATCCCTCGTTATCAATGGGAACGAGAACCCTATGAGAAACATACCGAAGAAGCCAACATCACCCTTCGGCTTGAAGTCCTGTTCAACAATGTGTAGCTCAATAATGTGTAGCTCTATAATGTTGAGTTCAACAACGTATAGTTCAACAGTATCTAGCTCACCAACGCCTAGTTAGTGTTTGAGATATAAGCATCGAGAGATAAGAACAGAGGCACAAAAAAAGCACATCATGCGATGTGCTTTTTCAGTTCAATCAAGGCGTAGACTGCAACCTTAACCTTTGTAATTTCTTACTCGCGCCGCTTCTGCTTCACGTTTATCGACAACCGTCTTACCGATTGGCGCCAGCGAGATAACCGCGAGCTTAAGGTGTTGAATCGCGAACGGAATACCGATGATGGTAATGAAACACGCCACAGCTGACATGATGTGACCGATTGCTAGCCAGATACCCGCAAATAAGAACCAAATCACGTTACCAATCACGCCTAGCGGGCTCGTACCGATGTCCATTTCATTGGTAAGCTCGTCACGCGAAATCGCTTCCTGACCAAATGGGAAGAATGAGAAGTTACCCATAACAAAACACGCTCTACCCCATGGAATACCAACGATGGTAAGGAATGCGAGCAGTCCGAAGAACCACCAAGCTAGTCCCATAAATACGCCACCGAACAGAAACCAAATGATGTTTCCTATTGTTTTCATTCTGTATTCTCCAAATCTTGTAATACTGTTTATTTCATATGCCGAGTAAGGCAATACTTGTTCTAATAGGTTCATTATTGTTGAACCTTTATGAACCGTTTATGAATCACTTACATTTTATGTGATTGATACACACCACGAAACGCCAAATCCACATAGGGCTCATCGATTTTATTTGATACCATGCTCTTAGATTTTTAGTACCACAAAGCTAAACAGCTACAATAGCTACAACAACTAATTGAAGGCCGAATTTATGAACAACACTGAGCAACCTAAAAAGAAAATGAAAAACTGGGTGCCAATCGTCTTCTTCGGACTTCTCAGCACAGTCCCAGTGTTCATGTTCTTAGTCGACGTGTACATCAACCAGTATATGTAACAGAGCCGGACATCCTAGCTATATAAATGGATATAAGAACCCTTTCCTGTATCCATTTCAGTTCCAATTAGATCAGTTCTTCTTCAGTCAGCTCTTCTGTAATCAACTCAACTCTTCCGTGATTAAATCAGCTCTTCGTTAATCAAATCAGCTCTTCGCTAATAAAATCTAGAATGTCTATCAGCTCATGATCAGGCAAATTTAGTAAGTTATCCCCTACATACCATTCAATCTTACATTGGTTTGGCAACTCACTGATCGCTGGGTTTCCTATCCAAATCTTGTGTTTCTTCGCTATGTTATCTCTCACAATAATGCCGTCTTCATAGCTCACAGGTAAATATAGGTGAAGCATGTTGACCTGCGGTTGCTGCGGATTAACAGTGAACTGAGGATAGTCTAATAAGATTTGGTAGATCTGTTTTGTTCGCTCAAACAGTGATGGCATCAACTCTAATCGCTCATCAAACTGCATTGCAGCTGAAACCACATAAGGCGTTCGGTGATAAACATTGCCGCCTTGACGCTTCATCCACGCAGATGCTTTCGCCACAAAGGCTTTATCACCCAGTAACAGTGAACCACCGAGACCGTTCAGCCCCTTATAAAGCGAAACATAGGCACTATCAAAACCCTTGGCAATTTCGCTGTATGGTTTTTGGTAATACGCGCCGCATTCCCACAAACGCGCACCATCCATATGAAGGTGAATTGATTGTTCTTTGCAGTACTGCTTGATCGCTTCAAGCTCATCCCATTCTGGTAATTGGCCGCCGATTTCACGCATCGGTAATTCATATAGAGCGGCTGCAATCTCATCAGGCCACGCCTTTAAGTCATCAACATTCCAAGTACGAAATACGTTGCCGACTGGAAGTACGTTGAAGCGGTTTTGGAGCTGATACCCTTGGCGTTCATGACGCATAATATGACTCGATTCATGCATCGCCACTACTGGGTTTCTTTTCTCTTGGCACGCAATTTCTAATGCTGTTGGTTGATTCATGGTGCCAGTAATCACAAATACAGCCGCTTCATAACCTAGCAGTTCCGCGACTTTGTTTTCGAAGCTCTCGATAAACTCACCATCGCCGTAGCTATCATGGCTCACATTATGTGCCTCACACCATTCAGCCATCTGAGCGAATGTTTGTGCTGGAGTCGGTTCTAGGTGACCGGAAAGCAACAAATCACATTGTTGACGCAAGTCCATGCTCATAGTTTTTCCTTTATTCATTATCGTTCTATGTAGGGTTATTGGATTATTTACGTTACCCACCAACGGTGACATAAAATGCCCATATTCGCTTTTACTATTCGTGAATAATTAGTTTTACTCAGTCATCGGCGGCTTGTACCGGAAATACTCAAATTGACGGATGTTTTATATAATTAAGTACCTAAAAACACACGCATCTAAATAGATAAGTATGGGCTAATTCGTTGTTGTTCAACCATTCTTCTATTATTGTATATCTATAATTCCAATAAATATTATTCGTTAATGGACAAAGAGGGCTATATGTCGAAAAATCGAGTCTTGGTGCTATTCGCCCACCCTTCTCAGCATCGCTCTGAAGCTAACAAACCCTTATTTGAACAAGCCAAACGCATTAACGGGGTTACCTGTGTCGACCTCTATGCTGAGTACCCAACCTTCAAGATCAATATCGACCGTGAACAGAAACGCCTGTTGGACCATGACATCATCATTTTTCAGTTCCCACTATATTGGTACTCAACACCCGCGATTCTTAAAGAATGGCAAGACCTTGTTCTCGAGTACGGTTTTGCTTATGGCACCGACGGTAATGAACTGCAAGGTAAAAGCTTGTTATGCAGTATCACCGCTGGTGGCAAGAAAGATGCTTATCAAACTGATGGCTATAACCACTTCACCATACGTGAACTGCTTCACCCAATCGAACAAACGGCATCTTTGTGCGGTATGAACTACTTGGCTCCATTGGCTTTGTTTGGTTCACGTACTGCGTTGGAAGAAGGCCGAATTCAAGATCACGTAAACAGCTATAAAACGCTTTTAGAGGCTTTTGTTGCGGGCGAAGTCGACCTTAAAAAGGCAAGCAAGGCTGAAAAGCTAAACCATTACGTTGATGAACTGATGAGCAGAGGTTAAATCATGACAGGATATTTTCTACAAGCATTTATCTATTTGCTTGCCGCAGTCATCGCGGTCCCTATCGCCAAAAGGCTTGGTCTCGGATCTGTGCTTGGTTACCTCATTGCAGGTGTTGTGATTGGCCCAATTATCGGTTTGGTTGGCGAAGAGACGACAACCATTCAACACTTTGCCGAATTCGGCGTAGTGATGATGCTGTTCTTAGTCGGGCTTGAACTTGAGCCTAAGATGCTTTGGGCAATGAGAAACCGTCTTATGGGACTGGGTGGCCTGCAAGTTGGCGGCACTACCGCGATTGTTATGGGTATTGCCCTATACTTCGGGCAGCCTTGGACGATAGCACTCACCATCGGTTTGATCTTCGCACTGTCATCAACCGCGATTGTTCTACAAACATTCAATGAAAAAGGGTTGTCCAAAACTGAAGGGGGCAAGAACGCTTTCTCTGTGCTGCTTTTCCAAGATATTGCCGTCATTCCTATGTTGGCGTTCATTCCTCTATTAGCGTTGCCAGAATTAATTGAAGCTGCACAAAGCGCGGTCGCTTCAGCTTCTGATCACCATGAAGAGTTAAGTCTCGTTGCTGGCCTACCCGGTTGGGCTTATGGCCTTGTGATCACGGCATCTATTGCGATTGTTGTTGTCGGTGGGCACTTCTTGAGTCGTCCACTGTTCCGCTTTGTTGCAAGCTCAGGTCTGCGTGAAATCTTCACTGCAACCGCACTGATGTTGGTAATTGGTATTGCTGCACTAATGAGCCTAGTCGGCCTATCACCGGCTTTGGGTACCTTCCTTGCGGGTGTGGTATTAGCCAACAGTGAATTCCGCCACGAACTTGAGTCTAATATCGACCCGTTTAAAGGGCTACTACTTGGCTTGTTCTTTATTACCGTAGGTGCAGGCATCAACTTTGATGTCCTATTCAACGACTTTGGTTTGATAATTGGCCTCACCCTTGGCGTAATGCTACTCAAAGCCTTGGTGCTATTCACACTGGCTCTGATATTTAAAATCAGAAATAGCGACCGATGGTTGTTTACATTGAGCTTGGCGCAAGCCGGTGAATTCGGTTTTGTCCTACTGAGCTTCTCATCCCAAAACCATGTACTGCCAGCCGATATTGTTCAAACACTGTCGTTGGTTGTTGCACTTTCAATGTTCCTAACACCAGGGTTATTCATTCTATTTGATAAAGTGATACTTCCTCGTTACGAGCAAAAGTCTAACGATCGTGAAGAAGATACCATCGAAGAGAAAGGTACGGTGATCATTGCTGGTATTGGCCGATTCGGTCAGATTGTTAACCGCTTATTGGTATCGAATGACGTCAACACTGTGGTTTTGGATCATCAAGCTAATCAAGTCGACTTGCTACGTTCAATCAACATCAAATCTTACTTTGGTGATGCGACTCGTCATGACTTATTGCATACCGCTGGTATCGAAGAAGCCGCGATGTTGGTTGTGGCTATCGACAACCAAGACTCAAGTGTTGAATTGGTCAAATACGTTAAACACAACTACCCTAAAGTGAAAGTCTTAGCGCGTGCATTCGACCGTGGTCATAGCTACCGCTTAAGAGAAGCGGGTGCAGACTTTGTGGAATCAGAGACCTACCATTCAGCTCTTGAAATGGGTGCAGAAGCCTTGCGTTCTTTGGGTCATCACCCATTCTTTGTTGAACAACAGAAATCGACGTATCAACGTGTTGAAAGCCGTAAGTCTGAAAAGCTCTACCAAGCTTGGTCTGAGGCAGAAGAGAACCCGCGCTACGACAACAACTACCGACAAATCTTCATTCACCTTGAAGAAGCAATGAAAGAAGATATGAAAAAAGACCGTTCAGACAAGCACTCTCGATCTGAACGAGGTTGGACACCGCCACCGAAAGGCTATGCTGATGGCTTTGAGGAAGAAGAGTCCTAAGCAGAACTCTAAATAACGGCGCTAGATAACCATACTAGGCAACCATCAAAAGCGGCTATTTAGGCCGCTTTTTCTTTCATTGCCCCCCTACAAAACGTCAAATGAGCATGAGTAGCGGGTGCTAGAACTCGTAATCCGAAAGATTTATGTGATCTAGCTAAAATTTTTAATTTCTGACCACATGGCAAAAGTGAATTCACTTTTTACATTATTGAAACATTCCAACCTCGCATAAACCACACCATAAACATGGCTATATATGCACTCATTTAAGTCGTTCAATCATCGCCCCAATTCATAGCAACCACCCTCTAAGGCTTGAGTTACATTGCATATATCTAAATACGCTGCACAAGCCCCAACCCAACCATTCACCACGCAAATAAGTATTGCGCCGCATTCACAAATTCAACCCGTTAAAATTAACATAAACATTTCAAAACATGTCTATCGTTACAATTTGTAACGAATAGCGGTTATCGGTATAGTCCTGCAATTCAAAAAGTGAGACCTTTGCGCTCACCTTAAAGGAGATATAATAATGATTACTAATGATGCTGTAATAATGGGCATGTTAGCTGTTATTCTTGGCGGTGTTTTTATCACGGAAAGTAGCCAAAATAGCGCACTGAAAAAATTCTACTCGTTCGTTCCGGGTCTATTGCTCTGTTACTTTGTTCCTTCTCTACTGAACAGTTTAGGCATCATCGACGCATCAAACTCTAAGTTATACTTCGTTGCAAGTCGCTACCTATTACCAAGCGCACTCGTTCTGCTGATCATCTCAGCAGACCTCCGTAAAATCTTTGGCCTTGGTTCAAAAGCCGTCATCATGTTCCTAACCGGTACTGTCGGCATTATCATCGGTGGCCCGCTGGCTATCTTGATCATCGACCAAATTAACCCTGACCTTGTATCTGGCGACGTATGGCGCGGCCTCACAACCGTTGCTGGCTCTTGGATTGGCGGCGGTGCGAACCAAGCAGCAATGAAAGAAGTGTTCGAGGTTGATGACCAACTCTTCTCTGCAATGATTACAGTTGATGTTATCTGTGCAAACATTTGGATGGCCGTGTTACTTATCATGGCAGGTCGTCAGAAGAAGATTGATGCGTGGTTAAAAGCGGATACTTCATCTATTGAAGAGCTAAAAGAAACCGTTTCTAAATACCAAGAAGAGAACGCTCGCCCAACAACCACAACCGATCTCATGAAGATCACGGGGATTGCGTTCGGTCTTACCGGCCTAGCTCACTTTTTCAGTGACCTAATCGCACCTTGGATCTCGACCAACGCTCCAGAGCTTGCGAAATACAGCCTGACATCAGGCTTCTTCTGGTTAATCGTAATGGTGACAACGTTCGCGCTCATCGCTTCATGCTTCAAATCAACACGCAGTCTTGAGCACAGTGGCGCATCAAAAGTAGGTTCAGCGTTCATCTACATCCTAGTTGCAACGATTGGTATGCAAATGGATGTGACGGCTATCTTAGACAACCCAGGCTACTTCTTCATTGGTATCACATGGCTAACTATCCATGCCATTCTAATGATTGTGATGGCGAAGCTTATCCGTGCACCACTGTTCTTCATGGCTGTAGGTAGCCAAGCTAACGTAGGCGGCGCAGCATCGGCTCCTATCGTAGCAGCTGCATTCCACCCAGCATTAGCGCCAGTAGGTATCCTAATGGCAGTATTGGGTTACGCTCTCGGTACATACGGCGCTTACATCTGTGGTCTCATCATGCAGGCTGCTGCGGGTTAATAGAATCGCTTTAATCCAATAACACAAAAGGCTGAACGATGATCGTTCAGCCTTTTTCGTTTCTAAAACTGTATTTCAAATAACGGCTTAATCGAACAAAGACGCCAGCTTATTTTCAACAACTGGGCTGATATTAAAGCTCAACATAAAATCTGGACGCGTTTCTTCGTCTTTCTCAAGGTAATAGTTCGCTTCAATGCCAAACTTCCAAGGACGTCCGTTCAACACAGTAGTCTTGCTTACGCTAATATTCAACGGAATTTCCGCCTGCTCCTTATTCCAGTCATACGAGAATGTCGGCGCAGAGCCTACCGTCCAACCTCCGCCTAATATCTCCACCCAAAAGACTTGTGTCGATGTCTTGTTGGTTCGAGTATCAGAATGGTCGGCTCCGTCTCCAGAAACACCATATAAGTGGTTGGGGAACATGCCTACAACTCGCTCACTACTTGCCTTCCCGACCATAAATTCAGGCCCGATAGCAAATTGATCAGCTGTTAAGTCATTACTGCCCGTTGGCAAAGAAGCAAAGAGACCGAAAGCGACAATAGTCCCGCCCTCCATTTTAGGCGCATAAGCTAAATCAAATGAGATGTCCGTAACGCCAGACTGATCTATATGCTGCGAGCTTGCTGGTGTATCCACATGGAAATCGTTCTGTACATAAGAGATAGCCGGGCGGAAGATCACTTTGTCACCATTATCCATAGGGAATGGCAATGTCGGCTGCAATACGGTTGCGAAAGCATCCCCTCCACCATCGTAACCACCTGAATACTGAAGCTTTAAATTAAGGCTAGCGTAAGCTGTATTTGGGTTTGCAAGTTCCTTTGCGGCCTGTTCTGCCGCTTGATCGCTTTCAGATTTCGAAATGTCGACCTTAGCGCTAGCAAAATTCGGCGTTAATAATAGTCCAGTTATTATCAGTGCAAGTGGCTTACAAGCCATGAGCCCTCTCTTCAATAGTAAAACAATAAGGTGTAACTGCTTATTGAGTATTTTAGAGATTACCGAAAGGGAAAATAGCCATTAAGTGACAGTAGTAGATTTCATGTAATTTGACTTCCCAATAACAGTCACAATTGCACAACCGCCAACTCACAAATAGAACCATATTACACAGAGTTTATTATATTTTTTCTTTTATTACATGAGCTTAGATAATATACATCGTCAAACTACTAATACAGGAGTATTCTTCAAAGGGCGTTTAATTGGAAGAAACGACTCTCAGAAACCATTAAAGACGTAACTCAATAACAACCAAACTTAGCTAGGTAAAACAAATGGAAACAAGTGTAATAGTCACTCTTACTATATTTTTCTTACCATTGATCCTATTGGTGATTTTACATTTAAGAAGTAAGAAAAAGCGTAAAGAGTTTGAAGAACAACTTTCGATAGCTAATCAAAAAATTAGCAACATAGAAAATGAAAAAGACACACTACTAAAAAAGTATGCCCCTGTAATTGATATGGAGTTACACGCTAACCGCCTGCTTGATGAAGCCACCGAAGAAGCTACTTCGATAAGGTTCCAAGCAGAAGGTGTTTTGTCTGAGACTGAAGAGCTGCGTAACGAAACACGTAAAAAGTTAAACGAAGCTAAAGAAAAAGCGGAGATTATCAAAAACGATGCACGCGAAGAATCTGCGAAAGTGCTTAGCTTCGCAGAAGCTCAAGCCAAAGAAATAGCAGGTAATGCGTACGAAGCAAAGGCCAAAGCTGATTCCTACGAAAAGGCGATTCGTGCGATGCGCAATACAATTGACGGCTATAAAGATGACTACATCATCCCAAATCAGTCTGTTCTTGATGACCTCGCAGAAGAGTACAGCTACAAAGAAGCAGGTGAAGAACTCAAAGTATCCCGTAAACGAGTAAAGGCAATGGTAAAAGAAGGTCATGCAGGGGCTTGTGATTATGTTGAAGCTCACCGTAAAACTTATGCAATTCATTTTGCCGTCGATGCTTTCAACGGAAAGGTCGATAGCGCTCTATCTAAAACAAAGCACGACAATTTTGGGAAAATCCAACAAGAAATTATTGATGCTTTTGCCTTGGTAAATCATAACGGTGCTCCATTCAGGAACGCTCGTATCAAACAAGAATACCTAGACGCACGTCTAACCGAGCTCAAATGGGCCGTTGCTGCATTTGAGCTAAGAAAGATCGAAAAAGAAGAACAAGCCGAAATTAAGGCTCAGATTCGCGAAGAAGAACGAGCTATCCGCGAAATGGAAAAGGCACGTAAAGAAGCTGAAAAAGAAGAAAAGATGCTACAAAAAGCTCTAGAAAAAGCGCGATCTGAATTAGGCCAAGCAAGTGAAGAACAGAGAGCTGTATTTGAAGCACAACTTGCAGAATTAGAAAGCAAGCTACAAGAAGCTGAAGAAAAAGGTCAACGTGCGCTATCAATGGCACAGCAAACTCGCCGAGGGCATGTTTACGTTATCAGCAACGTTGGTAGTTTTGGTGAAGAGGTGTTTAAGATTGGTATGACTCGTCGCTTAGAACCAATGGACAGAGTAAAAGAACTTGGTGATGCTTCTGTACCATTCTCATTTGATGTTCATGCAATGATTTATAGTGACGATGCTCCTTCTCTTGAGAAAGAGCTCCACAAGAAGTTCAACGAGCAGTCGGTTAACAAAATTAACCCAAGAAAAGAGTTCTTCAAGACTACAATAGCAGAGGTTAAACAAGCTGTTGAGCAACAAGGATTACATGAAGTTCATTGGACTCTTAAGGCTGAAGCCGCTGAGTTCCGTGAGAGTTTAGCAATTGCGAAAGAACAGCAAGCAGTAGCGTAAAGGTAGCATTTATGAACGGGTAAACGATGACCTACTTCTGCTACGTAAAATACAAAAAAAGGCGACAGTAATAACTGTCGCCTTTCTAATATCTTGTTACTCAGTTAAAGCTTATTCCCAATCAAGAATTACTTTACCTGACATACCAGAGCGCATCATATCGAAGCCTTTCTGGAAGTCGTCCACTTTGTAGTGGTGAGTAATGATTGGTGTTAGATCTAGGCCTGATTGGATTAGTGAAGCCATCTTGTACCAAGTTTCGAACATCTCACGACCGTAGATACCTTTGATAACCAAGCCTTTAAAGATTACTTGGTTCCAGTCTACTGCCATGTCTGATGGTGGAATACCTAGTAGAGAGATCTTACCGCCGTGGTTCATGTTAGTCAGCATGCTGTTGAACGCAGATGGGTTACCAGACATTTCTAGGCCTACATCGAAGCCTTCAGTCATGCCAAGATCAGCCATTACGTCTTCAAGCTTCTCTTCCATTACGTTTACTGCGCGAGTTACACCCATTTGACGAGCAAGGTCTAGGCGGTATTCGTTTACGTCAGTGATTACAACGTGACGAGCACCAACGTGCTTAGCAACAGCAGCAGCCATGATACCGATTGGACCAGCACCAGTGATTAGCACGTCTTCGCCTACTAGGTCGAAAGAAAGCGCTGTGTGTACTGCGTTACCAAACGGGTCAAAGATTGATGCTAGATCGTCAGAGATTTCTGCAGGGATCTTAAATGCGTTGAACGCAGGGATCACAAGGAACTCAGAGAACGCACCAGTGCGGTTTACACCAACACCTGTTGTGTTACGACAAAGGTGAGTACGGCCGCCACGACAGTTACGACAGTGACCACATGTGATGTGACCTTCGCCAGATACGCGGTCGCCGATTTCAAAACCACGAACTTCTTGGCCGATGCCAACAACTTCACCCACGTATTCGTGACCTACTACCATAGGTACTGGGATTGTGTTTTGTGACCACTCATCCCAGTTGTAGATATGTACGTCAGTACCACAAATTGCGGTTTTCTTAATACGGATAAGAAGATCATTATGACCCATTTCAGGTTTTTCAACCTCGGTCATCCAGATGCCTTCTTCAGGCTTAAGCTTAGAAAGTGCTTTAATTTTCATAATGTTATCCAGTTCATCTCGCCTAACTGTAAGGCGAGAATCAAAAATCTATATGTTCTATTGGGTGTTGTTCTATCTAATCAAAGGATGCACAAGGCACCCCTTTAAAATTAGATGATAGCCATGTCTTTACCAACTTGGATGAACGCATCGATTGCGCGATCCAGTTGCTCACGAGAGTGTGCAGCAGACATTTGCGTACGGATACGAGCTTGGCCTTTTGGTACTACAGGGAATGAGAAACCTACTACGTAGATACCTTTCTCTAGTGCGCGCTCTGCGAATTCAGCCGCTACTTTTGCATCACCCAGCATGATTGGGATGATTGCGTGGTCAGCACCACCCATAGTGAAACCAGCTGCTTCCATGCGAGTACGGAAGTGAGCAGAGTTTTCCCATAGTTGAGTTCGTAGGTCGCCAGATTCCGCTAGAAGATCTAGAACGCGAATAGACGCAGATACGATTGCTGGTGCGACAGAGTTAGAGAATAGGTATGGACGAGAGCGCTGACGTAACCAGTCGATCACTTCTTTCTTACCAGAAGTGTAACCGCCTGAAGCGCCACCCATTGCTTTACCAAGCGTACCAGTGATGATGTCGATACGGTCAACAACGTTGTGGAACTCGTGAGTACCCGCGCCGTTTTCACCCATGAAGCCTACTGCGTGAGAGTCATCAACCATAACTAGTGCGCCGTACTTGTCAGCAAGATCACAGATAGCAGGAAGGTTAGCCACTACGCCGTCCATAGAGAACACGCCGTCAGTTACGATTAGTGTGTGACGAGCGCCCGCTTCTTTAGCTGCGATAAGTTGTTGCTCTAGCTCTTCCATGTTGTTGTTCGAGTAACGGAAGCGCATTGCTTTACACAGACGAACACCATCAATGATAGATGCGTGGTTTAGAGCATCAGAAATGATTGCGTCTTCTTTGCCTAGAATCGTTTCGAATAGGCCAGCGTTTGCATCAAAGCAAGATGTGTAAAGGATAGTGTCTTCTTTACCAAGGAACGTAGATAGCTTTTGCTCTAGTTCTTTGTGAGAGTCTTGAGTACCACAGATGAAACGTACTGAAGCCATACCAAAGCCGTGCTGATCCATACCATCTTTAGCTGCTTCGATAAGAGCTGGGTGGTTAGCAAGACCTAAGTAATTGTTTGCACAGAAGTTTAGTACTTCTTCACCAGTCGAGATAGAAACCGCTGCTTTTTGTGCAGAAGTGATAATGCGCTCAGACTTGTAAAGACCTTCTTCTTTAACTTCTTCGATTTGAGTTTGAATCTGTTGGTAAAATGCAGAAGACATTGTCTATTCCTTCCTAATTATTATTCAGCAGCATCGCGCGCCGCATTATGTAGGGGATGTAAACGATTTCAATTCGATCATTTACACTGTAAAACTTATACCCCTATTCTAGTTGAACATCCCCTTCTCGATTATCCCTTTAGTTGGAAAAACATTAATGAATCACAGGCACGAATCGCACTCTAAGCGACACGATTATTTACCAAGCAACTTGAGAACCTTACTATAGCCATCACCAAAGACCGTGATTTTTTCGCCAGCCAACAAAATAAATTTTCTCCAAAAACCACTTCCTTATATAGAATCTGCCGTTAAACTATTGTAATTCACATTATAGTTATCAGCGCTCTCACAACGTCGTAAATTTCTAATATTAGTCCGAGTATGTATGCCAAAAATGATCCCAAACTTTGATCAATTATCTAAGAGTGAGAAAAAGGAGAGTCGTATTAAGCTAATCATGATTAGCTTTCTTTTAGTTTTTACCCTCCTCGTTACCACGGCAATTGGTACTTGGGTAGGAACGAATAAGGTTTTTGAGGTACTTAAACGTATTCATACTACTGGAGAGTTGATATTTTCTTTGGATAGGGCTCGTCTTAACACGTTAGGCTATGTAAGAGATAATAGTGAAAAATATTTAAATGAAGCCTTAAACTATATTGAAAAGGCCAAGGATCTGACATTAGATTTAAATGATCACAATGAAGAAAGAATTCTCGTTCTTATCAGTGAATATAGAGAGAGCTTTTTGGAGTATGTTGCGATAGATAAAGAAAGAAAAGCAATAATAGCCGAGTACGCCGATCGCTCTAATTTGGTAAATAATCACCTAAAGATGGTCCTGAACTTTAACTATGCCTATAGAAACCCTTCCACAATTGAACTGATAAATAGTTTAATCAGTGATAAAACTGCTATAAACAAAAAAATAGTTAGTTCTCTTACTCTTGGCAGAAGGTTAGATACTCAGCAGTTAAATGAAGCTATTGATATTCTGAAAAACATAAAATCCGATTTGAAAGAACTAATACCTCTTATAAAAAACACAGAGAAATCAAACTCTCTCTCAAAACTATCAGAAGACACTGACTTTTACATTGATATCGTTACTAGATTAAACAAGAATAACTATGCCATGATTAAAAACGCTAAAGAAGCAATTCCATCCGTTTTAGAAGCAGAAACAATCATACTTTCTATTCGTGACGAAAGAATTAATAGTGTAAGCGATTTAAAGCTTACTTCTTATCTCATTACGCTACTAACGTTGTTATTTTTCACTGGTATGGTGATGTTAGCATACTTGATTTACCATTCACTAAAGAGTCTAGTAAGGCTTACCCACGAGGCAACACTTGCTAGAGATGAGGCTATATCATCAACAAAAATTAAGTCTCAATTTCTTGCTAATATGAGTCATGAAATCCGAACGCCAATGAACGCGATTATGGGTATGACAGGGCTAGCTTTGAAAACTAACCTAGATGAAAAACAACAAAAGTACATTGAAAGCATTGATATTGCATCTAATCAACTAATCCACATCATTAACGATATTCTTGATACATCAAAGATAGAGTCAGGAAAATTTACTATTGAGTTAAGCCAATTTGACCTAAAGCAACTGTTAAACGATTGTCATAAACTCATGTCAGTTAACGCCCATCACAAAGGGTTGAGTTTAAACTATCAGTGCGATGAAAATGTTCCTAAACTAGTCAAAGGTGACTCATTAAGACTAAACCAAGTTTTACTAAACATTGTAGGTAATGGCATAAAATTTTGTGATAGTGGTTATGTTTCTATCAATGTTAGTTGCCTTGAAAATGACGCTACTAGTGCTCGTGTCTTATTTGAGATTACCGACACTGGTATTGGGATATCCGCTCAAGATCTAGACGATCTTTTTAAGCCTTTCGCTCAAGTAGATAACTCTACTGCTCGGCTATACGGGGGAACAGGACTAGGCTTAATGATAAGCAAACAACTTGTAGAATTAATGGGCGGGAGTTTACACGTTATAAGTACACCTAACAGAGGAAGTACTTTTTCTTTTGATATTCCATTAGGCCTAACTGTGCAAGATGCCGTCAATCACGATTCAAAGATAAAAACCGAATCGCCTAAAATCATTCATCAACTATACGGCAAAAAAATTCTACTTGTTGAAGATAACTATATTAATCAAGAGTTAGTAAAAGAACTATTATTACATATTGTAGATCTCGAAATTTGCGGGAGCGGAGAACAAGCTTTATTGCTTTTACGTTCGAAAGAGTTCGACGGTGTGTTAATGGATTGCCAGCTT
This sequence comes from Vibrio sp. G-C-1, assembly GCF_021728015.1. NCBI lineage: Bacteria > Pseudomonadati > Pseudomonadota > Gammaproteobacteria > Vibrionales > Vibrionaceae > Vibrio > Vibrio sp. G-C-1. The sequence goes on along the minus strand of NZ_JAKKCR010000003.1, from coordinate 315,876 downwards.
CCTTTAATGGACGGGTATCAAACGACATCAGCTATTCGTAATGATCTAAAACTCTCACTCCCTATTATCGCAATGACAGCTAATGTTATGCCTCAAGACAAGCATAAGGCTATCGAATCGGGCATGAATGACCTTATCGCGAAACCTCTAAACACTGAAGACATGTACTCCAAAATGATAACATGGTTTTCTGACAGCAATACCTCACAAGATCCTACACAAGCTCCATCGTCACAGCCTCTAGCTGAAACATCAGAGTTTGATTTACCTGAATGGCTGAAATCCGCTCCACATATTGATCATATATCAGGCTTAAAAGTAAGTGCCGGCAACGTTAACCTTTACCTTAAGTTACTTGATATATTTGCCCACGATTACGAAGGATTTGTGGCAAGAATGGGACATGCCGATGAGATCCACAAATTAAAAGGTACGGCAGGTAACCTAGGGGCAACTCGACTACAACAAGCTTGCGATACTTATGAATACTCTCACAACGAAGATGCTCTCAACGATATAAACTCACAGCTAAGTGCTTTACTTCTACAGATTAGAACTCCTAAAGAACAGGTCGATAAGACATCAACAGAAATTATAAAGGAAGAATCAATGCAACAACTAATTGGACACGTATTGATCGTTGAAGACGATATTGTGAATCAGTTATTACTGAAGAACCAACTTAAAGAGCTGGGACTATCAAGTGATGTTGTTAATGATGGAAATGAGGCCCTATCTCAATTACAAAATCGTAAAGATGGTTATGACTTGATTATAACAGATATTCATATGCCGAACCTTAGCGGCCCTAGCCTCGCTAAGGCTATCAAAGAAGATATCGTAAAGTACGGTTATATCAATATTGTAGGTAGTTCAGGTGATCGCGATTACCAACTTGGTGACTTCCCTAATTTTGATGAGCTAATACTCAAACCTTTTGATGCTCAAACAATTCATAACAAGATCTCAAAATTTCTCATTAGTTCAGATGACGATTCCAGTTTTGATTACCAACAGGAAATTGAAGACAATTTCACTCACTATAGTGCAGAAAATAAGATTGAGATCTATAACGTTATTATTAGTTCTATGACTAAAGACCTGAAGGATTTAGACACCACAGATGACGTTAGAAGTTTGGCTCATAAAATTAAAGGCTCCGCGAATATGTTAGGGATCAGTTCTGTTTCGGAACTTGCACAATCGTTGCAAAATGAAATAGACACAGAGAAGAGTAAAGAAACAATAGAGAGGCTTGAACTCGCTATGACAGCAACAATCAAAGATGTAAAAAACCTTTTAACTAAGGCTCATGTGTGATGGATGAGTTAAGCATCCTCATCGTTGAAGACGATTTGATCCAAAGTACAAGGTTGAAAATTGATTTGAGTTTACTCGGTCATAAGACAACATATGTCGCTAATGATGGATTAGAAGCGTTAAAGCTCATTGAAGCAAAAAAGATCGACTTAATCTTCTGCGATATCAATATGCCTAAGATGGACGGAATCAAATTTCTTCTTCAATTATCAGAAATAGATAATTCTCTTGGTGTTGTTATTGTCACTGCTGTTGAGGACGACATTAGTGAATTAACCGTTAATATCTGTTCTCTATTAAATTTTAAATATCATACGTTGCTAAGAAAATCTGATATCAAGTCAAAACTATTAGAATCAATTGATGGCTTTCACCATCAAATTCAAGAAGAAAAAAATCATCAAACACCACCTCAACTGACTCTGAGTGATGTTAGATGCGCATTTTTAAATAAAAACATTATAAATCACTACCAACCTAAGGTTCTATTTTCAAATAATACACTCGTCGCAGTTGAGGCTCTAGCTAGGGTCAAGCATGAAGATTTAGGTACATTGAGTCCTATATCCTTCATTGAGTGTATGGAAGAAAATGACATGATGGATGAATTGTTCTTTGTCGTACTAAACAATGCTGTAAAAGAAGTTGCCGCTTACCATTATAATATTTCTGTATCTATTAACATGACACAAGGCAACCTAGAAATCCCTAATGTATGTGACCAAATCATAGATGTTTGTGCTCTCCATGACTTTTCACATCATAAGTTAACATTAGAACTCACTGAGTCTCACGCATACCAAAACAATCCAACTGCGCTAGCTACACTAGCAAGATTGCGGATACACGGGTTCAAACTATCAATAGACGATTTTGGGACCGGATATGCCTCATTGGATAAGCTTCTAGATCTACCCTTTACTGAAATGAAGGTCGATAGGCGCTTTATTACCGATTTACCTTCTAAGCCTAAATATCAAGCCTTAGTAAAAATGCTCCTCCAGGTAGCCAACTCTCTTGAGATGAATACCGTTGTAGAAGGTGTTGAGGATATGGCAACTTGGAACATCTTAAAAGAACTCGGCTTTGAACAATGCCAAGGTTATTTTACAGGAGCACCGGTACCACTAGAGAAGCTTCACAACTGTTTGTCAAAGTCAGTAGTTATTTTGGACAATACTTAACGGTTAATCTAGAGCATGTTTCGCAACTCGGCTTTCAGCCAACTCAAAGTTGCGAAGCACATTTAACGTTTCTAATTCTTTTTCGTTATACAATTCTCGACATACCTTAAAGCATGATTTCAATAAGGTTTTCACTTCCCTTGCTCTGAAATTCGAAGGCCAAGCTTGGGTCAAGCACTCGATGATTTGTAAGTTAACTTCTCGAATGTAAGTATTCTTAGACCTTACATCAATCAAACAATCTAAAGCAGCGACAAGCTCTTTTGACTTAATTAAATGAGTAACTTTATCCATATTGGTGTTAACAGCATCAGTTTGCGTTCTATGCTGTTGGGTCAAGGATTTAAGTAACTCAACTTGTGATTTTAACAGCATAGGACTGGAATCACTCTCATCCAATAACACTTTAATTGATCTAATGCATTCACCAAACTCCTTATTAAAGGAAAGTAAGCATAGTAAATAGTTAAAGTGATATTTATTGTAAAATCCTAACACTAAGTCATTTGAATAAATGTGCTTAAGTATCGTAATTGCCTCACTCAACTTACCTTCAAGAATGGATAAATGACACATAATGAGCTCTTGATCAACATCATAACTAGGCTGATAATCATGTTGCTCATCAGTTCGATTATTATTTTTATCCTTAATCAGTGATATCTGCCTAAATTCATTTAATGCTTCTATTTTTAATTTTTTAGGGTCTTCTTCTATTTGGTCTTCATTTATTACTAGGCTATCTTTTTCAATTGAGTCATAAATAAATAGTATACATCGAATGTAATTATAGCGTGACTCTAAGCTGTCTCGATATGTATCAATATTAAGTTCATAATACATCATAAACCTTGCAGCAGCGTTTCTATAATCACCTTGAGAAACACATAGGTTTGCAATAACCAATTCCCTTTCAGGGTTACCAGGAGTCAATTCTGAAATAATAGAAAACTGTTTTATCGCTTTAGGAATATCACCATTATAAATGTCATATTTTGCATTTAACGTCATGGCTTGTGTCGAATTAGGCACCTTTGCTAGCATTTTTTCGACAATAAATTGAGCTCTAGCAAACTCACCCAGTTCTATTAAGCTATCGGCTAAACCCGCATTTGCCCACTCAACATCTTTTTCAACAATAATTGAGTCATAAAGCTCTTTCGCTTCATTAAACATGTTTAACAATGCGTAGAACTCCCCTCTAAATTTTTGTATTAGAAAGTGGTATTGAGGATATTTAAACTCCAGTTCGTCACACAAATTAAGGCCATGAGTATAATCTTTTTGATTTTTAGCTTGGTAAAGCTCATATAATGCCGACTTTCTTGCGAGCGACCTTCTAATCTTGTTAGTAAAATAGACTGAATTAAAAGGCTTTAAAATATATTCATCAGGAGAGAGCTCGATGATAGAGCGAACGATTTTTGATAACGACTCACCAGTTATCACTATAAAACTACTTTTTGGCTTTATGAGACTATAGTGTTGGAGTTCTTCAAAAACTTGCTTGCCATTAAGGCGAGTATAAAAATTATAATCACAAATAATCAGGTCAAAACCCATTTTTTTACAGTGCCAAATTGCAGCTTTAGGATCTTTTGCATGATAAATATTTTTATCATGCAGGCCTAAGCTAATCAACATTCTTCGAATACTCGACAAGATCACCGGGGAGTCATCAACTATTAAAGCTAGTATGTCACTGTAATTTTTCATAAATGGGGGGCTCTCCTATAACGGGGCAAGTGTAACATGGCCAATTTTGTAAATAATCCCTTCAGTTACAAAAAAATGTGATGCGAGCTTTTATTGGCTTAGGATCACACTTTCACACCAACAACATCTAACCAATTGATATAAAAGGAAATAGAATAAAATGTAATAATTACTCCTTATTCATATCAAATCTCAATTTTTCATCTCAAAACGATATAGTGATGAATGCCCGCTTCTCTCAGAATGCGCACCAGCAACGCCGCTATACAAATGAAACACGATGAGAAGAGAAACCAAACACATGACCCTATCAGACCACATCATTCAAGAAGCCTTCGAAAACGACTGGCACACCTGCTTTTATCAGCCAAAGGTTCAGCCTAATGTCGAGAAAGTGACTGGGGTTGAAGCACTATTTCGCCTAGACATTCCAGAAGAAGGGATTTTCTCTCCGGGCGTGTTTATCGATCGTGCGTTTGCATTGGGTTATGAAGAAGAGATCTTTTTTAGTGTGCTTGAGCAATCATTAACAGAGGTAAAATCGCTTTCTGTTCATCTGAACTTAGCCGTGAACATCAGTAATAAAGTACTGGCGAACCCTGATAACGTGCAGAAAGTTCGTGAGTTACTTTGGAATGCGTCTTTCAAGGCAGAACAGCTTACCTTTGAGCTAAGTGAAAATGATCAGTTGGATGAGCAGCTTTGTGAGCAAATTAAGCGCTTTAAGTCTCTGGGCGTCAGAATCTCTATCGACGATTTTGGCATTGGCTATTCAGACATAAATAAGGTGATGGGCCTTAATGTCGATGAAGTAAAGTTCGATAAATCGATTGTGAACAGTATTGAGCCAGCAAGCTCCGACTTGGTTAAGCGCACTCTGGCGTACTGCAAAGAGTCTGGAATCGAAACCGTTGCGGAAGGCGTTGAAGACACAGATACACGTCAACTAATCCATCAGCTAGGTTTTGACAGCTATCAAGGCTTTCTATACTCAAAGCCACTGCCTTTAACTGATCTTAGATTCGTCATGTAGATAGTTGGAGCTCAAGTAACGTTAGCTTAAGACAAACTCGACGCTTTTTTTCTTCTGCTTAAGGTCGTGATATCGAATGTACTTGAAGTAGATATCGTGTTTGTTTTGGATGTTTTGAGAGAACGGATTATTCACTAATTTCTTTATATCAGCCTTGAAAAACGGCATGCCGAGCTTGCTCATGTATGGCTCTAAGTAAAGATCATAGAGGAACTGGGACATTGCAGGATCAAGAGTCGGAAATCGAAATTCAATGCCTGCCAAATTATCTGCCATGTAATCGAAGATCTTGCGTCGAATCACGCTGCTAACCGCGCCAACACTGCAAAGCATCTTACTGAGGCCATCGTAAACCACATGACCAATAATGGCTCCCTCGAACAAGAAGCAAAGCACCTGCATATCGTCTTTTCTCACGCCAAGATACTGAGCAACCTCGATAAAGTCTTTGCCATAAGTTTTGAGGTGCATCCCTTGAATCGACTTAAGCCTTTTCGCAGGAAGCGAACCCATGTTGTATGACTCTACGCTTGTGACCTCATAGTCGTAGCCAATATCGGCATTAGACGGACGTTCCATATTCTTTGTTGCGGCTTTGACTTGCACCATTTCTTCTACCGAAAAATCATAGTCGACCTGAAAGAAACTCGCGATACCAAGGCGACGAACAAAACTAGGCAGCGTCTTTGCCCTTTCCCACTGACTGACCATTACTTGATTAACACCAAAAAATGCTCGATGAGAATTGGAAAGCAATTCTGAAAATTCTTCCTGTGAAATGGAGGCTGATTCACGAAGTCGTTTTAGCTCAATTGGGAAATTGTCTTTATTCATCTGTCACTTACCTAGCTTTTTAACTAGTGTAGTTTACTTATCTCTACTATGACATGATGCATTGGACATAACCTCGTTTAACCAAAACTCCCCCAGAACTTGGTTGGTATTTGTAGGCAGGTCGCTACAGATAAATGTTAAATCTCGTAGGCCCAGCACTCTTGTTGTATGTCGAGCAGCTCCGACTTACCGCTCTCTAGCTGATAGAGGTGGAACTGGCTTAAAGGGGGCGAATACACATGTAACGTAATGAGCGGTTCATCTCCAGCCTGTAGATTCGATATCTGATGGATATCATTATCTTTACTAACGGTCACACTGCCCTCTTGGAAATGAGTCGACTGAGAAGCAAAAATATGACCATTAGCCGCCGTTTCAAACAGGGTTTCCGTTGCTTGCCCATGTAGAACCTTTACGCCACAAGACGTATTCAAATGATCGTGTATTTTACTTCTTTGCCCGTTAAGCCAGCTCAAAATTAAAACTTCACAGTGGTCATTTTTGAAAAGCCTTTGTCGACAGTATGTTTCTTTATCAAAACTCGCCAACGACTTGATCTCTTCTTTACTCAGCTCGATGTTATCCAATATGAACCGAATGGACGCCAGAGACATGGGTTTATTTGCCAGTTGTATTTGGTCCATAAACTCTTGGAAATTAAGCTCATAATCGTTATTAATTAACGCGGCTAACGCGGGAGATTGCGTTGGGGTGATATCAGTACGTTGCAAAATACTTACCTCTGACTATGTTTTTGCTCTTCAGAACTCGAAGTAAAAAGCTCTCTTCGAACGATGAAATATGGCTGATTCGATTCAGCATAAGTTGGGAGGATACTAACACCGTTTAAATTAAATTTAACAAGCAATCACAAGTATTTACATTCATATAACAAAAGCATCTAACAACCAATTTGAAGCAACGGAATCGCCATATTGACTTGAGATGTGAATAACTGAGTAATATGAAATAGGAACAACAAAAAAACGGCTTCCATCACGACTACTATTGCGCGTATCAATTAATGAAATTGATTCACAAATCAGAAGAGATCACTCACAATCAAGGTTATGGCCACCGTTGAAATCAGTCTAACTGGATACTTATGATTAACCCAAAACTCATCGCCCTACTTCCCGATCTCGCCTCGTTTATCTTAGTTGTGAATGAAGGTAGCTTTACCGCCGCCGCAAAACAGCTAGGCGTTACACCTTCAGCGTTGAGTAAATTGATCACACGTTTAGAAAAAGCGCTGTCAGTGAAGCTGTTTGAACGTACCACTCGTACATTGATCATCACGCAAGCAGGCCAGTTGGTATACGATCAAAGCGTGGTCATGATTAATGCAGCGCAACAAGCGGTTGAGCTGTCTACCTCTGACCATACAGAACCTGCAGGCTCTATTACAGTAGCGGCGCCAGAGGCGTTCTTGAACTCAGTGCTACAGCCTTTTGTTGTTCCATTTTTAAATCAGTACCCTGAGATCCAACTTAAGCTAAGAGCGGCTGATGGCGACATCGATATTTTACGTCAAGGCATCGACATTGCGTTTCGCCTTACCGACAAGCCCGATGAAAGTTTGGTTTTAAAAGAGCTAGGCAAGACGAACCTTGTACTTTGTGCAAGCCCTGGCTATTTAGAAGCAAAAGGAATCCCTCACCACCCTACCGAGCTTTCTGAGCACGACTGCTTATACCTTGCAGAAACAGATAAAGACCACATTTGGGACTTTCTGAAAGATGATGAGTTTTACACAGTCCCCGTCAGTGGACGTTACGCTGTGAACCACTCTCAGATGCGATTGAAAGGCGTTAAAGAAGGGCTTGGCGTGGGTATTTTCCATGACTTCGTGATTCAAGATGCATTGGCTGAAGGTTCTGTAGTGCAAGTACTGGAAGATTGGACCATCAAGAGTAATTACCATGGCGCTATCGCGATGCAGTTTGCTCAAACCAAGTACATGCCTGCCCGATTGCGTGTATTCATTGATTATGCGATGGAACACTTGGGTGACAAGCTGGCAGGAGAAATAAACTGATGCTGAAAGGAATACACCACGCCGCCATTATTTGCTCGGACTACGTAGTTTCTAAACGCTTTTATACGGAAGTTTTAAAGCTTGAAGTGATAGCGGAGAATTATCGTGAAGCGCGTCAGTCGTATAAGCTCGACTTAACACTGCCTAATGGCGCTCAAATAGAATTATTCAGCTTCCCTGACGCACCTGAAAGACCAAGCTTTCCGGAAGCTCAAGGGCTGAGACATTTGGCTTTTTGTGTTGATGACGTTCAACATGCCAAAAGCTATTTGGAAGAACAAGGCATTGAAGTCGAACCGATTCGAGTTGATGAATTTACGGGGAAATCATTTACATTTTTCGCAGACCCAGACGGCCTGCCGCTAGAGCTGTATCAGATCTAAAGCTTTATCAAATCTAGAGCTGTATCAAGTCTAAAGCTTTCCTCACAAAAGAATCGCTCATCTGATTAATAAAACGGACTTTCTCAAGTCGAGAAAGCCCGTTTACGTGTCAATTAACTCAATGCTGTCTTGAATTTCTCGACACGTGAGAACAATAGCCAATCCAATAGCATGGCTGTCACGATACTCGCACCAGCCAGTGGAAACAGTACTGAAATAACCACGACCGTCACCAAGCCTGCTTTCCATAAGCCTGCATCACCAAACTTCGGTGGCGTTCCCAGCTTTCTTTGGCCTGAAGGTCTGCGCATCCACCACATTACTCCACCAGTCACCGACACAACGACAAACGCAATGCAGAACAACGCATTTAGAAGCTTGTTGATGATGCTGATGTCACCTTGGTGTAGAGAAATACCGACGGCTAAAGTTTTGGCGAATAAATTGTAATCTTGCCACGTCACCTCTCCTAGAATGCGCCCTGAATATTGGTCAAGGTGAGTCGTACGATCTTGGGTTGGATCGATGATGTCACCGCCCATGGTATTGGCAGCCACAGTGTAAACGCCCGTTTCTGAGCGCGGGAAATTGACTTTATATTGTGTAAAACCAAGAGATTGAGCTTTTGCTATCACATCATCAATCGAGAAATTACTGGCAGATAACACATGCTGAGAATGATCCTCACCCATCTTAGAATGATCATGAGCTTCAGACGCTTCTTCTACTTGGTGGACGTGTTCTGCTGGCTTATCTTGAGACAAAGGCAGTGGAGTTTGCTCTAGGTTCCAAGGCATTTCCTCTTCAGACCCGTGATTTAAAGAAGCATGCGTTTCGTTAGACAGAGGAATGTCGTCCCACATTTGAGCAGGAAAAGTACTCCATGCTTGCACTAGCTTACCTCCCCAAAAACCTGTCCATGATAATCCTGATAGAATAAATAACAGAAGAATGAATGACAGTGTTCCACCGATGTTCGCATGCAGATCACGCATTAAAACACGCGTTCCTGAACCAAATCGAAGCTTAAGAAAACCAGCGCGGCTCGCGTTATCTCTCGGTAACCATAAGTAAATACCACTGATGAGCAACAGAATAGACAAGCTTATTGCGACTTCAATTAGGTAATCACCCCAATCACCAATCAGCAAAGTGCCGTGAATGTCATTCGCCAGCTGGTACAGGCTATCGCTACGCGGGATTTCTCCTACCACTTCGCCAGTGTATTGATTCACCGTGGCGAAAACGGAAGTGCCATCTTCAAGTGATACAGAAAATCGGTTCGCAAGATCAGGGACTTTGCTCGGTACAAACTGTGTCACCGTACCTTGTGGGTATTGATTCTGCACTGCAGTTAACTGTTGTGAAACCTTAATAGGGTCGCCCGATGCAACAATCTCTATGGCTTCGTGGTGGAAAGCCAATTCGATTTCATCATCAAACAGCATCACCAAGCCTGTAATGCTCAGCATTAGCATAAACGGGATAACGAATAGCCCGGCATAGAAGTGCCAACGCCACGTAAGGAAGTAGAGAGTTTTATTGCGGTCTTTGCTTTTTATATTGGTTTTCGAACCGCTTGTTGCACTGCTTGTAGACTGCGAAGTCGCTTGTGCTTTCGCAGAGCTTTGAGATTCATTTCTCAACATTATTATTTCCTTTGACACACGCAAACATACCTTCTGAAAAATCAGAAAGTAATCTGAGCATGTTTAACTTTACTTAATACTTTATTTTTAATTATTTTAGTGGGTTAGGTTTAAGCAATACCAAAGGGAGGGCCGCGCGGGGCTTGCCTCGTGTAGCGTTCGCTTAGAGCCAAAAAAGCGTAGCTGTCTGAGACAATAGAACTCAGTCGAGTTGTTAGTAGTGTAGTTGGAAGTTCGTCTTGGTGAAACGTGGAAAAATGGCTAAAGGGACACGGCTTTCCTTTGTGAGTATTGGGCTCGCCTTCTTCAATTTGAACCAGTTCAAAGCCGTTGACCGTACATAACGACGCCCATACTCCCGCACGATTACCATGAGCATTGATAATAGGCATTAATGTCACTAGCGCCCAGCTTAATGCTGTAGCAAGTAACATGGAGAAGTTGAACGAGGTTCGGCGCATCATTCCTAATCTTTATAAATTTCCCTTATTATGAGGCACTTGTTATATAGGTAAACGTAAAGATTAACATCAGGTTAAAAAATTGAAGCTAACGCACACTCTTTTTAGTTAAAAACTGGTTACAACGAAAGAGCCAAGAAAATGTGGTGAAACTCTACAAAACAGACTGTTTATAAAAAAGACAATAAAAAACGCCGCCTTACACCTTCTTGATAAGAATAATGTAAGGCGGCGTTTTAGAAATCAAATCTTAAGGCTTTGCTCTTTGATACGCTAACAAGCAAACTCTATTGATTAGTAGATTAACCGAAGATCTTGCTCCAAATGCTTGGATTACGCTTCTCGTGATACTCTTCACGAAGGCCATCGATAGTACGAAGCTCTTGCTGTGCAGATTCAAATTCACCTTGGTCTAGCTTCTTCTCAATGCTATCAATCGATGCACTGATCTTTTTGAAACCTTCCATGAAGTGTTCTTCTTTCTCAATTGGGTAAACACCCGTTTTGAGCTCAGCAACTAGCGTGTCGATACGTACGATAGGCTTTTGCATCTCTTCAATGTTTTGAGCTTCTGCCGCTTGTTTGAACGCAAGCTTCATTTCTTGCATGTTTTTCTTAAGGTCAACATTAGCAAAAGCGTTGCCAGACAATAGCGAAGCAGCGATTAAGCCAGATAAAAGGATTGAGCGAGTTTTCATTGTTTCTCCAGGTGAAGCGATGTCTTTGAAGATAGCGCCATCGTTGTTGTGGCACTTCGACTTTATTATTTTCGGCTAGTGTATACAAAAATCCGTCGGGCACAAAAATTGATTGTGTCGAAATGCAAACTAGCTAGCTAACCAATGACTAAAAAGTAAAAAGTAACGGACATTCCATCACTCAAATACCGAAAAATCAGCAATAGATTGGCGGCCACGCAATGCTAAAAATGCCAAAAATTGCTGTGGCGAATGAGTGACCACTTTATTCGAATCCACACCTACTTTATCTAACAATGCAGCGACTAAGTCCAAGCCACCGACATCTACGCAGAAATGCGCATCGCTACCTGTCGTAATAAACGCACCTTTCGCTTTCGCTATTCTTGCGATCTCATAACAGCGGTCAACACTGCCAACTCGGCTATTGCCTTTGAGTGTGGTGTTGTTGATTTCAATCGCAACGTTATGTTCCGCCGCACATTGAATCACAGCTTCAAAATCGAAATTAAAATTAGGGTTTCCTAAGTGACCAAGCGCATCAATTCGGCCGCCTTTAATCACATTCAACAATGCTTCTGTATGGGTAGCGACATCCGATGGGCGAAATACTGGCTCATGAAAACTCGCGATCACCCAATCCAAGTTCTTATCCACACTCGGATGAATGTCGATTTCACCCTGTGTGTTCATGATGTTTGACTCGACACCTCGAATAATTGCGACATCTTCAATAAAACGAGGGAGCACACGCTGGTTACTGAAGAACCAATAGTGTGGCGCGCCCGGCATAGACTCTGAATGGTCGGTCGTACAAAACATAGCTAAACCGTTTTGCTTCGCCGATTTCGCGTTTTCGATCAGCGTGCTGTAAGCATGGCCACTTGCGTATGTGTGGGTGTGGGTATCTACTTTGAGTTCCATAAATCAAGGCCTTAACCGTGTGGTCTAGTCAATCAATTTCAAGTTGGGTTGGTCTAATACAGCTTATTCAAAAATGTCCAACAGACACTTGCTTAATGTGATGCTGAGTGAATCGAAATTATATACTGTTCATCATTCAGTATTGTTAAAATTAATTCAATCGACAATAACCTGATTTCTCCCGCTATTCTTTGCTTTGTAAAGGCGCTTATCAGCAAGCATAAATAGATCATTTGGCGATGTGCTTTTCGTCGGAACGCATTCCGCAACCCCTAGGCTCATCGTTACATGAGAAGCAATGGGTGAGGAACGATGAGGAATCGGTTGACTGTGCAAAACCGTTAAGAATGAATTAAGGCGAGCTCTGCTTTGCTCTATAGATGTGCTTGGCAATATAATGGCAAACTCCTCGCCTCCTATGCGAGCAGCAAGGTCTGACGGACGGTTAAAAACGTGCTTCCATAACTTTGCGACTTGTTTAAGGCAGACATCTCCTTGATGGTGGCCATATGCATCATTATATTGCTTGAAAAAATCAATATCGCCGATCACTAAGGTTAAAGTTTGCCCTTCGCGTTCACATCTAGCCCATTCAGACTCAAACGTTTGATTAAATTTACGTCTATTGGGGAGTGAGGTTAGCTCATCAAAAAGTGCAATCTTTGTGAGATCTTGTTTTTCTCTCTGCAACTGCTCATCACGCAACTCATATTGATACAATGTTGCCAGCAACTCTTTTCGAGGAGCTTTAGTCAAATCCTTTATGGATAGTGGCGAACTAACAAACTTGGCAAAATCTCCCCTAAACAAAAAGTAGAAGATCAGCATTGGGACACTATAGCAGGCCGCAATCAACAACTTACCCAGTATATTTCCGAATATGATAGGAACGATCTGCGGGCTTAGGCCAAAAGCTAAAAGAGGAAACAGTGCTCCATCCAAACAAAGGATAAAAACAAATGCTAGCGTATAGATGAATGCCAACGCTGGTAGATTGGAAAGGAACTTACTCACTTGTGTAAAAATAAACATCAATAACAATATTTCGAGGAGAATCAAAACCCCTCCAAGAACAAGAACTTTCAACGACACGTCAAAGATACTGAAAGGGATAGCAAAAGGGTTCAACACATATTCCGATTCCAGCAACCAAGCCATAAAGTTAAAACCAACAAAAGCAATCAAATCCACAACCACTACTAACCGAAACATGTGTTTAAAAGTGCTAAAATCTCGCTCAATAATAATGAGCATTATGGTGCTCATCATGAATGCACCATAAGCAATATTTCCGCCTGAAATACTTAAAGCTTCGGATAATGGAAAGGAATAAACGGCACCAGCAAGCCCTCCCACTAAAAGCACGATACTAAGATAGTTATAAAATGCAGCTGTACGCACACGGTTTTTTAACGTAGCAAAATACAATGGGAAAATTGAGTATATTCCTACATTGAGAATATATGCTTCTAACGTCATTACTGTTCCTTCTAGGCTCAACACATACAGCACCCAGATAATTTTATAGATGTGCAGAATAATTAATGATATTAACATAATAATGATTAATTAATAAAACGTCCGGAGTGCTTGGTTTTCTAATCAGGAATATTAATAACATTAGATATCTATTGCCCCCATAGAGCCTGTCCAGCATCTTGGAGAGATGCCCTACCAATCACAAGTGGCAATTAGTACTTAAAGATAAGGCTTTATTATCATTTCACTTAGTCATAGGAAGCACAACTTAGTCGTACCGCCGTCTTAATTGCGCCAATTTTTTGCAACCTACCCAAGTTCGTCAATACTTAAACCAGTCTACAAACTGGAGTGTTAGATGAGAAGAAGACGATATCCGCTGAGTATCCACATCACTAGCCTTTTCTTAATTTTGACCACTCTTGTCGGTACCGTACTGATTTCGATAAGTTATCGGCACTCTCAAGAACTGCTTTTAGGCACCGTGCGCGAAGTCAGTAATGAACATCGCGATAAGCTGGAATCGGTATTTAAACAAGCTATTGCCCCAGTCATCACAACCTTAAACGTGATGGCAGTGAGCCCGTTTGTTGCTCATCAAACCTCCTCCGTCGAAAAAGAATCTTGGCTTGCTTCGGTCGATATCATCTTCAAACAAAATACCAATTTAGTCGCTCTGTTCTATGGCTCTGAAGATGGCGATTTCAGAATCTTTCGCCCTCTGAGTTCCATTAAACAGAGAGCCGACAACAACGCTCCCGCCAAAGCGACCATGATGGTCAGCAGCACCAATCTAGATGGTGAAAACTTTATTACCTTTCTCGATGGCGCACACCAAGTGATCAGTACCCGACAAGCCGAGAGTAAGTTCAACCCCACGACTCGACCTTGGTTTCGTAACGCAAAGCCTGACGGCTCAATACAACTCTCTGAGCCCTACCTGTTCTATTTCCTGCAAACCAATGGCATCACGCTTTCTAGACGTTCTTTGGATGGCAAGCATGTCGTTGGTGCCGACTTCACGTTGAAATCTCTCTCTTCCCAGATCAGTGAATTGGCCTACTCTCCACAAACCCGACTCGCTCTGTTCGATCAACATTTCAATCTTCTCGGCCAACATCAACTTGATCTATCGATTCCCAAGCTTACCTCCCAGCCAAACGACACAAGTAAAACTGAGAAAACGAATAACCAAACGACGGGGAAACTCTCTGGCAGTGAGCAAGACCAAAGCTTCTTTAATGTGCCCAAACGTGAACAGATGGAAGCATTGAAAGCATCCGTCATAGCACCACTTATCTCCGACGAGGAGAAATTAAACCTCAACCTAAAAAACGTTGAGTACAACTTAAACACTTGGGCATTAACGCTAACGCCTGTTGAGCTCACTCAGAATGTCACTTTATATTTGGCAGAGGCTACGCCACACAATGAGTTGCTCTCTGATCTTATCTCGATGCGTGACAAGCAAGTCGCCGTCGCGATTGGGATGTTGTTCATCTGCTTCGCTATCGTATGGTTTGTTGCCAATCGCTTGTCTCAGCCGCTTAATACGCTGATGCAACTCACCGACAACATCGCACGATTTGACTTCAGGCGAACTCATTATCCCAAAAGCATGATTCAAGAAGTGGCTAACCTCGCCCACTCAATTGAGCTGATGGAACACACGCTTCATGATCTTATTACGCTACTTCGCGACACGGCAGGTAATCAGGAGTTTTCGATATTAGCCAAAAATATTGCTCATCAAAGCTATTTAATTACCAAAGCAGAAACCATCGTCCTCTTCACTCAATCAAAAGAGAAAGATGTGTTTGATACGGCCGCGAACCTCGCCATTTTGCCCTTTAAGGCCGACATCAATGACTTCATCAAGCACACCCCTTGGTTGCTGTGCCAGCTTAAATCTGGAGAAACAATCCACTTAAACCGAGAAGACAATGTTCTCAACTATTACCAAGATTCGATCTTCAATTCAGATCTGTACCTGTTTCCACTATTAAACCGTGAGAAGTTGTTGGTGGGTATCGTCGCAATTGGCTATGAAAGACCGATTACCAAGATGCAGGCAGACAAGCACGCCTTCTTACGAGAACTGCTCAGTTTTGCGGAAATAGCCAAAGATAACATTGACCAAATGCAGCAACAGAAAGACATGCTTAATGCCTTTATCGAGTTGATTGCATCAGCGATTGATACAAAATCACCTTACACGGGCGGGCACTGCCAACGCGTGCCTGAACTGACCAAATGGCTGACTCAAGCAACCATTGATGATGACCGTTATTACCCGCAATTCTCATTGGATAGTAAGCAGTGGGAAGAGTTAATGCTCGCCGCTTGGCTTCATGACTGCGGCAAGGTAACCACACCCGAGTATGTCGTAGACAAGGCAACAAAACTTGAAACCATTTACGACCGAATCCACGAAGTGCGAATGCGTTTCGAACTGTTAAAACAACAGGCTGAAACCGACTACTGGAAAGCTATAGCGAACGGAGCGCTTCAAGAGGATCAGCTTAAGATCCTCGAACAAAGCTTGTCAGAATTGGATGAAGAATTTGCCTTTGTTGCTGAATGTAACCTTGGTGGAGAGTCGATGACGGACGAACAACTAGAACGCTTAGACCGAATAGCCAAGCGCCAATGGAAACGAACACTCGACGATCAGCTAGGGTTATCTTGGTCTGAAAAAGAGAGATTCAATGAACAACAAGACACGACAGAGAAGAGTGAAGCTGAGCCAGCAAGAAAAGACCAAATACTACCGGTGATGGAACCGCTACTTGCCGATAAGCCTGAGCATAAAATACCGTGGGACAATGGCTTTAGCCCTGCTGATGTATGGCAAGAAGCGTTTGTGCTTAAGCCAGGAGAGGTCAAATACAACCAAGGTGAACTGCACAACTTGAAAGTTCGTCGTGGCACGTTAAACGATGAAGAACGTTTCATGATCAACGATCATATTATTCAAACCTTCACCATGCTTAACAAACTGCCTTATCCGTCTTACCTCCAGAATATTCCGGATATCGCCAGCGGACACCACGAGCGTATCGACGGTAAGGGCTACCCAAGAGGCTTAAGCGAAGACCAATTACCTTTACCGTCCAGAGCGATGGCCATTGCTGATGTCTTTGAAGCGCTCACCTCTAGTGATCGCCCGTATAAGAAAGGCAAACTCCTAAGCGAATCACTCAACATCATGACCGACATGGCCACCAGCGGTCATATCGATCCCAAGCTGTATTTGCTGTTCTTAGAAAACAAAATCTACGACAAATACGCTAAGCGATTCCTAGAGACTAAACAGCGTTGCGAGATTGAACCAAACGAACACATCGACCGAGTAAAAGAGTACATACGCTCATTATTTTAAGTTTGAGCTAACCATTTAGTCTTTAGTCTTTAGGCTATAAGGTCAATGATTAGCTTTTAGCCGCAGAATCCAACACCGCAACGTCCACTACAGTCGCTACAGCCACTGTGACTCGCGGTGTCTGGTTGGCTTTCGCCTTGCTGTGTCTTTTAGCTAGTAGAGTGTTGGTAATGCTCGCCACAACAATTAGGTTAATGCCAATCATCTGCTGAGTAGAAAACACATCATCAAAGAACAACCCCTGCCATAAGGCGCTAAACAGCATGTTAGTAAAAATCAGTGGTGCCAACTGGGAACCGCTGTCTGCAAGCTTATAAGCCTTGGAGCGGAAGATTTGAGTATTGATGGTAAACAGTGCGAGTCCAAATGCACCAAGTCCAATCCAACGCAAGTCATCAAACGACAGCAAAGTCGTTAAAGCTCCATACACACTATCCCCCTTAAGTACATCTGGTACAGCAGAAACAGAAGTAAACACGAGCATAGGTATAACGAGTATTGCTGCGACTAAAAAGGTCCATGCGTTAAGCTCTGCTGGTGTCAGGCTGGTTTTAGATGCTCGGTACAGACTCACTTGCGAGCCAGAGTTAAACACACCCGCTAGAAGTCCAAGCAATAGCGCAGGTCTAAAGAACTCCGAACCAAACTCAAACTGCGACCAATCCCCTGCCATCATCACTACGCCGAAAAATGTAATGGCTAAACATGCGATAGTCGTTGTATGAATCTTGGTTCCGAATATTAATTTTTCTAACAATGGAATAAACAGCGGACCCGTACTGAATAACACTACACCTTCAACCAGCGTTAAGGTTTGTAGTGAAGTAAGGAAACACCACTGACACGCCACCATAAAGATCGCTCGCACCACTAAAGGTTTCCACATATCGAGTGAAGGTTTCGTTATTTTGTAAAACATCAAGAATAAGAATAAGAACAGACTGGGTAACAAAAAACGCACAAAACTGAGTAGCGAGATTGGCATCACTTCAGATAGATACTTGGCCATTAAGCCACTCAAAGACAAACTGAACGTCGACAACAACATGAAAGTCGTCGCCTTGGTAATATCAGACATAATTATCACCTCCTATGACACCTATTTTAGAAGCGTGACGTGATGAAAAATAGCGAGTAATATTAACCATAACTGTAAGGAAAACTTACCAATGAAGAAACTCGTCCCGCTGAAATCCGTTTATGCGTTCATCGCTGTAGCTGAAACAGGCAGCATGACCGACGCCGCTCGCGTGTTGTACGTCAGTCATTCTGCGGTAAGCCAAGCTATCAAATCATTGGAGCAACTGGTCAATAAGCCGCTGTTCCAACGTGTAGGTCGTCGTGTTGTGCTAAATTCCGCAGGTAAGCGATATTATCGTAAAGTCGCGCCAGCACTGGAACAGGTGATAGAAGCGACAGAAGAGCTTGCCAGAACACCTAACGATCACCGCATTACTCTCAACATGGTGAACTCACTCGCGATGCACTGGTGGATCCCTCGAGTCCCCGAATTCCAAGCATTTACTCCCTCACTTGATATCCGTATTTCGACATTAACTGGCCCTTTCGATATCGAGCAGGAAGGGGTCGATGTTGCGCTTGTACATGGCAAGCCCAACGAGTGGGAGCAATATTACAGCGAGAAACTGGGCGACGATGATCTTGTATTGGTGTGCAGCCCTGCACTATTGAAAAACCAAATGGGGTTAAGCGTTGAACAACTTGTGAAACAAAACCCAACCATTGGCGTTTTTAACCTCAGGCGACAACATGACTGGCAAGTCTGGTGCGACAATTACCAAATCCCAATGCCCACATTCCATAGCAATCTAACGTTCGATGTCTCCATTCAAGCGGTTCAAGCTGCAATTCGTTCGTTAGGCGTATTGGTTACGCATCGCTTGTTTGTGAAAGATGACATCAGCCATGGGATGCTAGTGGAGTTGGGCGAACCCGTCGCGAACCCACACCAAGATTTCTATTTTGTTTGCCCAAAAAACAAATTAAAACAAGAAAGTGTGCTAAAACTGAGAACATGGTTAAGACATGAATTCACACGCTCAGAGACAGCACTGAACGATGACATTCAAGAGCAAGACCAAACTATCAATTAATAAGCGAGTGACAGCTCAACAAGCTTACAAGAGGCCATTATGATTATTACCACCACACAATCAGTCGAAGGCAAGCGCATTGTCGATTACAAAGGGGTTATTGCCGGAGAAGCCATTCTAGGGGTGAACGTTTTCAAAGATATGTTTTCAGGAATTCGCGACTTTGTGGGTGGACGTTCTGGCACCTACGAGAAAGAACTGGAAAAAGCACGTAACTACGCGTTCAAAGAGTTAGAACAGAAAGCGATTGAAGCGGGTGCCAACGCGGTGGTAGGTGTCGATATAGATTATGAAGTCTTGGGAACAGGTAATGGCATGTTGATGGTATCAGCGAGCGGCACGGCGGTTGTCGTCGCTTAATCGCTTAATCACTTAATCTATTAAGCTATTGAGCAATCAGGCAGCCTAATGAAAACTCGTTCCAACCCTTTGATGATTAGCCGCCAAAGGGTTAGAACAGTTATAAGCTGATACTTAGCTTGATGTTACTCGTGCAACCTTTTGCCCGGAGAGCATGTCATCAAACGAGGCAACTCTCGCCAAGAATGCACCTTTATTTTCAGGTAAGATAGAACTCGCTAAAGGTAAGTTCGCTTTCATCGAATCCACAGCTCTTCCACGCACCAGTACTTCAAAATGCAAATGCGGCCCGGTTACGCGACCTGTCGTGCCAGACAACGCTATTTTCTGCCCACGCTTAACCTGTTGCCCCTTCTTAACCAAGAATCGGCTCAAATGCAGATAGCGAGTTTTGTAAACACTGTTATGTTCAATCACTATGTATTTCCCTGCATATGGGTGATTACGAATAGCAATAACTCGACCATCACCGGTTGAATAAACTGGCGACCCTACGGGTGTTGCGAAGTCAGTACCATTATGCGGAGATATACGTCCGGTCACTGGGTGCTTACGGTACGGGTTAAATGGCGAAGTAATTCTTCGGAATTGTTTGTCTATTGGGTAGCGATTGAACGCTTGCTCAAGGCTATTACCCTCTCTGTCGTAGAAGCGTCCATCTGGAGCAAGAAACGCGGCCACTTCCTTACCTCGTAACGTAATCGATATGCCTTGGACCTCTGTTTTTCCTGTTAGATGGTCGCCTGTGTATTGCTCATTGACCAACACATTAAACTCATCGCCCGCTCTTAACTGCTTTGAGAAGTTAATCTTGTCTCTTAACGTTCGAGTAATATTGGCTATCTGGGCGGTTGTTAATCCCGCTTTGTATGCTGACGTTGAAAAACTGCCATGAACAGTGCCTTTATAGAGCTTTTCTTTCCATTCGCTAGGCATTTCATGGAATTGGTAATTAAAGCTTCCATCATCATTTTTAGTGAAGACAGCTTGCTCTACGAGACTTTCATGGAAAATCAGCTCTACGAGTTGTTTAGAGTCACTATCCAAAAGCAACTCTAGATGATCGCCAGGTTTTATTGTATCGAGCTTCAAAGACTCAAGATCCGCTTCCATCACTTTTTGAACTGTCTCATAAGGCAGTTTCCATGACGAAAAGATGTTGCTGAGCGTATCTCCAACCTTCACGAAGTAATGAACTTTTACCAACGTTCTTGAGCTTGCCTCTGAATCTGTATATGAGTTTGATGCCCCCTCTTGATGAGTTAATAAGTCTTTATAAGGGGTGACTTGAATTGAGATTTCTTCTGGTGCTTCGGATTGAAAATGGAGCAAAACGGAAAGTGAGAATGCACTGATAGCGATAACGATCAGGCCAATAGGGAGGAACTTCATAAAATACTTAGCGGTTATAACAAGGAACTTGGCAAATGTTATAACATAACAATCAATTCAAAAAAATAAACGTAATGTAAGAAACCGTTCCACAAAAGTTGCCAAAATATGGTGGGCGTGTGAAGCCCACCACCTTATGTGACATTACTCTTCACAAAGCGCTTCAAAACGATCTAAGCCGCGCAGCATTTCAAAGTCTGGTTCTTCAACTAGCAACTCTCTCATTGAACCACTCGCTTCAATAGAACGCTCTAAGTCATCGATAGCCTGACCTTCTGCTCCTAACCTTGCATACGAACAAGCACGTTGATACAAGGCGTGGGCATTTTGGTCATCCACTTCTAACACGCGGTTACATAGGCTCATTGCCCAGTGGTATTCCTGCATATCCATCGCAGCATCCGCTTTATAGGTCAACGCTTCTAAATCACCCGGACGAACCTTCAATATCTCATCGTAAATTTCAATCTTCTGCTCGGCCGTTTGAGCGTTTTGCGCTCTGAGCCATAAATTGTGAATCTCATTGATGATTTCGATTTCTCGGTTGTTCTCTGAGATAATTCTGGTCTTACGCTTAAGATCCCTTTCAAGAACATTGAATTTCTTCTCGTAGTCTTGAGCAATCGAATTAAGTCGCTGGTCAGCCATTTCTTTGGTGGTGTGTTTGAGATCTTTCATTGATTGCCAACCAACCAATGCAATAAGAGAAGCAACACCCGCAATAATGTAGAAGAAATACGTGACCGTGACATTGGCATAGTTCAATGACTTATCGGCGACTGTAAGCTCACGATCGGTCATCTGAATGGTCAAGCGCCTTTCCAGATCTTGCTGTTCCATTCGCAACTGCTTCAGCTCATCTAAGATGTAGCGTTCCATCAATGGTCGGTCTACATACTCTTTCTCTGAGTATTTAACTTCCTCGCTTGCAAAGCTCATGGTCGTGACCAGTGAGAACACTGCAATCAATAGGATTCGAAGCATTTATACATTCCTTATATATTTTATCTTTGTTAACTGTATCTCTTAATCGCAAGACAAGCTAGAAAGTCGGCAATTCTGCCTTCTCCTTATTGGAATTAACACTCTAAAACATCATTGATAATTATAAAACACCTGAAGCAACATCATTAATTTCTAAATTATAAAAATACCGCGTAATACTGTTCTATATAATTAATTCGCGATGCGAATATACCAAGAGTTGATTTATTGCATCGAGATGAATCTTATATTAATAACGATCAGAGCGAGGTTAATTTGAACAATCCACGATACGATTTAATGAGCCGGGTGCTGCACTGGGTCATGGCGTCTGTCATCATCTATGCAACAGTCGCAGGGTATGTGATGCACTATGTCACCAGTCATCCAGAACTGTTTTCTTTTCTGTCAATGCTCAACATGTCATTGGCGACCATTGCGACGCCATTATTCGTGGTTCGTTATGTCTGGAGTCACTTCCGCTCATCGCCAACCATGCCACTGTCTGTACCTGAAGGGCAAAAATGCATTGCTAAACTTGCTCACTCCCTGATGTATCTAGTGATGTTTATGGTTTTCAGCACGGGTTACTTGATGCTAAAAGAACCTTATTCGTTATTCTGGTTGGTGAGCGTGAACAACCCAATTACCGACCCTGCAATCAACGGCTTCTTTTTCTATTTACATCGTGCCAGTTGTATTGCCCTAGCCTGTTTAGTTGTTCTTCATGTTTGTGCTGCACTTAAACACCACTTTGTCTCTAGGAACTATGTATTGAAGATGATGCTTTAAATTTTGGAGGGATATTTAAAGTAATATCAGCGATGTTCTCAGTATTCGTGGTAATCATCTGCTTTAAAAAATACAGCATGGTTTACACAAACAAAAAAGCCATAGCATGTTCGCTATGGCTTTCTTATTTCAATTTGATTACTTGGTTTGAGTATCAATCATCACTTGCCAGTATTCGCACTTGGCCAAGAACTCTTTTAAATAAAGCTCTGGGTTCGCTAGCTTCTCACCGCCTTTAACATCAGCCCCAGTCACACGCCAAAAGCCACGAGTTACCAAGTTTCGGTGATAAATAAAATCGCTGATTTCATTTATTTTTAAAGGAAGTTGCTCACCAAACGTCTGTTCGTATAGGCTCAGCGTAGAGGCTTGCTCACTTGGCTTTTCCCTTAAAAAGGTATCCAAATCCAAACCTAACGACTGCTGCTGTTGTTCCTTTGGCAGTGCTTTAGCTAATTTAGAGATAACACTGAACAGAGCCAACTCAACTTTTTGAGACGCTAATAACGATGCACCTAAAAGCGCATGTTCATTGGAAATGTGTTGCTCTGTTGATGAAACGGTTGCTGTTGTCACTGTGTTAACCTCAAATAATCATAACGGGTGTTACTGAACTGGATAGAGTCTTTTCACTAAGCTGAATCTTATTCTTGTCATTAAGAAGAATCTTACAGTTAAGCTGAGTCTTGTAGCTAAGCAAAGTCTTACAGTTAAGCAGAATCTTTTAGCAGAGCACGGTCAGCATCAATAATGGTGAAGCCCGATGCATCTTTATTCTTTTCGACTTGCACTAAACCTTTAAAACCAATCTGCGACAACTTCTTCGCAAGGTGATCCGGTGCTGTTTCAAAAACAACATTCATAAAAGGTAAAGACTCAGCATCAACAAAACCATGCTCGTTAAACAGTTCCATTGCTTGAGATAAATGGTCTGAGTCGGTTAATTCGATAATTTCTACAATTTCTTCCAACAACATCTTCGATTCCATATTCGCCAGAAAGTGACTGACACAAGCACTTACGTTTTGCTCGCATACATCCCGATGCCCGAAGACACCCCTTTAGTAGTAGGGAGATCATAACATATTAATAATCGAAAAATATGTTTAATTTCCCTAACCTATTGGGAATATTAGAAAACAATAGAAACTGGAGAAGCATAGACAAGACCAGTTCGTCTCATCGAAAGCAACAGCCTGATTTGAGGCAATCAGGCTACCGTAACTTGAGAATCGCCCGTTTCGACAATCGACTCTTGTAACAAGCCAGCATAAATTCCATTGTGTGCGACTAGCTGTTGATGATTACCTTGCTCAACAATTTTACCCTGTTCCAATACCAGAATCGTATCCGAGTGACGTACTGTACTCAAACGGTGTGCAATCGCAATCACGGTTTTTTCCTTAAACAGACGCTGCATCGCTTTTTGGATGAGGTCTTCGGTGATTGAATCTACCGAGCTGGTCGCCTCATCAAGCATCATCAGTTGTCCACCTTGTGCAACCGCTCTAGCAAACGAAATAAGCTGCGTTTGCCCTACCGACAAATTGGATCCGTTCTTTTCCAAGTGGAAGTCATAACCTTGTGGCAATTGTTCAATAAACTTATCGGCATAAACATAGCGCGCTGCCTGCTCAACCTCAGTTCTAGATAAATGCGATTTACCCAGCGCGATATTGAATTGGATTGTCTCTTCAAATAAGTGCACGTCTTGCATCATCATTGAGAACAAATGAGCAGAGTCTTCACTAGAGATCTGCGACAGCTCTATTCCATTCAGTAGAATGCTGCCTTCATAGTCTTGGTAGGTTTTAGAGATTAGACGCAGAATCGTCGACTTGCCCGACCCCGTAGAACCGACAAGCGCGATTTGATGCCCTTTCTCCAATACAAACGAGACATTCTTTAGAACGTAGGGAGAGTCGTTTTTGTAACGGAAGCTCACGTTCTTAAACTCAAGGCTCACAAACTGTTCGAGCTGTTTCTCAACCTTGTTAGATGGCAGCAGGTTGCGCCCTTCCTCTTCAGTCGGCTCAACAAACAGCTCTTCAATATGGTCAAACGCTGCAAATGAACTCTGAATCGAAGCTATTTGGGAGGTAAAGTCTCGAATAGGTACAAACACTTTTTCTAAGGTGTTGATGAACGCAATTAGCACACCCAAGGTGAGTGCCCCTTCTATCACTTGCTCAGAGCCATACCAGATCATAATTGCGATGGTGATTGAGGTGATGCCTGAGATAAATGAGAACAAAATCGCATCGTATTTATTGATCTTCTTCTGCGCTCTTAAAAACTCATCGGTATAGCCTTGGTAGCGTTGTTCGACTTGCTCTTCCGCTCGATACATCTGAACGGTTTTCATACCAAATAGTACTTCCTGTAAAAAGCCAATACCGCGAGCGAGCGAAGAACGAGTCACCTTATACAAAGCACGAAGTCGGTTTCTCACATACACCGTCAAATACATCACTGGCGGCATAATGATCAATACAATCATCGTTAACTGCCAATCAATGAAGAACATCATCACCAACAGAGCAATGGTATTGATGCTGTCTTTAACTAGACCTACAACCGACTGAACAAATGTCTCGCCGATGGTTTCCAAATCACTGGTTAATCGTGAAAGCGTTACACCAATCGGTGTGTTATCAAAATAGCTGCGCGGCAGTTTGAGCACGCGAGCAAACAACACTGAGCGCATGTCAGTTATCGTGTATTGCCCGGTTTTACGCAGGTTGTACGAATAGGTGGTATCCACCACATAGCTCGCCACCAGCACGGCAACGAGATAGAAGACATACTCGAGCAGTCCATCCATATCCCCATGGCTCAGGTGAACATCAATCACTTGAATGATCAGCCAAGGGAACAACAAGCTCGTGATGACAGAGAGAGGAAGCATAGCGATGCCCAGAATCGCAGAGCGTTTGTATTTCTTAGCAAACTTAAAAAAGTGCTTGAGGTACTTGAGATCAACACCTTTTAACATGCTGCTGCCTCCGTTTCATTCTGCTGTAACTGCCATGTATCGTAATAGTAATCACACGTTTTCAATAACGTTGCATGGTCGCCCTTCGCGATCACCTTACCTTCGTTCAACACGATGATTTCATCCATATATTCAAGGGCATTAACACGGTGTGAAACCACAAGTACTGATTGATTTTCCAAGCGCTTAAACAAGCCTTCCAAAATCTTACGTTCTGTTTCATAGTCGACGGCCGATAGAACGTTATCCATGATGATCAGATCGGTGGGTTGTAATAAAGCACGAGCAATACTTAAACGCTGCTTCTGGCCACCAGACAACATGATCCCTTTCTCACCGACTAAGGTTTGGTCACCATGCTCAAAACGAGTAACGTCACTCGCCAACTGGCTGAGATCCAGCACTTCATCAACCTGACTCTTTGCCAAGTCAGTATCTAAGCTGCCAAAGCGGATATTGTCCTCGACGGTTGCTGAAAACAGGAAAGGGTCTTGAGTCACGGTTTTCACGTAACGGCGCAAGTCACTGCGTGAGAAGCTAGTGATATCCCTTTCGCCAAGGAAAACCGAACTTTCTGGTACATCCAAGTGATGGTTCAAGCAGTTCACTAATGTCGTTTTACCCGCTCCGATTCCACCTAGCACACCCACTTTCTTACCGGCAGGAATATCAAAGCTGATGTCATCAAGAATCACACGCTCTTCACCCGAATAGCTGAAGCTGAGGTTGCGAACGGAAAACGTTTTTCCCCTTAGCGATTCAACATCTAACTCCGTGAGCTTATCTTCATCAAGCTCGGGAACTTTGGCATTAAGAATAGTCTGTGCACTCTGAATACCTACCATGCCACGCTGATAAATGGTCGCGATTCTACCGAGTTGCATCAAAGGCATAGCGAGTAAAACAGAATAAGTCAGGAAAGCGGTTATTTCGCCCAAAGTAAGCTCTTGCCGCATTAGCATAAAGCCACCAAGTCCCAGAATGATGATTTTCATCAGGTCATTGGCGTAGTCGAGTACCGGCATAAAGAAGACTTGAATACGTGTGATTTTAAGGCGGCACTCAAGCAATAACTGGTTAAGATTTTCAGTTTCGGCTTTCACCCAAGGTGACATCAGTTGGCTCTTAATCAAATCAATCCCAGACAGGTAACTCATTAGCTGAGCAGACAAGTTTTGTAGACGTTTCATGTGCTCTAAATGCAGTGTTTTCATACGCTTGAAGCCCACACGGAAAATCACAAAAGCGATTGAGATAGGAATAATCGAGTACAGTGTGAGTTCTGGTGAGATACGCCACATGTAAAGAGGTGTCAACGACAACGCAAGCAACGCATTGAAGAACTGCAAGAAGCCGACACCAAACAGCAGTCGGATACCACTGAGGTCATTATTGATAATCGAGATCAGTCGACCTGAAGCAAAACGTTCATGAAAGCTGCTTGGTAAGCGATTCAGCTTTTGTAGAAGTGTACTTTTGAGCGCTGCTTCTGTAATTCGCCCCGGATTAAGCGCATAGATACGAGACAGAATTCTCACCACCACCATGGCGACAGACATGCCGACTACAATCCAAACATAGCTTTGCAGCTGCTGATGGCCAGTTGAAGAAGCATCATCAATCAGATCTATCGCCAATTGGATATAGCGTGGTATTTCAACTTGAAGCCAATTTACGAGAAAAATGAAAACTATCGCCAACAAATAAGAAGTGCGATTCATACGCAAATAGTGGGCAATAAACTGTCTTTTATTCATGGAATTCTTTCTTTGAGGACGGGTTCGCGGCTGTACCATGGATTCATCGGGAGCTTGGTACATTCTCAGGTTTAAAGGTACACCAAAAAGACATAGTTGACAATATCAACCAAATTTATATTTTAATCGTTCCGTTGTTTTTCAAAGCTACAAAAAGAAAATTTGCCGCCAAAATGGCGGCAAATATTTTAGGTTTGTTAAATGATGAGATTTAAAGGACGACGTCTACCTGCCCATTGTTGATGTCCACTAAACGCTTTACTTCACTTCCCATTGCTGATGGATACCATACTTCTACCCAAACCTTATCAACATGATTTGGAAGAAGCAGTGTTGTTGAAAAATCAATATCCTCATTGATCGGCGTTCTCAACACTTGTGAGGTGTAATCGACAACATCTCCATTAAAATCAGTGTAGATGCTCATAAAGCCTCGGGAGCTCTGCGAACTTCCGACATCTACATTGACAACAACCTCTCTTTCAGTAGAGAAATCAAAACCTTCCGGAACTACTAACTCTATCGATTTCTGTGCTTGTTGTGCCGCAGAAGAGCTTGGAGCTGAAGCACTACTGCTACCACCACCTCCCCCGCCACCACAAGCTGAAAGGAAGACAAGAGACACGCTACTCAGCATTAGTTTGATTGTTTTCATAAATCCTCCTTGATTAGTCTTCTGTTGACCAAGTTTTGTCTGAAGTCGGGTTTTGGTACCAGGTTGGTTTCGCTGAACCTCCTGAGGTCGCCCATTCGGCAAAATCAGGATATGCCTCACTGATATCAATGTACTCTGCTGGGTGATTCCAAGGAGATGATATTAATATTCCCCAAGGCATATTTTGCGTAGTTCGATAATACTTATTGCTCGACGGGTCAGAGTCATCCTGCGCAATTCCGTAGAAGTCACTGACTAACGTACCGCGAGTTGTCGGTGGGAAATCGGCTGTATGAATCTCTAAGTCTTTACCCGGAGAACTAGTGAAGCTATCACCATGATACTGACCTTCACCCGGCCCAAAGATGAATGGGTCAAAACCACTCAATGGCATCAATGAACTCACAGTCGGCTCGCTTCCAGAAGCAAACGGTAGTGAAATACTAAACGTCATATTATCTGCTTCCAGCGACATGCTACAAGATGGGTTAGTACGGTGGAACATACACTCGGCATTAATGGGCAGATCGTTTCTTAAATTTAGAGATGCAACAACGACAACGTCTCCTCCTGGCGATGCAACCGCTTTGTCCTCACCAGTAAATGGTGAAATATTAACGCGAGTCGCCCCATTTTTTTGTACTCGAGCAGTTTGCAGATCAACATCTGACTCATCGAATCCATTGAGCTTCCAACCTAAACCATTGCCGTAAGAAGCTCCATAAGCCATGACAGTGCCAGTAATATCCATTCGAAGAACGGCATCGTCTTTACTTAAGATGGTGGTTCGGTAGTAAACAACGACATCATTTAAGTCAAAGTCGCCCACTTCTGGCCAATTATCTTCAAAGGCCGCAGTGTAGTAATTAGAGTGTTGGATCGTGGTCCCTGGGTCGGTTACATTGAAAACGTAATCCTCAACCTCCCCATCACCGACATAGCCATCGCTAGGAATGTTTGGGCTACTAGCCAAGCGGAATCGAGTTTGTACAGTACCAACGACTGCACCGTCGCCGACACGAATAGGAACAACTTGGCTTCCATCGACAACAGAATGATTTTTCAGTATTTGCTCGTCATCATCGAAAACACCATTCATGTCCCAGTCAGCCCAAGCCTGTAGGTAGCCGCTACCGACTACGTTGACATTGATTAAGCTGTCTAATCCAATTTCTAGATTGGACAACAAGGTAATTCCATCGTCGTCGTTCCCGCCAATATCCAAGTCGTCGCCATTGGATGCTGCACCAGGTTGTCCGCCGGTATCAGCATCAATGCTAGCCCCTAAATAAAGCGTTGACGAAATCGCATGTTCAGCACCATTACTCGCTTGTAACGTGCCGTAACTATCAGGCGCATCACCAAAATCAGATTCGTCTGAGCTTTCGATGGGAGTTGTAAAACCGGATAACTCCCAGTTACCATCAAATGCAGAGAATATAGGGTTCGGTCCAGTACTCGTGGTAACCGTTTCAAACTGAAGTGTGACGATAGAAGTGTTTTTGTAGGTGAATTTAACCGCCCCTGAAGTGTCTGTTTCAGAGTAGTTTGTACCAGGACCCGTGAATAAGACTGAAGTCCCATCGGTACTCTCTTCTGCCGTCAAACTTGCACTCGCACTACCAAGTTGATAGCTGAAAAAACCTTCACTTTTAAAGACTCGTACTTGTTCAGACTGTGAGGGTTCTCCATCGATGTCATAACCAATCATGTCAAACTCAGGAATAGTATAAGGTACTGAGAAGGTTCCGGAGAGACCATCCGTACCATCATAAAATTCAAAGGTATAGATTAAGCCTGCCGATCCCGCAGAATTAGTTTGGTAAAGAAAACCAATATCTCCTGAAGGCTGCGTTGCGCCAACTTTGTAGTTGGGAGCATGAAACAAAAATGTCGCATCACCAAACACATTACTAGACACTTTGGCATCTATTGTTTTTCCATCATGTGTTCCGACATTCAGAAAATGCATTGACACCCCATCGTACGTCGGTCCCGCCCAGCTGCTACTCCCATTAGTTGGCTCTATATGGTTTGAAAAGTCCAAATCCACCGTCGTTGCATAAATAGGGACACTGACTACTGCCGTCATAAGATAAATAACTTGCTTGTATTTCATAGTAAACCTCGACTTCTTCTTCGCATGAGCGATTTCCTTGAAAAGTGTGTGAACTCTGAACGACGGTTAAACAAAAGTTTTCCACATCCCAAACTCGTAACTAAGCAAAAGTAGTGGTTTGTTATTTTGGTGTCGATAAAGCGAGCTGCTTAGTCAATGAAGCAAGAGGAAGGCCAAGTTTTCAATTAAGCAAAGCATGAATTTAAGATGATGAAATTAAAGGTAATTTTATTTATTTTCATTTTAAATCTAGAGCTCGTTCTCGATATATTCAAAATAAGAATCAAATTGCTTAAGTGTTACGTCAATTTAAAAACCACCGACTTTAACTACGATTTATACCTATATAGGAAAGTCAAAAGACGAGCACTACATCCACTTCAAACAAAGTGGTTGATGTCAGATACAAAAACCGCCTAAAAGCACAGGACTCTTAGGCGGTTAATAATTAGCAAGTTTAAAAAATAGAAGCTTGATAAGGAAAAAGTTATTGCTGCTTACAGCATCTCTTTGGCAATCAAATGCAGTAAGAAGGTTTCACGCTCAATACTCATGCCCTTTTTCGGGCTCTCGGCCATGGTCTTTTCATTATGGGCAATCGCTTCATGGATATTCATCCAAACTGGTTTCATCCCATTTTTCACTTCATAATCTTCGTAAGCCGTTTCACCAAGCTCACGATCGATCTTGCATGAGTAGCAGTAAGAGATCATGTGCATCATATCTGCGTCGTCTTTATACCAAGGACGAAACTCTTCAAAAATACCGAACGGCTTGATGCTATGAATGTTCTTTGCACCGGTTTCTTCTTCGAGTTCACGAACCATACCAGCAATCACATCTTCACCTTCATCCAAACCACCACCAGGAATGGTGTAATCGTGATAACGCTCGGTGTACAGCATCAGAATGTTTTCACCGTCTAAGACAATTGCACGGGCAGCATTACGCTTGTATACCGTTTTATTGTCTAGATGATCGATATCAGGGTGGATGGTGGTTTTTAGGTGTCTCATGATTCTGACTGCTCTACTGAATTTGGCGGCATCATATCATAATCATCAATAGATTCGAGGTTCTCCGTCCCCCACTAGAACACATACCCTCTGCTTTTGATCGCTGTTCGCCCACGGCTATCGAGTCAAAACAACCATCAAGTAGCGCCTTATTGACGGAGGCCGTTCCTGCAATAACATCAGCTATGTCAGCTTGATCAAACACTCAAAAAGCACTTAAAAATAGCGAAATATCAACCTATTTCAATATCTTGACCAAATTAGGACAACCTTTTCTGAAATCTAAAATATACTAATTTCATAGAGCTTCTCATTTGGTTCTGTAGAACTTAACGCATTCGATTGTAGAGTTATCACGTAGGAGATAGACATGAAGAAAATTGGTTTGATGGCTGTATTTGCCGTTGTGTTGGGCGGTTGTGCAAACGACTATGCAGAATATAGCGAAGGCCAACGTGTTTCAGTCGCTAACCCAGCCGCGGTTTATTGTGTTCAACAAGATGGTGAATTAGAAACCGTAACTGAAAACAATCAACGCACCACTTATTGCGTGTTTGATAACGGTGAACGTATCGAGCAATGGGAATACTACCGCAACAACCATGAGCAAAAAGAAGAAAGCTCAACTGCGACATCGTGAACTGATGACGTCGCACCTGTAAACGACGTTATTCTGTCACGAATCCCACCTAATCAAATCACATAACATTACGTAGACTGACCGCTACCAAGCGGCAGTTTACCGTACCCCCACACCAATTGAACAGTGTTTTATTTATGACATTACCCTGACATAGCCCTAACCGAGGCCGATAGAATGCCTGCCTGTTACAAACATT
This sequence comes from Vibrio sp. G-C-1, assembly GCF_021728015.1. Classification (NCBI taxonomy): domain Bacteria; kingdom Pseudomonadati; phylum Pseudomonadota; class Gammaproteobacteria; order Vibrionales; family Vibrionaceae; genus Vibrio; species Vibrio sp. G-C-1. The sequence continues at coordinate 283,752 of NZ_JAKKCR010000003.1, read as the reverse complement.
TACAAGTAGTGTTGATTATGAAAATACAAACAAAATCGAAAGAACAAAGTCATATGTCATTTGAGATACCAGAGTTCAATCTATCTCAATCGACCTCTGAGGTAATCTACAAACGCTGTCAAACAGCACTGGTGGTTTTAGCGATTGGTATAATAGTCAACCTTGCAATCCGCATTGATTTCGTTTTCTTGAATGGGAAAATCGGTGAAAATTCAGTCACTGAAATGCTACAGCAATTTCTTTTGATCGTCTCCTCTGGTGCATTTGCTTACCTCGCTAAAAAGCGCCCTGAGGTAAAGCACGCCGCTATGTTAATCAGCGCGTTTTTTGCCGTAATGTTCATCCGAGAACTAGACCATTGGTTTGACATGATTACTCACGGTGCTTGGGTATATCCCGCAATTCTCACAGCCGGGAGTGCAATTTTTTATGCACTTAAAAATGGTAAACAAACTATCGAACAACTGGCGCTTATTTTAGCTTCACCGCACATGAACCTTCTGGTTACTGGTGTAATGCTTCTGCTTGTTTTCTCTCGTTTATTTGGCATGGGAAGTTTTTGGCATGGCGTAATGGGCGAGCATTACATAAGAAATGTAAAGACTATCGCAGAAGAAGGCACTGAACTTTTGGCTTACTGCCTGATTGCGTTTGCGAGCTTAAAGACCGTTATTGGCATCACGAGAAAGAAATAAACATCTATCGCCACCAGCGATGTGTGTGATCCGATTCTGGGTCTAAATAACGATTCAATAAAGTCAGGTTAGTATCTAGTAGAGCTAGGTATTCCCTGACTTTTTTTATATCGGCACCCACGGAAGTCTGCTGGATACAGCCCTCCAATACTGGGAGTAAGCTGTCGACGATGTCAAAATGAGGTGCCCCCTTTACTAACGCCTTTACAGCTATCAGTGACTCCAACGACAGTCTTTCAGGCTCCCCCCTAACTAACTCCAAATCTCGCTTGAATGTGCCCGCAGAAACACCTTCAAGATAAACTCGATAGGTTGTCAGCACATCCATCCACAAAAACAATTGCCCTTGAGTATTTTGATGAGGATATGGCACAGCAACATGAGCTTCTAGCTGAGGACCGATTTGTAGTTCCACCCCAAGTGCTGAGCACTTCTCGACCAAAACCTTAAGCAAGCCTTGTTCGTCCATTAGTGATTGGATCTCGAAAATACGTTGTAAATGGTAGTCATTCGAAACGAACGTCACCTTCACACTCTGCCCGCGGGTAAACAGTCCACTTTCAATCATCTTTGAAGCTAAGTTCTGAATGTTCTCAACCGTATTTGTCGAATTCTGCTCAAGCAAAATCGCCCCCAAGGAAAACGGATATTCTCGCTGGCTTTCCAGAATTCGAAAATACTGGTGCATTGCATCCGCTTCAGAGGTGGTTTGACCTTTTGTCACCCCACCACAAAATGCAACACCCGTTTTCTGAATAGACTCTTCTGCCAAAGGCCCCGCCAGATACTCCACCAAAGCATCAACTCGACTGATGCCTTCATCAGTCAATTTATTCCCATTAAGTCGCTTACCTAGCACAATAAGGAGGTGATTAATGCTCATTTTATGTTCAAGTCTCGTTTTAGTGATTAGATGGAGTGAATTATGTATACAATAGTTCTTAACAAAAGTATTTTTAAATTCCTAAATGTAGCTCGCAATAATGCTCACTATTGATAGCAACATCTTAAGGTACACAAGAATCAACGTGCAGCTATATAAAGCAAAAATAGCACGGTCTTGTATTTCATCGAACTACACGCTTGTTAACATTAATCTCATTGAAAGAATACGCTCACTCAAAGAAGTGAGGTTAACAAAAGATATACTTTAACCAGAGTTCGTTCATCGAACCGTCTTCACAGGAAGTTACTATGCTGTCTATTTTTGATATCTACAAAATTGGGGTTGGCCCGTCCAGCTCCCACACAAATGGACCAATGATCGCTGGGTTTAACTTTACCCAAAAAATTGATGCTCAGCTTAAGCAAGTGAAGCGTATTCAAATCGACTTATATGGCTCGTTATCATTGACGGGTATTGGTCACCACACAGACAGAGCAACTTTGTTAGGTTTGCTCGGTAATCGCCCCGACACTATTAAGATTACCAGTGCTAACCAAGCAATGCGTAAAGCGATTGAAGATAAATCTCTACTGGTTAGCGGTAACCATGAAATTCACTTCGATGTAGAAAGCGACTTACTCTTCCATAAAACTAATCTTCCGCTTCATGAAAATGGCATGACCATCTCTGCCTTTGACGCGAGCGGTAGTCTTCTAGATATGGAAACGTACTACTCAATTGGTGGTGGCTTTATCGCAACCGCTGATGAGCTACAAAACGGCAAGCAAGAAGCAGAAACACAAGTTGAGTTCCCTTTTTCTTCTGCCGACCAACTACTTGAATTGTCAGAGCAGCAAGGGCTTAGCCTTGGTGGCTTAATCCTGCGCAATGAAGTGTCTTTTCAAGATATGGATGTAATTGACCAAAAAGCCGACCAAATCTGGAAGGTGATGTCTTTGTGTATGCAGCGTGGCTTTGATACTGAAGGTATTCTTGATGGCGGACTAGAAGTCACCCGTCGAGCGCCAGCTCTTTTGAAAAAGTTGGAAGCGAACGCTTCGATTGAAAATGATCCAATGGAGATCATGGATTGGATTAACCTGTTTGCCTTTGCTGTAAGCGAAGAAAACGCAGCGGGTGGCCAAGTGGTAACATCTCCAACCAATGGTGCGGCTGGCGTTATTCCTGCGGTATTAATGTACTACCATCGTTTCATTAAAGAGCTAGACACCAAGCAGTTGAAAGACTTCTTGGCAGTCTCTGGCGCTATCGGCATCCTATACAAAACCAATGCTTCAATTTCTGGTGCAGAAGTAGGTTGTCAGGGTGAGGTCGGCGTATCTTCATCAATGGCTGCTGCTGGCTTAACCGCTTTGCGCGGTGGCAGCAACGAGCAAATCTGTATCGCAGCTGAAATCGCAATGGAGCACTCTCTGGGCATGACATGCGATCCGATCGGCGGGCTTGTTCAGGTGCCATGTATCGAACGTAACGCCATGGGGGCAATGAAAGCCATCAACGCATCACGTATGGCTCTAAAACGCACCAGCAAGTGTCTTATCTCGTTAGACAAGGTTATCGCAACCATGTACCAAACAGGTAAAGACATGAACAAGAAATACCGTGAAACGTCTTTAGGTGGTTTAGCGGTGATCCACATGGCGCCACCGTGTGAATAGCTAGATGCGGTGACCAATTAAATGCGGTGACCAGTTAGATGCGGTGACCAGTTAAATGCGGTGACTAGCTAGATGCGATGAATAGTCGAGATACAGAGAATAGTTGAAACGCAATACATCGTTGACACGCACCACGAGAAACCGTCTCACTCAGAACCGTTATTGTAAACTTAGTTTTCGATATCCAAACAAAAGCCAGCCACCAAGCTGGCTTTTTTATTGGCTAAAATCCAACAGCCAATTGAAAGTGATACTCACTTGAACATTTTACAAGATGACCAATGCTAACTTTTCCTTTATCCGTTCATTACTTAACCACAAATGAAGGTGGTTAAATTTCTCACAGTTATGCATCCATTATCAAAATCTAACATTGCAAATTTCATTCATGAGAAATATCAATGCACTCATAAGAAAAGGTATATCGAGTAAAGTTCTGTTTGGGATGCATGTTTCATTTTATGTATTGCTAGTGATGGTATTATAATTAGGTTATTACACTACATCTTAATACTAATGTGAGAATAAAATAATGTGGAATAGATTAAACAAATCAATGATGTTCTGCCAAATGATGTTTGGACTTTCGTTCTATGGCGTCATGGTGATCTTGACTCGTTTCTTCCTTGAAGATCTTAACTACAATGAAGCCGACACAATGATGGTTGTTGGTGCTTTCTCTGCAATCGGACCGCTATTTGCTATTGCAGGTGGCTTCATCGCCGACAAATTTTTAGGCGCATACCGATCGTTGACCATTGCCTTTCTAGGGTTCGCAAGTGGTTATGCTCTACTGGTACTCGGTGCCGCGGCGACCAATGTTCCAATGGCATTATGTGGTATTGCTTTAGCGAGTTATGCGCGTGGTTTGATGTCCCCTTCTTACCCAAGTCTTTACAAACGCACGTTCAAAACTCAGGAAGATTTCGAAAACTGCTACCCTATCAACTACTCAGTCAACAATATTGGTGCGCTTTTAGGCCAGTACTTGTTCCCGATGCTAGTGCTTGTTGTTGGTTTCCACGGTGGCTTCCTTCTTTCAGCTGCTCTAGCAGGTGCCGCACTTCTGATGATGCTCTTTGTTCGCAAAGGCCTTGTTGGAGCAAGTGCTGAAATCGACCAAAAACCAGTAAGTACTAAACATTGGGCTGCATTCCTTGGCCTTTCTGCTGCAATGATTGGTTTGGTATTCTTCATGTTTTCTAACATGGATATCGGCCAGAACATCGTATACGCAATTGGTGGTGCAGCGATCATCTACTTTGTCTCTTTGATGATGAAATCGAAGAAGTCAGACATGCTGAAAATGGGCACGATCTTAATCATCACATTCCTGACGACATGTTTCTTCGTGTACTACGGTCAAATGATGACATCGATGACAATGGTTGCAATCAACACAATGCGTGGCGATCTATTCGGTTTCATCCCTGTAGCACCTGAAGCGTCGATGGCAATGAACCCACTTTGGTGTATGGTTGCAGGCCCTATCATTACGGGCATCTTCTCTAAACTAGAAAAGAAAAACATTCATTTCTCTACCGCAACCAAAGTAGGTTTCTCTTTCATTCTGACGGCGATCGCTTTCGGTATCTTAACGATGGCAGTAACAACCGTTGGTGAAGATATTCTGATTCGCCCTGAAGTGTTCCTAGCAATCCACTTCTTCCTAGCATTTGGTGAGGTTATTGTTGGTTCTATGGTTGTTGCATTCATTCTGTCTGTTGCACCTAAGCACATCGAGAACTTCTCAGTAAGCTTATTCTCTGTCGCAATCGCACTATCAGGCATTGTTGGTGCTGTATTCTCAACGTCTATTGCACTTGAGAAAGGCCAAGAGATCACACAAGAGATCGTTCAAACGGTTTACGGTGATTACTTCCAACTATTAACTATCCTAGCGGTAGTAATGGTTGGTATCGCAATGGCTGCATCGTTCATTATTCGTAAGATGCTAGAAGCAGCGAAAGCCGCTGATGAAACGATTGAACTAGAGCAAGCAAACAGCTAGTAACACTCTTATTCAACAAGCTCGTTCATCAAGCCCTTTAGTTTTCTAAAGGGCTTTTTTTCGATATGGATATCAAGATAAATAGATGTCAGGATTAGTAGGTAACTAGATGGAGGTTCAGGTTACGTTGCGCTGTGTAAATAAAAGTAAATGATAACCATTAGTATTGAGTGTTTTCCTGTTCAGGATTATGATGTGAAAATCAAAATCTAAGAGAGCCTTATATGAGCAAGCCTAGCCCTATCACATTAACCGTTACTCAAACCTCAACCATTACACCGAATATGCAGCGTATAACGCTTAGCGGTGAAGGATTAAGTAAGTACCCAACCGAATGTGCCGGCGGCTACATCAAGCTTTTGTTCTCGCCACTCGGCACCACAGATTTAAGCCAACTGAACGAAGGTGAGCGCCCAACCATGCGCACTTACACCATTCGTCAATACAACCCAGTAGAAAAGTGGATTGAGGTTGATTTCGTTCGTCACATCACCACAGACCTGCAATGTGGCTTTGCTGCAAGATGGGCAATGAACGCAGAAGTAGGTGACACAGTTTCAGTGGCAGGCCCTGGATTAATTCAAGGGCTGAATCTAAAATCGGATTGGTTCTTCTTGGTGGCAGATATGACGTCGCTACCTGCGCTCTCTGCCAAAGTAAAAACACTTCCGGAACACGCAGCAGGTCACGCTGTCATTCAGATCAATTCAGCAGCAGACAAGCAAACACTTGAAGTACCTCAAGGTATAAAAGTCACTTGGCTGATTGAAGATGAAACCTCAGAATCACTTTCACAAACCGTGCGTAACACCGAATGGTTAGAAGGGCAGGTTTCAGTATGGACAGCGTGTGAGTTTGAAAGCATGCGCGAGCTGAGACAATACTTCCGAAACGAAAAAGAAGTCGCGAAAGAGAACATCTACATCAGTAGTTATTGGAAGCGTGGCGTCACTGAAGATGGCCACAAAGTGTTGAAGCAACAAGATGCTCAAGCTTTAGCAGGTTAAGTCTGCTATACCAATCACAGTAAGTAAGTGAACAGAAATAGCGCAGAAAAAAAGCTTGAGAACAAGGCTGAATTTTTCGATAAGTAGTTATTCTACAATCAAAAATTCTAACGAAGTTATCAAGTTTTTTAACAAGCTAGGGTGACCAGTTATTTGCTACGATTGGTATTACTACATACATCTTTTTGCTAGACAAATAGAAAACGCCCTTAGCGAAGTTCATCTCGTTAAGGGCGTCTTAGTTTGAATCCGATGAAAATCAAAGTCGAAGTGTAAGATTAGATACTCTCACCCACTTCAATCTCATAACCAAGATCCAGCTTTGCCACCCATTCATTGTTACCTTGCAAACGCGCTACAACTTGCTCTGCAGCGACTTTACCGATCTGCTCCCTAGGTGTTACTACAGTCGCTAAACGCGGCGTCATCGCCACGGTGATGTCGTGTCCGTGGAAGCCTGCAATCGCCATCTGCTCTGGTACCTGAATACCACGTCGTACACACTCGTAAAAAGCACCAATGGCCAAATCATCGTTAGTACAAAAAATGCCATTCACTTCAGGGTGCTTCTCAAGTAATTCACCAATCAGCTTTGCACCAAGAGTAAACGAGGAAGCGTCTTCCGTTTGCAGCGTTACTGGCGTTTTGTCGGCTTCTTGCATCGCATGCTCATAGCCTGCCATTTTCAAGCGAGTACGTTCATCCATACGTGCCGCTAAGTAAGCGATATTGGTACGCCCTCGGTCGAGCATGGTTTTAGTCATCGATCTTGCCGCTTCGAAGTTATCAAAGCCGACGGCTTGTTCAATTCTTGGCGATACCGAATCCATAATCTCAATCACTGGGATAGAAACAGTCTGCAGCATCTTACGCGCTCTATCAGTGTGCACGTTTTCTGAAAGGATAATCGCATCAACGTTGTAAGAAAGTAGCGAAGCGATGCTCTGCTCTTCCAGTTCTGCGCTATAGCCATAGTGGGCAATCATGGTTTGGTAACCCGCAGGCGCGGTGACTTGCTCAATACCACGAATAACTTCAGCAAAAACTTGGTTAGTTAACGAGGGGACCAAAACACCAATCGCATTGCTTTTTGCGTTGGAAAGAATGTCTGGTGCGCGGTTAGGGATATAACCTAGCTCGTCTACTGCATCGCTGATCTTATCTCGCAGTGCTTCTGATACTTGAGAAGAATCTCTCAGGCAGCGACTGACGGTCATTTTGGTGACACCAACTAGGTTGGCAACATCTTGTAATGTGGGACGTTTTTTCTTATTCGACATAATTAGTAATTATTATTTTTGAGTTATGTTACTGGTAACAGTGTATCCGACTGACGTGGAATTTGAAGCCTAATTTAGTAAAATGTTGATACAGCGTCAAAATTACAAACGCCCTCTTGTTGAGGGCGTTATTGATTGTTTAAGCGTTTACTTTTACTTCAGTTCTCGGAGACTGACTCCAAGTGACATGGAATTTTTCGGCTTCCTCTCTATCGACTCGCGAATAGGTATGAGAACCAAAATAGTCACGTTGCGCTTGCAATAGATTCGCTGGTAACACTTCACAGCGCAGAGAATCAAAGTAGCTTAATGCAGAACTGATCCCCGGCATCGGCACACCATACAAAGCGGAGTTAGCAACGGCGATACGCCAAGCAAGCTCACGCTCTTCCACTTGTTTGATGAAAACCTCGTCAAACAACAGGTTCGCCAGCTCACCATTTTGTTGATAAGCCGATGTAATACCTTGTAAGAATGCTGCACGAATAATACAACCTGCTCGCCAGATCTTAGCTATTTGAGTGAAATCGAGATTCCACCCCTCTTTGTCTGACGCTGTCTTTAATAAATCAAAGCCTTGTGCATAAACAGACAGTTTGGCGCAATACAAAGCATCATGAAGCTCAGAAATAACCTCTGTTTTATCCAACTGACTCGCATCGGCAACATTGCCTTTTAGCAGTTTGCTCCCTTGAATACGTTGTGATTTTTGACCGCTCATCGCACGTGCATAAACCGCTTGAGCAATGGTTGGGGTTGGACACCCTTCTTGAAGGCTGTTAACTGCTGTCCACAATCCCGTGCCTTTCTGCCCTGCTTTATCAAGTACAACATCAACAAATGCTTTACCCGTAGCCAAATCTTCTTGTTGAAGAATGTCGGCACTGATTTCCATTAAGTAGCTATTAAGTACACCGTTGTTCCACTGTTCGAAAACTTGGCCAATCTCTTGAGCTGGCATTTCAAGTACATCACGCATGAAATGGTACACTTCGCAAATAAGCTGCATGTCGGCATATTCAATACCATTGTGTACCATTTTCACATAGTGCCCTGTACCAGAAGGACCAACATACGCAGCGCATGCTTCACCCGCTTCAAACTGACCAACCGGTAGCCCATTAGCATCCACTTTTGCAGCAATCGCTTCCCACATCGGTTTCACATATTGCCAAGCTGATTGGTCGCCACTCGCCATCAGCGCAGGGCCAACACGAGCGCCTTCTTCACCACCAGAAACGGCGGTGCTAAAGAAGCGCAGTTTGCCTTTGTAGCTCACTTCGCGTGCCTCGGTATCTGTCCATAAGCTGTTACCTGTATCGATAACAATGTCGTCATTTTCTAAGCCAGCATCAAGCAAGCTATTCACGACGATATCGACAGGTTTTCCAGCAGGAACCGACAAAGCGATTACACGCGGCTTCGCGAGCCCTTGCAGCACATGCTCAAGGCTAGTCCCTTGTGTGAACTGACCTTTACCAGTAAACGATTCATTAAGCAGCTTTGCTTCTGCACTAGCGCGATCAATATTGTCTGTATTCAAGTCAAAGCCAGCAACGTTAAAGCCGTTATCCAATAGGTTGAGCGCAAGGCTTTTGCCCATAACGCCTAAACCAATCATCGCGATGTCATTTTTTATCTGAGTCATGGTTTAACCTATCTGCTTAATTTGTTTGAGTGCACTTTCTACGACTTGCTCAACATCTTGCGATATATCGACAAATAGCGCTTCATCTAGCTCAGGTTCAACCAAGGTTGCGAATTGGCTTTTCAACATTTCTTGGCCATTAAAGTAATGGTTTTCACGAGCTTTATGGCGATTCCAAATCGTATCGAAACTGCCCTGAAGGTATATAATCACTAAGTCTTCATTGTCCTCTCGCAGAATCTCGCGGTATTGAGGTTTCAATGCAGAGCATGCAATCACAGCACTTGGCTGCTCAATGTATTGCTTGTTGAGTGTTTCTAGCCATCCTTGACGATCTTCGTCAGTCAGCGGAATACCTTGACGCATTTTTTCTACATTGCTTTGCGGATGGAAGTCATCGCCATCAAAGAATTGAAGCTCTAAAGCCTGTGCGATACGGCTACCAATTAGGCTTTTTCCGCATCCAGATACGCCCATCACGAGTATTTTTTTGCTTTTCATAAGGCAAGCCTTCCCTAAGCCCCAACCAAAACAGGGGCTGACAATCGAATCTAATAGTTAAACTTGTGTTGCTGATGATCGGTTCCTGAACATTAGATTCGCTCTGGAACCTTTGCTGTTATTGCCACCAAAGCGCGAGCTGAGGGAAGATAATAACCAGTGCCAACACCAATACTTGAAGTGCAATGAACGGCAGTAGTGAAGAGAAAATCTCACCTAAGCTGATGTCTTTTGGTGCTACCGATTTCAGGTAGAAGGCCGCGGGACCAAACGGTGGTGACAAGAACGACACCTGCATGTTTAGACAGAACACAACGCCGAACCATACTGGGTCGAACCCAAGGCCAGTGATGATTGGTACGAAGATTGGCATTGTTAGAAGTGCCACACCTACCCAGTCAAGGAACATGCCTAGAACCAGTAAGATAGCCATCATGATTAATAGCGTTACTGTCGCGTTACCGCCACTGAGCGCAAGGATGGTTTCTTCAACAAAATCAATACCGCCCATCAGGTTGTAAATACCAACCAATGCACTAGCACCGATACCAATCCACATGATCATGCCGCAGGTACGCATAGTTGCGATGGCACTCTCTTTCAACATGCTGAAATTCAACTCACCACGGATAAGAGCACTGATCATGATACCAACCACACCCAAAGCCGAAGCTTCTGTTACTGAAGCGATACCCGTGTAGATACTACCTAGAACTGTTGCTACAGAAAGCAGTGGGAAGAACAGAGCCTTGAAGTAGCTTGGCTGATTTGCGATATCTTCTTCTGTCTCATCATCACTAGGAAGAGGAGCCAGAGAAGGATTCAGCTTACAGCGAATCAATACGTAGCCGATGTAACAGCCCGCAAGGATAAACGCTGGCAAGAAAGACGCTTTGAACAGGTCTCCAATCGATACACTCGCTGTCATACCGTAAATGATAAGTACGATACTCGGTGGAAGCATAGTGCCTAGTGCGCCACCTGCACAGGTTGTACCGATAGCAAGCTTACGGTCATAACCTAAACGAAGCATTTGTGGCAGTGCGAGAATACCCAGTAGTACCGTTTCACCACCGATAACGCCTGACATCGAAGCCAATAGAACCGCGACTAATAAGGTTTGTACTGCCACACCACCACGAACCTTACGACCGACAGATTTCATTGCATCAAACAAATCGCGAGCAATGCCCGAACGGTCTAGTAAAGCGGCCATCAATACAAACATCGGTACCGCGAGGAACACATAACCAGAAGCAAAACTGTAGGTACGGCTTGCGATCAAAGGCAGGGCATCAGGACCAAACCAACATAGAGTGAAGAAAATTGCGACAAAGCCTGTTACGAACGCTAGCTGCATACCGGTCAGTAGCAAGCCAATCATCATAACCAGCATGAGCAAGCTGCCCCATGCGATACCAATAGAAGATAAATCAAACATCGTCATTCTTCCTTAGACCCATCAACTCTTGGATTAGGTGCAATACAAACTGGACAACAAGAACACACAAAACGACAAAAATCAGGCCTTTCAGCAGCGCAGGATAAGGCGCGTTTAACACTGAACCTGATGTTTCAAGGCGGAATTCACCCCATGGTGCAAACCACGCTTCTTCCGCAGTGAAGTAAGCTGCATAAGCGAGCATGCCTGCAAAGGCCAAACCCACAATGTGGTGAACAAGATTAAGATATTTACGTGCTTGGTTAGACACTGAATCGTAGATAAGAACCACACGTACATGCTTATTTGCAGCAAACGCGTAGATGCCACCAATAATGAATAAAGAACCACCGATGAAAGAAGCTGTTTCATGTACCCATGTGGTCGGGGCATCGAATGCGTAACGCATCACAACTTCATAAAATGAAATCAATACAGTAAAGATAAAAAACCAGCTCACGAGATTACTGAACTTTATAACAAAACGATCAAGCGCATTTCTTGGTTGCTCGTCGTTTTCAGCTGGGGCATGGGGAGTTTTGTCTGTCATGGGCCAAATTTCCTGGGAGAATACGGGAGAGCAATGCCCTCCCCCGTCAGTAAACTAAGTTTAAATTACAGTAAGCCGTTTTCTTCTAGGAACACAGTCACTGAGGTGTAAACTTTCCCTGCGTTATCAGAACGCTCTGCAAATACTTTCCATTGGCCTTTCGCGATTTCACGGAACTTCTTACGCTCTTCTTGAGACCAATCATGGATAGTGATTTCTGGGTTCGCTTGAGCTTCTTTCAGTGCCGCTTGGTCAGCCATTTTCAGCTGAGTCGTCATGTCGTAAGAGAAGTCACGCACTGATGTTTGCAGCATTGTTTGTAGATCAGCTGGCATCTTGTCCCATTTCTTCTGAGAAATAGAGATATCGATAAGCGGTAGTGAATGGAAACCCGGTTGAACTGGGTGTGTTGCAATGTCGTTCATGCCCGCTTTTTGGTTGGTAGAGAATACCGTGTAGTCCGCTGCATCAATTACGCCTTTGCTTAGGCCAGTAAATACTTCAGAACCTGGCAGGTTTACTGGAGTCGCACCCGCGGCTGCAAATACTTGTTGTACTAGGCCTTCAGGCGCACGCAGTTTAAGACCTTTAAGATCCGCTACACCGTCGATTGGCTTTTTAGAAATGAATGATTCAACGCCGGTTGTTGAAGCACCAACGAACTGAACACCGTAAGGCTTGTACAGTTCAGTCATTAGCTCATTACCACCTCCGTAGTTCATGTACTGAAGCAGCTGTGTTGTGTCTGACCATGCACCAACCATGTTACCGATAAGACCAAAAGCTGGATCTTTACCAGAGAAGTAACCTGTTGCTGTGATGTGACCATCTAGGATGCCCATTTTGATCGCGCCTAGCGTTTCTGTGTGCTTAACCACAGCACCAACAGGAAGTAGATCGATATCGATACGTCCGTTAGACATCGTTTCTACGCGCTCGGCCCACTTCTGCTGAACCTTGAAGTTCAAATCACCAGATGGATCTGAAGATTGAATCTTAAGTTTAAAGTCTGCAGCCATTGCTGAAGTAGCAAATAGACCAGTGAGGGAAGCGGCAATCAGCGTTTTAGTCAGAGCTTTCATTTGGGTATCCTTATGAGTTTCACAGAGTCCGGCTTGTTATTATATGTTACCGGTAACGTTGAGATGGATGTTACCGGTAACTTTACAACCTTGTCTATGAGAAGGATCACATCTTTAACATTAGTAAAACGTTTGCTATCAATAAGAAAAATGTGACTAAAAAGTCACATTATAGGTTGGAGGTAGGATTTAATTTCTTTTTAAGTCAGTGAGATAACTAAACCTGCAATGATAAAAACGACGCCTACACCGCGAGTGGCGTGCCACTTTTCCTTTAAAAAGTAGATCCCCATCACTACGCCGAAGATGATACTTACTTGCCTTAGAGCGACAACCAAGCTGACATTTTCAGTCATGGTCATCGCAAACAGCACCAAGCCATAAGTCGAAGCCATCATGATGCCAGCAAGTGTTGCTCTTTTACGCAATAACCAAGCATTATGAAATTCGATTTTTTGATTCGACACGAGCAACCACAGGCTCAGTGGAATCACAATCACCCAAAACTGAATGCCCAGATAGAAGATCGCTGTGTGCTTGTTAGTTATAACTGGTGTGCTCAAAGGATCGAGTAACAGAAGCGCTTCTTTATCAATAATGGAATACCCCGTGGTACCGATGGCGGCGATTAACGCCCACAGTACGCCAAGATTCAGGTAGGCCTTGAGCCTTAATTCAGAAAACTGCTTAAGCGGGACAAACAAACAACCTAATGTGATCAGTGCAAAACCAAGCCATTGATTAAGCGACAACTCATATCCAATCAACACCGTGCCTAAACCCACCATCAACACGGGCAGTGCTCTTGCCATTGGGTAAATCACGCCGATATCAGCCTGTTTATAGGCTGCGCCCAAGCCGATCAAATAGATGATTTGGCAAATCCCGCTCAAGAAAACCAGTTGCCAAAACGGAAGTAAGATATTTGATAGCCCTACACTGTGAACATACCAGATCAAGTAAGGCGTCAATATCGCGGCAGCGGCAAAGCCAGAGGCTAAGAAGAAAGACGAGCCCGAGCCTTGATTAGATTTACCTAGAACATTCCAACCCGCATGAAGCAGAGCCGAAATGATCACGATGACAATGGCAGAGAATTCCATTTCATTCCTAAATTATTGATGAATTAGCACAACGGCTGACAACAGGTGATAAAAAAGGCCTCCGAATAAGAGACCTTTGAGCGTTTCAATTGGGCAATCCTGCATAATTGCAGGTATGCCAACGTTATAACGTATGACTAGCGCTCTAGCTGTGCGATCGACTCAATGCTGATCGCGTCATGACGCCAATATTCAATATCGCAATCAATCAAATCACCGTCTTGATTGTAATTAACACGCTCAACCACCATAGCCGAAGAACCCGAAGTCGCACGCAGTGCTTGCGCTGTTTCGCCCAGCAATGATGTTGTGCTCACACGATAACGTATCTTCTGATACACCACGCCAAAGTGCTCTCGGTATATGTCCGTCAACGATTTAGACAAGTCATAATCAAGCAAATTAGGGAACAACTCTGGTCGAATGTAGTTGGTCACATACACAACGGGCCTGTCTTCAAGATAACGAACTCTGTCTACTCGATAAACATCCGAAAAAGGTTGCAGCTCAAGAAGCCTAGTTGCTTCCTTGGTTGCTAACATGCCTTTCGCCGCCACCAACTCTGTTTTTGGCTTACGATTCTGCGACAAAGCCATATTGGTGAAGTTCAGTGTTTGTGTTGGATCGTAGCGCAGTGGCGCTGGAGAGATAAACCAACCACGTCGGTCTTCTCGATAAATTCGTCCTTCCGCTTCAAGTGAAGACAAGGCTTCACGTAACGTAACTCGTGTTGTATCAAACGATTCAGCCAGTTTGCGCTCCGCAGGCAGCTTCTGTCGTGGTGTTAACATCCCCGACTCTATCTGCTCTACGATGACATCTTTGATTTTTACGTACTGCACTTCATTTCCTTTTATTCTTGTTCTTGTCGTCAGCCACTCCTTGGCCAACTGCAATATAAAATAGTTCGTTAGCGTTTACGCCAAGCCTGGGTGCGCTTCTCGAATAACTTGTTGATTAACATATGAATCAACTTCGCGCTCGCTGCCGATATCATGATCATCACCGCCATGGCAGCTGCTGCACCCGTTTGTCCCGCATCATCCATATTCAGTACTGAAACTGACGCAGGTATCGTATCGGTAGAATACAAGAATACTACCGCAGATGTCGTGGTAAGTGCATTAATAAACAGGTATGTCGCAATATCTAAAATCGCAGGCAAACAAACCGGCACCGTCACTTTAAAGAACAGCTTGTATTGCGGTAGGTTAACCGAAGCCGCCGTCGCTTCTATTTCCTCAGGCAGCTGTTTTAATGCGGTTAACGCTGTCATGTGGCCGACTGTGTAGTAGTGAACCACCGTATTAATCACCAAGAACGCCATCGTGCCATACAAGAAGTTGAGTGGGTTACTCAAATCATTAAAGTAGAAGATATAGCCCAAACCCAACACCATACCCGGAACGGCCATCGGTACCACACTGAGCATCTGCATTGCTTGACGAACAGGACCAAATGCTCTGCCCTTCTCAATGCAGTACGCGCCTAAGAAAATCAATACGGTACCGATGATCGCAGTCCAAGCACCGAGGGTTAAAGAGTTGAAAAATGGCGTCCAACCATAAGTACTCATCTCTGCGAAGTTATAGTTATTTAGCGTTAGCGTTTTATTCCAAGGCCAGAAAGTGACCATAGATCCGTATATCGCCATGCCTAGCACGATAACAACAGCCGCTGAAATTACGGTGCAATAGAGTAAACACACGCCATCACGTAGAGTGTTTGGCTCTGGTTGATAAGCGACGGAGCGAGTATCAAACAAGCTCTTCTGCTTCTTTTGAACCCAGCGGTCAACGGTAAACGCAAGCAACGCAGGCAATAGCAATAGGATGCTAGTCACCGCGCCCATAGAGAAATTCTGTTGCCCTACTACCTGCTTAAAGATATCGGTAGACAGAACGTTGTAGCTACCACCGATCACCTTTGGCACACCAAAATCACAAACCACCAGCGTAAACACAACGATCAAGGTACTTATCAAGCCGTATTTTGCCGCAGGTAACGTCACCATGAAGAAGGTTTTTAGCGATGAAGTATTGAGTGCACGTGCCGCCTCATAAAGACGAGCGTCAGAGGTTCTCAATGAAGTAGTTAAAATCATTAAGGCGTGTGGAAACGTCCAGAATATCAGGCCCAGTGAGATACCAATCAAGCCATAAAC
Source organism: Vibrio sp. G-C-1 (assembly GCF_021728015.1). Classification (NCBI taxonomy): domain Bacteria; kingdom Pseudomonadati; phylum Pseudomonadota; class Gammaproteobacteria; order Vibrionales; family Vibrionaceae; genus Vibrio; species Vibrio sp. G-C-1. The sequence goes on along the minus strand of NZ_JAKKCR010000003.1, from coordinate 267,705 downwards.
CGAGTTGCCACCCAAGACTTCTTTAGCGATACCTTGGTTACCAAATAAGAAGATCAAACTAATCGCTGGAAGCAATGAAGGAGCCAGAATAGGCGCTGAACCTAGCACTTGAAAAAGCCCCTTAAAAGGCATGCATGAACGAGTCAAAGCATAGGCATAGCCAAACGCTAATACTCCCACGACAACGGTCACTAACAACCCAAGCGTGAACGTATTGCCTACCGACTGCCACAGGCTTTGAGAAGCAAAATACGTTGCGAAATTCTGTAATCCTACAAATTCTCCGTCTGCATTCTGAACGCTTTTTTTCAACATTGCCCACAGTGGCATCAGGATAAACAGCGTCATGAACACAGACAAAAAGGCCAACAGCCCAAATAGGATTACGTTGTCTTTACTTAATCGAGCAAGAAAAGGCTGTACTCGTCGTTGAATTAACAGCTTAGATTGCATCATTTGAGTCGATTCCATGATTATTTACGCCGCCTCGTCTTTCATCACTTGCAGGCTTTCCGATGGGTAAGCTCTCAGGCCTTCTTGGTCAAACGCCACATAACGAATATCACTGCGACGCAGCTTCAATCGGTTGAACTCTTTGACTGATACATCGACGATGATCTCTTTCGCCGTTGAGTCATGTTGCAATTGACACTCAACACGATAAAACGCCCCTAAGAATTCGCTTGATACGATTCTCACTGGCAAGGATTCACTAAAACGATCAACAAACTGGATTTGCTCTGGACGAACGGCAATATCGAAAACATCACCAAGTTTTGGCGTGAGGTTATCTAAACCCGGCAACGGTAACATCGACTCAGCAATACGTATCTTGCCTTGCGCTGCGACAGAAGCTTGAATGAAGTTCATGCTGCCAACAAACTCAGCCACAAAACGACTGACGGGTTTTTGGTAGATATCTTGTGGGGCACCTACTTGCTCAATGACACCATGGTTCATCACCACAATTCGGTCTGCCATCGTTAGGGCTTCATCTTGGTCGTGCGTCACCATGATAGTGGTGATACCCAACTTGCGTTGCAGTTGGCAGATCTCGTCACGCAGATGTGTTCTTACCTTCGCATCCAACGCAGACAGCGGTTCATCGAGTAGCAACAAGCCTGGAGACAACGCTAATGCGCGAGCCAGAGCAACACGCTGCTGTTGTCCACCAGATAGCTGATTTGGGAATTTCTGACCAGACGTTGGTAAGCCGATAGTCTCTAACCAAGACTCAACCGTCTCAAGGGCTTCTTTGGTCGACATGCCTTGGTTTTTTAGACCAATCGCAATGTTTTCTTCCACAGTGAGATTTGGAAACAAAGCGTAAGATTGGAACACGATGCCAAAGTCGCGCTTTTCTGGTGGCAAGAAGGTCGTATCATTACCGTTCTGCTCAATAGAACCTGAAGTTGGCAAGTCTAGACCTGCAATCGCACGTAATAAGGTGGTTTTTCCACAGCCGGACGGGCCAAGAAAACAGACGAACTCGCCTTTATCTATCGATAGGGAGATGTCTTTTAACGCTGTAAATTGGCCAAATTGCTTTACAACGTTTTCAATATTTAAATAAGTTTGGTTGCTCATACTACAGCACTCTCTATATGGTATATACCAAATTTAAACTGAGAATATTGCAGTTGAGTGACAAATTTATAGAAGCTAAATGACAGTTATATTGCAGATATAATAAGCATTAAAAATTGCTATTTGTTCAGCATTGAAAGTTAGTTCAACGTTGAAAGCCCTCAGTGACTTGCCCATAAATCACTGAGAGCCTAAATGTAAACTTCTAATTTAAACGCTAGATTAATCTATGATTCAACCTTGTCGGCTTTGCCCGCCGCACCTGCGAGTTTGGATAACTGTTTATCTAGCCACAATGGCGTGTCACCCGAATCTTCCGCGTTCTCTTTTCTTCGTACCGCATCACGCACCATCATCGCACCTACCCAACGAAATGGCTCTGGCGGGAAGTGTCCTAACGGGCCTTTAGTTAAACCACTTCGTGTCCAAGCATTATCGATATCGAGTACCATTGCTGACAAAATTTTTCCGCCCATACGGGTTTGAGCAACGCCATTACCCGAGTAACCAAGCCCATAATAAATGTTGCTTTGGCCTTTTAGATTACCGAAAAATGGCAATCCAGTCACCGAACGATCTGAGCCGCCAGACCAGTTGTAATCGAATTCACTTTGTTCCAATTTAGGGAACAGTTTTTGGAACGACTGATTGAGAATCGGCAGGTAGTTAGTGGTTTGGTTAAACATGCTTTCAACTTGATTGGCAAACGAGAACTTATTACCGCCTTTACCCAACATGAGTCGTCCGTCCTGGGTATCTCGGTAGTAGTGGACAAAGATACGCGAATCCACCACCGCCGCCCCTTTCTCTGGGCCAAATTGCTTGAGCTTTTCAGGAATAGGCTTGGTCACCACCATATCGGAAGAGACAACCACAATGCTGCGTTTGAACTCTTTAAAGTGATCGAGCATCCACGCATTGAGCGCTAAGATCACTTTATCGGAAGTTATCGTCCCACCCTCAGTTTGGACGCGAACTGGTGAGCCGTAATCAAGAGAAGTCATCTCTGTATTTTCGTAAATTTCGACACCCAATTCGATCGCAACTCGGCGTAAGCCTCTCGCCAATAACGCTGGCTGCACACTACCCGCAGCTTCTGAGTAGTAACCCTCAATGTGGCGATCAGATCCCGCTTTATCAGCCAAAGAATTGTCGCACTTCTTCCAGCTATTGATACCCTGCTTAACCAGCTCATTAACAACAGGCTCCATTCCACCCTTTTGCGCTTCATTGGTCGCCGTGTAGTAAGTACCGCTTCGATATAGATGCGCGTCAATCTTGTGTTCGTTACAGAAGGCTTCAATCTCGTATATAACCTTTTCCGATTCCTTAACCAACCATTTCGCTTGTTCTTTTCCATAGAGCTTTTTCAGCGTCAGATACTTAGTTGACCACGTCAGCATGCAACCGCCGTTCGCACCAGAAGCACCGCTCCCACATAGGCCTTTTTCAATCACGACAACATGTTTTTCGGGTTGCTGTTGTTTGATTAAAATCGCCGTCCATAAACCCGTATAGCCACCGCCAACAATGGCGATATCACAGTTGACGTCTTTTTGGAGCGGCTTAGCCGAATCTAACCCCGCATTGATGTTGCCAAACTCTTGTTCCAACGCTTGCTTGAACCAATATGAGTAGTGCTTTGTCATTTGTTGTACCTTACTTAAAACCTAAAGGCGTAAAACTAAAAAAGGAAGACCGAAGCCTTCCTTTACTGATCTCTAACTTCTAATGAACTAAATAGTTAAATAGTTAAATAGTTAAATAGTTAAGTAACTGAATAGGTCGTCAGATTAAGATTTTGGCTCTGATTTAGCGTCAAACTTGTCAGACCATGTTTTAAGAACCTCGGCACGTTCACTGCCCATGCGAGCGAAGTCCATTTTTGCCATGTTCTTTTCTACATTAGGGAAGTTCTCTGCTTTGCCTGTCACATCTTCGTGACCAACAACTGGGTACATTTCGATGTAAAGCTCGTTTGCCGCTTTAGAAATAGACCAATCGATAACACGTTTTGCTGCATCAGAAGGCTTAACAAGGCCTACCGCTTCAGATTCCCAGCCGATGCCTTCAGGCGTAATAACTGAAAGTGGAGCGCCTTGAGTTTTCAGCTTAGCGCCACGGCTCGCCATAGAAATACCGATAGCGACTTCACCCATACCGGCTTGAACACATGGCTTCGAACCTGAGTGCGTGTAGTGAGCAATATTTTGGTCTAGCTTCTGCATGTAGTTCCAACCTTGGTCTTCACCCATGTTTTGTAACCAAGCCGAAACCTGCATGTAGCCCGTACCAGAAGACGCAGGGTTTGGCATAGCAATATGGCCCTTGTAGATAGGCTTCGTTAGGTCATCCCAAGACTTAGGTGCCGGTAGGTTCAATTGCTTAGCCACCACTTCGTTAAAGCAAACTGCATTGAAGAATGCATCATTACCGTACCAAGCTTGAGTAGACTGTGGGTCGTTAAGGTTAGCGCGTAATGCTTCTACACCTTGAGGCGTATAAGGTTTCAGGATGCCCTCTTCTTTAAGCAGTGCCATTGAAGAACCAGCAAGTCCCCAAACTACCTCTGCACGCGGGTTGTTTTTTTCGGCCAATAATTTTGCCGTCATGATCCCAGTGGAATCACGTACCCACTTGATGTTGATGTCTGGGTTTTCACTTTCAAATGCGTTCTTGTATTTCGCTAAAATGTCAGTTTCAAAAGCGGTGTAAACCGTCACTTCCTGTGCTGCATAAGCATTACCAGCTAATAGAGTAACTAATGCTGCAAGTGATCCTTTCATAAAACGGTTTTTCATCATTTTCTCCAGTCAGGCCCGATGCCAAGGTTAGAAGTTAGAAGCTCCATCTAGAGGCTTCTATATCCATAAATTCATTTAGGTTGTTAACACACACCTTTCATTGGTATGTACCAGATTTCAAGTATTAAGCTAACTGGCTTTTATGACGATTAAATGAACAAAAAATGGCAATTTAAAGATAGGAAAATTTCTCAACAAAAGTGACAAATTTGAATATTAAGCTTTTGTGAAAATAACGTTTGGGCTATTTACGACCGTTTAAATTGGTTGTTAAAGTAACCGTAAATATTGGTATAGTCCAAAACGCAGATAACGAGAATTGAACATGAGAAACGAATACCTACTACTGACACCGGGTCCTCTATCTACTTCTGAAACCGTTCGCCAAGCGATGCTAAAAGATTGGTGTACTTGGGATGATGAATACAACAAAGACGTTGTTGAAGTGATTCGTAGCAAGCTAGTGACTTTAGCGACTAAGCAAACGGGTTATACAAGCGTACTAATGCAAGGTAGCGGCACCGCTTCAGTTGAAGCAGCAATCGGTAGCGTTATCTCAAAAAGCGGCAAGCTTCTTGTTGTTGACAACGGTGCGTATGGTGCTCGTATTGCTCAAATCTCAGAATACTTAAACATTCCATGCCATGTCGTTTCCCCAGGTGAAACATCACAGCCTGACTTGAACGAAATGGAGACGGCATTGGCTATGGATTCAGACATTACTCACGTTGCGATTGTGCACTGTGAGACCACTACGGGTATGTTGAATCCAATCGAAGACATCGCCAAATTGGCAAAACAGCACAACAAAACCGTCATTCTAGATGCGATGTCGAGTTTTGGTGGCATCCCTATGGATATAGCTGAGTTAGGTATCGATTACATGATCAGCTCGGCAAACAAGTGTATTCAAGGTGTACCTGGATTCGGCTTTGTTATTGCGAAGCAATCGGAACTGGAAAAATGCAAAGGCCAAGCTCGTTCATTAAGCCTTGACCTGTTTGACCAATGGCACTGCATGGAAAGCAACCATGGTAAATGGCGCTTCACCTCTCCAACTCATACAGTGCGTGCTTTCTACCAAGCTCTACTTGAATTGGAGCAAGAAGGTGGCATCGAAGCTCGTCATAATCGCTACCAAACCAACCAAACCACATTGGTTGCAGGTATGCGCTCTCTTGGCTTTGAGCCACTGCTTAATGATGATCTTCATTCACCGATCATTACCTCTTTCTATTCTCCAACTCATAGCGATTACCAATTCAAGGAATTCTATGATCGTTTGAAAGAACAAGGTTTTGTGATTTACCCCGGTAAGGTTTCAAACGCAGACTGCTTCCGAATCGGTAACATCGGTGAAGTGTATCCGTCAGACATTGAAGCTCTCATTGGCGCGGTGAAAAACGCTATGTACTGGGACATCAAATAATGACGACGATCAATCAAGAGCCTATTCTAAAGGCCACACACTTTCGAAGCGAAGGCGATGTGAACACCACGCCAGCACGCGAAAAATGGAACGAATCGCTAAACGATGATGCGACTCAAGTAATGTTAAAGCGTGATGCTGACGTGTTTCTTCATCAAGCCATGTCAACGCCTTGCCTAGACACACTTGAAGCCGCAGAAGGCATCTACATTCAAGATACGACTGGCAAGAAGTACATGGACTTTCACGGTAACAACGTTCATCAGTTGGGTTATGGTCACCCACACATCATTAATAAAGTGACTCAGCAAATGGCGTCATTGCCGTTTTCACCGCGTCGCTTTACCAATGAAACTGCGGTTCAGTGCGCTGAAAAGCTGACACAGATCTGTGGTGGTGACTTGAATCGTGTGTTGTTTGCTCCAGGTGGCACATCGGTGATTGGTATGGCACTCAAACTGGCTCGACATGTCACCAACAACTTCAAAGTCGTTTCATTGTGGGATTCCTTCCATGGCGCGTCACTCGATGCAATTTCAGTAGGTGGCGAAGCGTGTTTCCGCGAGGGTATGGGGCCGTTAATGGCTGGCGTAGAACGTATTCCACCAGCAGTCTCTTATCGTGGTGCTTTTCCGCTTAGAGACTCTTTTTCGCCTCGCGATAGTTTTCCGTTAAGTGAGAGTAGCGCAGGCGGTGAAAGTGAGACCTCATGTGATGTGCATTATGCGGATTACCTAGAGTACGTGATTGAAAAAGAAGGCGGTATTGGAGCCTTCATTGCAGAAGCGGTTCGTAACACAGACGTTCAAGTACCAAGTAAGGCTTATTGGAAGCGCATTCGTGAGATCTGTGACAAACACAACGTCATATTGATCATTGACGACATCCCAAATGGCATGGGTCGTAGCGGCGAATGGTTTACTCACCAAGCGTTTGATATCGAACCTGACATCCTATGTATCGGTAAAGGTTTTGGCGGCGGCTTAGTACCAATCGCAGCCATAATCACAAAAGACAAATACAACACGGCAGCGCAAGTATCTCTTGGTCACTACACCCACGAAAAAAGCCCAATTGGTTGCGCGGCAGCACTCGCCACCATGGAAGTGATTGAGCAAGAAAACCTACTTGAAAAAGTACAAGCGGACAGCGCATTCGTGCGTGGACAGCTGCTTCAAATGAAAGAGAAGTACCCAGTCATTGGTGACGTTCGCGGCATCGGCCTGCTCTGGGGGGTGGAGTTGGTCACTGACCACATCACCAAAACCCGAGCTTTCGATGAAGCAGAAGCCGTGCTTTACCAATGTCTAAACGATGGCCTGAGCTTTAAGGTATCACAAGGTAATGTGATTCAGTTGAGCCCACCATTGATCATCAGTCGCAGCGAACTAGAAGTCGCTCTGGCTGTATTCGAAAAAGCGATAGCAAAAGTCTGCAAAGACTTTGAGTACCTTTAAACCACCTTTTAAAGCATGTCTTGAAGCAATAATTTCAAGCAATTAATAACCTAAAAAATCATTCGTCCCCCAGTACTTTTGAACTGGCAGTGACACAAAAATAGGACATTATTATGAACACAACATCACCTATCCAAGCGGTTATCTTTGACTGGGCTGGCACTATCGTTGATTTTGGATCGTTTGCTCCAACCAGCATTTTCGTTGAAGCATTCAGACAAGGTTTCGACTTTGATATCGACTTAGCAGAAGCGCGTGAACCTATGGGGATCGGCAAATGGGACCACATCCAAGCAGTTGGTCGAATTCCTGCTGTTGACGCTCGTTGGAAGGCTCAGTTCGGACTCTCGATGACCAGTGAAGACGTTGACGCGATCTACGCGGCATTCATGCCTCTTCAAAAAGCGAAAGTAGCCGATCACGCAGCACCTATTTTGAATGCGATAGAAGTGGTCAATAACCTAAAAGAGAAGAACGTGAAGATCGGATCTTGTTCAGGTTACCCACGTGAAGTGATGGATGTTTTAATTCCTGCTGCTGCAGATTACGGTTACCGACCAGATAACGTGGTAGCGACCGATGACTTACCTCAAGGTGGTCGCCCTGCTCCATTTATGGCACTGAAAAACGTAATCGACCTAGGTGTAACTAGCGTTGCTGCGTGTGTAAAAGTAGACGACGCAGCACCGGGGATCGATGAAGGTCACAACGCAGGGATGTGGACAGTTGGACTTGTATTATCGGGGAACGAAGCAGGCTTAACGTATCAAGAATATTTAGATGCAGACGAGACAACACTTGCGGCTGCACGTGAAAAAGCAAGCGTTAAGCTAAACAAATCAAATCCGCACTACCTGATCGATACCATTGCAGACCTACCAGGCGTCATTGCAGATATTGAACAGCGTTTACTGGCAGGAGAGCGCCCATAAGCAAAAGCGAGATGTTCACGTGATATAAAGTACGTGAAAAACATCTCTAATCGCTTTAATTCAAACCCCTACCCAATCATGTATTCATTCGAGTTATACATATTGGGTGGGGATTTTTGCTTTATAAGCATGATAAAGCGCAAGTTTTTTACTTATTACCCGTAGGGCCACTGGTAAATAGACGAGGTTAGGCTATAGCTTAGATATAAGCATTCCAACAAATGATAAAATCAACAATTAAAACATCTTAAATATATAATATTTAACAATTTCATTGACTCTAATACGCAATCAGATTAACAATATAAGTAGCAAGAAAGAAATAGGTTCACCTGAACCAACACCTTGATTTACTTATTATAAGCAGTGTCGTAACCCAATAAGTGATCGTTTTACTGGTAAGTTCAGATAACAATAATAGCTAATCCAAGGATAAGATTATGAAAAGACTGTCAAAAATCATGTGTGCTGTTGTTGCCGCTTCAGGCCTAGCAGCAGCGCCTTCTATTGCTGCAACCACTTATGTAGGTGCAAAAGTGGGTATAGGCTGGCTAGACAGCGCATGTGTAGCCGGTGCTAAATGTGATGATGATGCAATTGGTGCAGGCATCTACTCTGGTTACAATTTTAATGACAAATTTGGTATTGAGCTAAGCTCAGACTTCCTTGGCGACTACAAGACAAGCTTTTCAAAAAACGGTACAACAGCTGCGTTCAGCGACCCACTAATCGCAATCTCGCTAACTCCAATGTACCGTCTAGCAGTACAACAAGAGTTTGATGTATTCTTCAAAGCGGGCCCGGCATACATTTCACACGGTGGCGAAGATGACGTTGTTCTTTCTGCTGGCATCGGTCTAGAGAAGCAGCTTTCTTCTGATTGGGCATTGCGTGTTGAATACCAATATTTTGATGATTTCGACGACAACTACGTTCAAGACCTGAACTCGAACCTACTATCAGTTGGTGTTAGCTACAACTTCGGTACTGGCAACACAACAGCATCAGCGGCGGCTGCAACAGCTTCTGCAGTAGCAGTGACTCAAGCGCCATCTGAGCCAATCACAGAGCCTGCAGTTGTTGTTGAAGAGAAAACGACTGTCGTTGTAACTAAAGCGCAAACAGAGAGCTACTCTCAAGAAATGTTCGCGACTAACAGTACTGAACTGTCTACAGATGGCAAAATTGCATTAATGCCATTAGTTGAAGTACTTAAAGCTCACCCTCAATCAACAGTTGATGTTGTTGGTCACACAGACTCAACAGGCGCAGCTGAATACAACATGATGATCTCTAAGAAGCGTGCAGCAGCTGTAGCGGCATACATCGAAGAGCAAGGCATTGAAGCAGACCGAATTACAGCGTCAGGTGAAGGCGAAGAGAATCCAATCGCATCAAACGATACAGCAGAAGGCCGTGCTCAAAACCGTCGTGTTGACGCAACGATCCCTGGCTTTGAATACCAAGAAGAAGTCAAAGTTGAAGAAGTTGTCGTAGAAGCTACTGAATAATAGCACTCTACCTTAGTTAAAATAATAAGGGCGGAGCACTTTAAAGTGCTCCGCCCTTTTCTTTGTCTGGCTATGCCTAAAAACCGTAAGCGATAAGCCGTAAGCCGTAAGCCGTAAGCCGTAAGCCGTAAGCCGTAAAGATTAGCCTAACGCCAAGCTGTACAATCAGAGACTAGACGATTTCCCAACTATGAGTCATCTCTACGCCAGCACCCAACATTAGACATACAGAACAGTACTTTTCTAATGAATCCGCACAGACTTTAGCAACCTGATCAGGATCAAGGTTGTCTCCAGACACTTCAAAGTGAATATTAATCACAGTAAAGATTTTCGGCGCTGTTTCACGACGTTTGGTTTCAAGCTTTGCATTACAACCAGTGATGCTTTGACCCGCAGATTTCAAACCGTCCACTACATCAACAGAGCTACAACCACCAGCGGCCATGAGCACCATCTCCATAGGGCTTGGCGCTGTAGCACCGCCGCTTCCATCCATAACAATAGAATGGCCTGATTGAGAGTGACCTAGGAATTTAAAGCCTTCGACCCATTTAACTTCTGCTTGCATGTTGTTCCTTAGATGTACGAAAACGTCATCATTATTTGGTGTACCAATCGTAGTAAATAACTGGTCATCCTAGCTTGTTAAAAATCTCGATAACTTCGTTAGAATTTTTGATTGTAGAATAACTACTTATCGGAAAATTCCGCCTTGTTCTCGAGTTTTTTTCCTGCGCTATTTATGATCACTTACTTACTGTGATTGGTATTATTTTATATCAATGCCTACACCCTACTACTGGCGGCATTTATGAGCAAGATTTTCTATTTGAGATATTTTTTCATGAATAGTGTAATTTTTTCCATCTAAAACCTGTCTCTATTCGTACATTCAAAATCGAATGAGAAAAACGTCAAGATGAGGTATCTATGAATAAATTATCTAAAATATTGGTATCACTCGTGGTTGCACTACCACTGATTTCGCTGTTTGTAAGCCAGACTGGCACTGCCAATACAATGGATAAAACGGCTAATTCAGGTAAAACTGAAATCGCGACACTGGCTGGTGGTTGTTTTTGGTGTACAGAATCCGATCTAGAAAAACTGACAGGCGTGACAGACGTTATCTCTGGGTATTCTGGTGGTGAATCAGAAAACCCAACCTACAAACAAGTTTCATCGGGTAAATCTGGCCACATCGAAGTAATCAATGTGACCTATAACCCTGATGTGGTCAGCTATGAACAGGTGCTTGACCAATTCTTCCAACACATCGACCCAACCGACGACAAAGGCTCTTTCGTAGATAGAGGTCCACAATATCGACCTGCTATTTTCTATCATAACCAAGAACAGAAAGACGTCGCTCAAAACTTCATGATGGAGATCGACAAAGCTCAGATCTTTGGTGAACCACTAAAAACAGAACTGATTAAGTTTGAAAAATTCTGGCCAGCAGAAGATTACCACCAAGATTATTACAAGAAGAGCAAAGTTCGTTATAACTACTACCGCTACGCTTCTGGTCGTGATCAGTACCTAGATAAAGTCTTCGGCGATGATAGAAAAGAAAACCCGCAAACGATCCGTCAGATCATCAATGGTAAGAATGCGACAGCCAATGCTAAGACATACAGCAAGCCGTCTGATGCAGAGATCAAAGCTTCTCTAACTTCACTGCAATACGATGTCACACAAGACGACGCAACAGAGCGCCCGTTTGACAACAAATACTGGGATAACAAGCAAGAAGGTATTTACGTCGATATCGTGACTGGTGAGCCATTGTTCTCTTCAAAAGACAAATACAAATCAGGTACAGGTTGGCCGAGCTTTACACAGCCAATCAGCGAGGCTTATGTCGTAACGACTACAGACTACAAGCTGCTTTACCCGAGAACAGAGGTTCGCAGTAAATTTGGTGACTCTCACCTAGGACATGTATTTAAAGATGGTCCAAAGCCAACAGGTTTACGCTACTGCATGAACTCAGCCGCAATGCGCTTTATTCCAGCGGATAAACTGGCAGACGAAGGCTACGAAGAATATGTGGGATTATTCGAGGGCTAAGAATTCAGAAACTGACTATAAACCTCTGAACCTCTAAAAAACAAAGCCAGCATATTCGCTGGCTTTGTTTTTCTAACGCACTAACAAGAAGGGTTAACCTTAGCCTGTTAACCTTATTAACCCGTTAACACCGTATCTTCTGGGTATTTCAACAACGAAGGCTCAGGGCGAGCTAACATGTAAGCCAAAGTCAAAGGTCCGATTCGTCCAATCACCATCACGACAATCATGATGTATTTCCCCGGTTCAGTTAAGTTTGCGGTTAACCCAGCTGTTAAACCAACCGTTGCAAATGCTGAAATCACCTCAAACATGACTCGATCAAACGCTGCCTTTTCAGTAAGCATTAACAAAAACATCGCGGTGGTTAATAACGCCCCACTTACCACAATAATGGCCAATGACTTTGTTACCGCTTGCCAGGTCACAGTGCGCTTAAACATCACCACGTGCTTTTTCTGACGGAGGAACGTCCACGTTGCGACAAAGGCTACTGCAAAGGTCGAAACCTTAATACCACCACCTGTTGAGGTAGAACCTGCACCAATCAACATCAGTACAATCATTACCAGCAACGCAGGCTGTGTGTACTGAGACAAATCCACACTATTAAAGCCAGCAGTACGAGCACTCGCTGACTGGAAAAATGCCGCCAGCCATTGCCCTTGTGTCGACAAGCCCTCCATCGTCGCTGAGTTATTTCTCTCCAATAACCAAAACATCACCGTGCCCACCAACAATAACGTCGGTGTCGCCGTTAGCATAATCTTGGTGTGTAAGTGCAGATGTTGGAAGCCTTTCCGCCAGTTAGTCGACAGGTCGCCCACGACAGTAAAACCTAATCCGCCGAAAATGAACAAGCCTGCTAAGGTAAAGATCACCAGTGGATCGTCAACAAAGCTCACCATACTGTCTGAGAACAACGCAAACCCTGCGTTATTGAATGCGGAAATCGCGTGAAATAACGCGTAAAAGCTCCCTGTTGCCCATCCCATTTCAGGAACCCAACGAAAACAGAGCAATACGAAACCTATAAATTCCGCCACCAATGCAAAAATGATGATCTTCTTCACTAACTTCCTGAGGTTAATCTTACGATCTTGCCCCAATGCTTCTTTCGCTAATGCTTGCTGTTTCAAACTTAGCCGAACACCAAACATATAGAGCAGCACCGCAGAAAGGGTCATCTGCCCTAACCCGCCGACTTGCATCAAGAACATCAGTAAGATTTTGCCAGCCAAGGTGAAATGCTGACCGGTATCAACAACACCTAAGCCTGTCACACTGATCGCCGACGTGGCGGTAAACAGTGCATCCGTAAAGCTTAGACCTGTCACTGAGAACACGGGTAGCGTCAACAATATTGCAGACGGGATAAGTACGCCTAAGAAGCTCGTAAGGATAATCTTAGGTTCAGAGCCTTTACGTGGCTTTTTATCACTCTTAAGCGTGTAGAAAGTACCTTTTCGTTTTAACGAATTCATACTGTTACCTTATTTCCGATTGCCAGTTACCAATTGCGTAGCTTTCTAGATAAGGTCTCTTTCGGCCCAGCGATGATCACCACATCCCCAATTTCTAAACTCACATCCAGTTCAGGTGCTTTAGTTAGGTTCGGGCCTCGCTTGAAACCAAGTACCTCAACACCATTTTCTTTGCACAGCTTAAGGTCACCAAGTTTCTTACCCAAAAAATTAGAACCAATAACAATTTCCGTCATCGCTAAACCGCTGCCAAGGTCGATAAACTCAAGAACGCGTCTATCCAACATTTTACGCGCAACGCGAATACCCATGTCTCGCTCGGGCATGATGATATGATCGGCACCAATCTTAGAAAGGATCTTGCCGTGAAACTTATCGTTCGCCTTCACCCAAACGGCTTTTGCGCCTGATTCTTTTACCACTAGCGTCGTTAGAATACTGGAGTTAACATCAGAGCCAATCGACACCATCACCATATCGTAATCGTCCAGCCTTAGTTCTTTAACTGTCTCTTCGCTCGTACAGTTCGCAACAATCGCTTGTGAAACAAAATTGGCCGCTTCTTTCACTCGCTCTTCATCAATATCGACAGCGAGCACCTGCGCCCCTGAACTTTGTAGCTCTTTGCATACAGATAACCCAAAACGCCCTAAGCCGATAACTGCATATTGTTTGTCACTCATTTATTACTCCACTTACAAAGCTAGGTAGCATCGAAAACAAATAACAAAATTGTCTTCATACAAAAAAACGACTATATATCCATATAGAGATACAATTGTCAGCTAATCGATTGATTTATAAAGGTAGAGAACAAAAGTGATTTCTGCTAATTTCTAACCCATAATTTCTGCGGCAGTACACACAATGAATGAATTCATAACCCAAGTACAAACCTACATCAACCAGAGCCATAGCGATTGGGCAAATAGCGTCCTGTTCATCACTATTGCGAGCTTTTTCGCTTGGGTCGCTTGGCGAATTGTCCATAATCGCCTAGAAATCTTGGTCAAAAAAACCCAATTCCATTGGGATGACCTACTGCTAGAGGCCTTAAAAACACCTGTCAGTACGTTGCTTTGGTGCTGGCCTGCTACCGTGTCTGTTGGCTTGATTCTTCAAGACCAGTTTGGTAATGAAATCAACTGGCTAAGAACACTCAAACACATACTGATCATATCTACGTTTGTTTGGTTTACGCTGCGAATGATCAGTAACTCTGAAGAGTATGTCTTAGAGCAGAAAACCAGAGACGAAACCACAGTACAAGCTATCGCGAAAGTGGCTCGACTGTTCTTTATGGTGATGGGCGGCTTAACCATCATGCAGGCGTTTGGGCTGAGCCTATCGGGTTTGCTTACCTTTGGTGGTGTCGGTGGTTTAATCGTCGGTTTAGCCGCTAAAGATCTACTGTCGAACTTCTTCGGTGGCATGATGATTTACTTCGACCGCCCTTTTAAAGTCGGTGATTGGATACGCTCTCCCGATCGTCAAATCGAAGGTACTGTCGAACGCATTGGCTGGCGCATGACGATTATCCGCACTTTTGATAAGCGTCCTTTGTACGTTCCAAATTCGGTGTTCAGTAGTATTGTGGTAGAGAACCCATCGAGAATGTTGAATCGTAGAATCAATGAAACTTTTGGTCTTCGTTATCAAGATGCAGACAAATTGGCGCTCATTGTTGATGATGTAAGAACCATGCTCGAGACCCACCCAGATATTGATGCCAAACAAACGTTGATCGTTAACTTTGACAAATTTGGGCCATCAACACTGAACTTCTTTATCTACACCTTCACAAAAACGGTCAACTGGATCAGGTACCACAAGGTGAAGCAAGACGTTCTGTTACAGGTTCTGGCGATTATTCATAAACACAATGCAGACATCGCGTTCCCAACACAGACACTCAAGATTGACCCTCAAGACTTTTCTAATGTTCAAGGTCATAACAGCGTTCAAAGCCTAGGTGATAATCAGAATGTTAGCGATCCCAAAGATATGTTGAACTCCCCTACGGAAGGTCATCGATAGTCAACATCCTTCTTGGTTATCGATAAATAATAAGCGTGAAGCGTGGTAATATGATGGCAGTATTCTAATGCACACAATTACCACTCTATGATTTTACCTGTCATCCTAGCTGGCGGCTCTGGAAGCCGCCTCTGGCCACTGTCTCGAGAGCTCTATCCTAAGCAATTCCTGAATATTGCTGGCGAACAGTCGATGCTTCAGCAAACACTTCAACGCCTGCAAGGTATCGACGCACACCTAACGGATAGCAGCTGCGATGCGCCATTCATTATCTGTAATGAAGAGCATCGTTTTATCGCTGCTGAACAAATTCGCTCAGCTAACGTCCTGCACAGTGGCATTTTGTTAGAACCTGTCGGTAGAAATACTGCGCCAGCCATCGCACTTGCAGCCTTGCAAGCTTTGACCAAGTCTCATGACACTAAAGGAGAAGCGGCTGACCCAATCTTATTAGTGCTTGCTGCCGACCATCACATAGCTAAAACCTCTGAATTCCAACAATCGATTAACCGTGGTGTTGATTACGCAAAACAAGGCAAACTGGTGACATTCGGTATAACCCCAAATGCTCCAGAGACTGGCTATGGCTACATCAAACAAGGGCAACCTCTTATCTCTAGCCTACAACTAGAAACCAACACTACAGACCAACCAACCCATTATGCTTACGACATTGAGTGCTTTGTAGAAAAGCCCGATAAAGCAACCGCAGAAGCATACATCCGCTCAGAACAGTACCTATGGAACAGTGGCATGTTCATGTTTAAGGCATCACGCTATCTTGAAGAACTCGCCGAACACCACCCCGAGATATTAGCGGCTTGTAAACTCGCTCTTGCAAAGCAAAATACCGACCTCGACTTTATCCGTATCGACGCTGAAGCATTCAAAAGCAGCCCAAGCGATTCCATCGATTATGCCGTGATGGAGAAAACCTCGCACGCAGCTGTGATCCCGATGGATGTTGGTTGGAATGATATTGGTTCGTGGTCTGCTATCTGGGATGTCAGTGATAAGGATGAGCACAACAACGTCATTGAGGGCGATGTGTTAACCGTCAACTCTCAACACAACTACATTCATGCGGAGAATAAGCTTGTCGCGACGGTAGGCGTCGAAAACCTCATTATTGTCGAAACAAAAGATGCAATATTGGTTGCAAACAAAGACAAAGTTCAGGGTGTTAAGTCAATTGTTAACCAGCTGAATCAGGCTGGTCGAACGGAGCATGTCCATCATCGCGAGGTCTTTAGGCCTTGGGGTAAATACGATGTGATTGATTTAGGAAAGCGAGACAAAGTTAAGCGTATCACCGTAAAAGCGGGTCATCAGCTTTCACTTCAGATGCATCATCATAGAGCGGAACATTGGGTAGTAGTAGCTGGCACTGCGAAAGTGACCAACGATGAGAAAACCTATCTCGTCAAAGAAGATCAATCGACTTACATCCCTTTAGGTCACATCCACTGCCTAGAGAACCCTGGCGAGACACCTCTTGAAATGATTGAAGTTCAAACCGGCAGCCATTTAAGTGAAGACGATATCATTCGATATCAAGACAGCTATGGGCGAGATGTTCGAAGCGAACAAGCTTCGTCGTCTCAGGAACAAAAAATCGAAATAGAAGCGGCGACAATCAAATGAAACCAACATTAGATCTTCGCTGCTTTAAGAACAACGACATTCGCGGCATCATTGGTAGCCAAATCAATGAGCCGTTTGCCTATCTGCTTGGAAAGGCGTTTGGTGAATATCTCCTGCTAGGAAATGCCAAGACTCCAAGTGCATGGCCTCCAGTCGTTATTGGTCGAGATAACCGTGAAACGTCTTTGTCACTGCAAGAAGCCATTACTGCAGGCTTAATCGAATCCGGGATAAGCGTCATTGATCTTGGGATGACTGGCACTGAAGAAGTCTACTTTGCGACTCGTCACCTAAAAGCGATTGGCGGAATACAAATCACAGCCAGCCATAACCCAATCAATTACAACGGAATGAAACTGGTCGGTGCTGACGCTAGTCCCATCAGTAAAAACAGTGGTTTAGATAAAATCAAACGGCGCATTAAAGAACTGTATCAAGAGCTGAACGCCGATTTATCTGTCAGTCATGTACAGCCAAATAACTCAGCCATATCGACCAGTATTCTCGTCCCTTATATAGACCACCTACTCTCCTACATAACACCTTCTAAACTTTCACCAATGAAGATTGTGGTTAACGCAGGAAACGGCGTTGCAGGACATGTCATTGATGCTTTAGAGAAGAAATTTAACGAACTCAGTGCCTCTATCACCTTCATCAAGGTTCACCATACTTCTGACGGAAATTTCCCTAATGGTATTCCCAATCCATTGATTATAGAAAACCAAATAGCGACTCGAAATGCTGTGCTAGAACATTCGGCCGATCTAGGGATTGCGTGGGATGGTGATTTTGACCGCTGCTTTTTCTTTGATGAAAAAGGCAATTATATTGAGGGTTACTATATTGTCGGGTTGCTCGCTGAAGCATTTTTGTTAAAAGAGTCTAACGCCACAGTGTTGCACGATATGCGTATGACATGGAACACGATTGAAGTCGCCAATAAGCTTGGTGGGAAGGCTGTTGCAGTCAAAGCTGGGCATGCGCTCATCAAAGAGAAGATGCGAGAATTAAACGCTGTGTACGGTGGTGAAATGAGTGCGCACCATTATTTCCGTGATTTTGGGTATTGCGATTCAGGAATGATTCCTTGGCTGCTTGTTATCGAACTGATGTCGAAAACTCAACAATCTCTTCACCAATTGACCAATTCGAGTATGGATAGATTTCCCTCTTCAGGAGAGATCAATCGTAGGGTTTCAGACCCAGAACAAGTCATGGCTTATGTGTTGTCGCACTATCAAGTTGATGCCGTTGAGATCGATCACACAGACGGGCTCAGCATGAATATGGGCACATGGCGCTTCAACTTAAGAAAGTCCAATACAGAGCCGTTGATACGCCTCAACGTGGAAACCAAGCAAGATAGAACTTTACTGTCACTTAAAGTCGACGAGTTACTATCTTTTCTCATTTAAGAGTACAAGGCACTTTCCGTTTACAACTAAGAACCACAAAAAAGCCCTTACTAGCGATTGCTAATAAGGGCTTTGAATTTTCAGTAGCTTAGTTGCTGGCTGTAATTAGTCTATTTGTTGCGACGAGCTTCAACAGCGTCTGCCAACTGGCGAAGTACTGTTTCAGTATCTGCCCAACCAATACATGCATCAGTAACAGATTGGCCGTAAGTTGCAGCTTTACCATCAACAAGATCTTGGCGACCTTCAACAAGGTGAGATTCAATCATCACACCAAAGATAGCTTTGTCGCCACCAGAGATTTGAGCACTAACGTCATCAGATACATTCATTTGACGCTTAAACTGCTTAGAGCTGTTTGCGTGGCTGAAGTCAATCATTACCTTTTGTGGAAGGCCTGACGCAGCTAGTTCTTCTTTGATTTTACCTACATGCTCAGCGCTGTAGTTTGGCTCTTTACCGCCACGTAAAATGATATGACAGTCAGGGTTACCCACTGTTTCAATAATTGCTGAGTGTCCGTACTTAGTCACAGATAAGAAGTGGTGCGAAGCACTTGCCGAACGAATAGCGTCTGTTGCGATCTTGATGTTGCCATCAGTACCATTCTTAAAGCCAACTGGGCAAGATAAGCCAGAAGCCAATTCACGGTGAACTTGAGATTCCGTAGTACGTGCGCCGATTGCACCCCAGCTGATTAAGTCAGCAACGTATTGAGGCGTGATCATATCTAGGAATTCACTTGCCGTCGGCATTCCCATATCAGTTAGGTCAAGCAGTAGCTTACGTCCAAGACGAAGACCATCATTTAGCTTGAACGTGTCGTTCATGTACGGGTCATTGATTAGACCTTTCCAACCAACGGTTGTACGTGGCTTTTCAAAGTAAACACGCATTACGATTTCAAGGTTATCGCCAAGTTCGTCGCGTAGCACTTTCAAACGTTTACCATACTCAAGAGCAGCTTCTGTATCATGAATAGAACATGGGCCAACAATAACAAGCAAGCGGTCGTCGCTTTCTTCTAAAATATTGTGGATCGCTTTGCGGCTTTCAAAGGTTGTAGAAGAAGCAACTTCTGTCGCTGGAAACTTTTCTAAAACAGCAACAGGTGGTAATAACTCTTTTACTTTGTTAATTCTTACATCATCAGTCTGGAACATTGCTTACTTCTTCCTTTTTTCTATCCTTGAGCTGAATGTACGTTGTCTCACGTAACTTTCTATCAGCACTAATCTTCTTGTTCCCTGTAACTTAACTAGTAAAAACTCTAGTTTCAATCACTAATTGAAAATAAACGCAATTTTTTTTGTGTTTTATATTAGAAACACCCTGTATAGTATTATTTACACACTATCGATTGCGTAATTTCAAGGAAGACAAGAGCTGCTATTCTTCAAGCTTCAGCATACATGTAGCATTGTGTAGCACTTGAAAACAAAAAAAGCTCACGTGATTAACGCAAGCTCTCTATTCAACTACATTCTTTTCAATGGTTTGACAACGCTATCAAGCCCTTCAATTTTCAGAGCAAGGCACAGTTTTAATAAGTCACCTAGCTCACCAGAGGGGAACCCTTTTTTGTCGAACCACAGCAAATATTCTTCAGGCAAGTCAATCAACGTACGACCAGCGTATTTACCAAATGGCATTTGCATTCTAGCAAGTTTAATCAGGTTCTCTTTCTCTAGCATTACAGGCTCTTTCTAAGCATCATCAATATTCTGTAGAGTATCACCTAAACGTTCAACCCAATAGTTGATCGCATCTTTGGCATCATCTAGCGAATCAATCATAGTTGAAAAGTCTTTGTTGCCTGCTTCTCGGTCGATCACAACAGAGTCATAGTCGTCTAACTTGGATTTCAATCGCTGCGCATCACGTAGCCCAATCCTTGCCCAAACTAAGTCAACACCTCCGTCAGGGCCTGGCTGAAAATCTTCATAACTGGTGAATTTAGTTGCGGTTTTAATTGGGCCGCCTGCACAACCAAACAAGAAGATGCTGGTTGCAACAAGCAAAAAGACTTTTAGAGGTTTCATGACGCACTTAGTTAAAATTAAGGAATTTAATTGAGTAAGTCATACCTTATATGAAAAGTTTGTAGAAAAGGGGAGTTAAAACTCAGAGCTAGCTTTAAAATTAATCATGCTGAACGGTGTGTGCATACTCTACGATTACCTGATTTCCTTCGATATAAGCATTTTGGATCTCACCATCAACGCTCATTCTACTTTTTAGGTAGACCACTTTAGGCCCTGACTCATTGCCTTCTTTAAGTGAAGGAAAAACATTCCTAGGCTCTAAATGAAGTAAACGACAAAAGTGACTAACGAAAGACATCGTTAATGGCGTCTCGCCTCTTAGCACTCTAGAGAAATCAAGCTGGTTCATTCCAAGCTTTTTTGAAAACTCCATCTGCGTAATACGCATTCTCGATTTTTGTGACATCCACGTTTGATATAACGCGTCTCTATCTAGTTCTGTGAATTCCATACCGACTCCTTTATATAATTCATACCAATCAATTGTCCGGCTTTTCATACATAGCATGTCAGGGTTTGGTTAGTGGAAACCAAAGGTTTGGTTTTGATATGTGCGCAATTGTCGTGCAGAACAAAACATCACAATCGAAAAGCATTCACAAAAGCGATTAGAGCAAATACTTTCTTCATTTATATCAATAATTTATACGTTAGCGAACTAAACATATAGCAAGTTAATTTGTATTAAGAATTAAAAGTTCGAGATTGGCATTCCACATTTCAATCTATTGATTCGCATTTATAAAACTGGTTGGCTACATTTCGCTTGCTCAAACGCACTTCTGGCAAACTATTTGAAAGAATAGGACGCAAAGCCACCGGTCTGTCGACAATTATTCTGTCTATGATAGCGGGGCCGCCACTTAATAGGATTTAAGTGTCAATGCATGCTGGAGTGTTCTCTTTTTTGTCGGCCAAATACAGTAAGGACAAATAATGAAACAACTCCCAAAAAAATCGCTCATCGCACTATCACTACTTAGCGTAAGTGGAGCAAGCTTCGGTCACGGTTATGTTTCGGCATACAATAATGGCGTTGCTGAGAGTCGTGTCGCCCTATGTAAGTTCCCAGCGAGTGATACACAACAAAAAAACACCAACTGTGGTGGTATCCAATATGAGCCACAAAGTGTGGAAGGCCCTGAAGGCTTCCCTGAAGTCGGCCCTGCAGATGGAAAAATTGCCAGCGCGCAATCATCTTTAGCGGCAGCGCTTGACGAGCAGACAGCCGATCGCTGGGTTAAACGCCCTATCAAATCTGGTTCTCAATACTTCGAGTGGACGTTCACTGCTAATCACAAGACTCACGACTGGAAATACTACATTACTCAACCAGACTGGAACCCAAACCAGCCTTTGGCACGCAGCTCTTTTGACTTAACGCCATTCTGTGTTGTTGAAGGAAATGGAGAACAACCACCGATGCAAGTCAGCCACTTGTGTAATGTGCCAGAACGCGAAGGTTATCAAGTGATCCTTGCGGTATGGGATGTGGGTGATACTGCAATGGCTTTCTACAACGTTATCGATGTGAAGTTTGATGGCGACGGCCCTATCATCCCGGATTGGGATCAAGGCGGTCAAATCAACCCAACACAAGACCTGAATGTTGGTGATGCTGTTTATACTCGCGTATTCGACCAATCCGGTGAGAACGCTTCATACAGCACTGAGCTTGTGATTGAAAGTTCTGAGCAAGGCAAAGCCAATAACTGGTCTTACGCTCTTTCTTCTCAAATCAATCAAGAGCAGACGCAAATCAAAGCAGGTCAATTGAACGACCAAGGCGATTTTGCGCCAGTATACGGCACGAACCCTGTTTATCTAAAAGCAGGTTCTGGCTTTAACAGTGTGGAAATCGGCTACAAGATTGATACTCCAGAACCAGAGCATGAGCTAGAAGTAACAGGTCTAGAGTCAGAGTACATTATCGATGAGAGCCAACCTACTCAGCTTGACCTTACGCTAGCGGCAACAGGCGATATCCAAGCCGAGCTTACCGTGTACAACCATCACCGTGAAGCACTTGCATCTCAGAAATCAGACCTAACAGACGGACAAGTTGAAGATATTCAACTGACTCTTTCTAAGTCAGAAGCTGGTCACCACATGCTTGTGGTTGTGACCAAAGATGACCAAGGTAACTTAGTTGATCAGAACACGCTTGATTTCCACCTTATGGACGAGCAAACGCCGCCACCAGCGGGCGACTACGACTTCGTTTTCCCAGAAAGCATTGAATATTACACTGCAGGAACAAAGGTTCTAAGCAGTGATGGTGGCGTTTATCAGTGTAAAGAGTTCCCATACTCTGGCTACTGTGTTCAATGGGCTCCAACAGCAACTCAGTACGAACCAGGTGTCGGTTCACACTGGCAAGATGCATGGAACAAAGTGGACTAATTGTTAGCGAGTTACTTACTTTCAAGTATGTGAGCTTGTGTAATTAGCCAAACAAAAACGGATGCCCAGAGCATCCGTTTTCTTATTCAGCAACAGCAGAAATGCGGTTATCAAAGTAGATAGTGGTCTGCCAACAGAGCCACAAACAAGATCATGAGATGATAGATAGAGAACTTAAAGGTCTTCATCGCCATATTAGGCTCATCACGATATTTCAGAACCCACGCGTGATAGACAAACCCACCGTTGAGCACCAAAGACGCGCTCAGATATATCCAACTGCTCATGCCAACTAATACTGGTAACACACACACGATGCTTAACAGCAAGGTATAGAGCAAAATTGAAGTCTTGGTGTATTCGATTCCGTGGGTCACGGGCAACATGGGAATATTGACCTTGGCATATTCGTCACGACGATGAATTGCCAACGCCCAGAAATGAGGAGGTGTCCAAATAAAGATGATCATCACCAACAACCAAGCATTTGAGTGCAATTCATTGGTAACCGCCGTCCAGCCCAATAGCGGAGGCATTGCACCAGCGATCCCTGCTATCACAATGTTTTGCGGCGTCGCTCGTTTTAAGTACATGGTATAAATCACTGCGTAACCCAATAAGCTTGCAAAGGTTAACCAAGCGGTGAGTTGATTGACCCACACCATTAACGTGGCAAAGCCAAGTAAGCCGATACCCGCTGCAAAGCTGAACACACGCACACTACTCAGTTCACCGGATGGTAAAGGGCGTCGATTTGTTCGAGTCATTTGCCCATCGATCTTTTTATCGATCAAGTGGTTGAATGCAGCCGCCGAACCTGCCATCAGCCCTATCCCAATCATCCCGAACACAGTTTGCTGTAAAGGTAATCCATTAGGCACAGCCAAACACATTCCAACCAATGCCGTTAGCAACATCAAAGCCACCACTTTAGGCTTGGTCAGCGTTAAATAAATTTTCCAAGTGGCTTTGTTTTTTATAGCAATTTCGTTACTTAAAGCTATGTCATTGTTGACTGCTATCTTATGAGTTAAGGCTGCGTCTTGAGCCACCACTTCATACTGTGTTGACGTTCTACTGACCATGATTACCTCCTTGTAATACACTGTTTTTCACCAAGCTCTCACTCGGTTTGTGTTGCCACACGACAAAATTGGTTACAACCATGCTGATGAGCAACATCGCTGCGACTAGGTTATGCAAAACCGCGACTGAGATTGGCAGATGAAACCATACATTACTGATCCCAAGGCTGATTTGAGTAAACAAGACTATTACGACAATCACGCTCAGCTTTTGGTGAGGCGCTTGGCCAAACTTCCATAACTGGTACACGATCATCAGCACCGTTAACGTAGCCACAATAGCCCCGAACCTGTGCATGACATGGATGGTAAGTCTTGCGGGATATTCCAACACTCCAAACTCATAGTTATCATGACCGTGTTGAGCAAAATCGAAGGCATTCTTGAAATCTAAATAGCTCATCCAGTTACCTTCACAAATCGGTAATTGAGTACACACCAAAGCGGCATAGTTTGACGATGTCCAGCCACCGAGCAGTATCTGCCCGATTACAATGAGTAATCCGAATAGTGCCGAGACTTTAAGTGGTGAAGAATAGGTAGCCTCACCAAAACGGCTTTGGAATTGAGACAAACGACAGTAGAGCAGACACAACAGTGACAGCAACGTGAAGCCCCCCATCAAATGCGCCATAACCACAACGGGCATCAACTTGAGAGTCACCGTCCACATTCCAAGCAAAGCCTGAAATATCACGGTTGCAGAGATAAGTAACGGAAGACCAGCAGCTGTTATATTCTTTTTAATACACCAAGCAACAACGACAAAGATAAGCAGCCCTAATGTTCCTGCAAAGTAGCGATGGATCATCTCTATCCAAGCTTTGTCTGCTTCGAGAGCTCGTTCTGGAAATTGTAGATTGGCTTGATTAACGGCTTGGGTATTCGAGGGAACGGTGATCTTTCCATAGCACCCAGGCCAGTCAGGACAGCCGAGGCCAGCATCAGACAAACGGGTATAAGCGCCGAGCACAATCACGGTAAGGGTTAACAAGATAGTTAATCTCATCATGTGCATGATTAAATCAGGGGCTTTATTCTGCATCGTTTATCTCCCTATACTTATTCCCTTTTCGCTAACAACACTCAGCATTAACGCAATCTGCTAAAGCTCATCAACTCAAGCTTATCAACTTAAGCTGATTAACTACCCAACTCGTGACAGCTTAAGCAGCTTTCTTAGATCATGAATCATGCCTTTAGATTGGCTGACTAGCTGCGAAGGATCAGAAACACTTTTGTATTCCATAACCAATTGCCCGAGTGGGTCAATTATGACAATGGAAGCGGGTGCAAACTCAGTACTTAATTGATCACCACCTGCTAACAAAGATAAATCAGGCTTGTTGAGCGAACCCGACAACGAGTTACCTTCTGAGACGAAAACAACGGCGGTCACTCGCTCTTTGTTTTTCCCTAGCGCCAAGTAACTTTGATTCAAATAATGGAGTTGTTGTTCGCATAAGCTTTCACACTCTGTGGGAGCGATATAACCCACAACCCAACCCTCTCCTGCCATGGGTACCGTTACGCCGAAATCCGCTAGCGTGACTCTTGGTTCTACCAATTCGCCTGAGTTAGTGACACCTGATGTATACCAATTCTGATCCAACACTGTTTTGGCGATAATGGCTGGCAAAGCGAAAATTAAAACGAGTCCGATTAATACCAAGCGTCCTTTAGTACGACTGCTTCTGAGCTCAGCCATGTTTGCCTCGGTACTTTCCCTGTTCACTTGTGCTTGAGACTTATCCATCGTTGTTCTCCGTGATAGGTGTCGCTTTTAGGTACCGATAGCCAATTAACAACATCAAAAACAAAAGTACCGCTGCCATTACAAACCATTGAAATGAGTAACCGAAGTGCTTCTCAGATTTCATTGCCGTCGGTCGCCATAACAACTCATAAGGCCACGATTCTAAGCCTTGCGGTTGGAAGACAAAGGGTAAAACGGCTTGTCCTGTGTACTCTGATAACGCTGTTATGTTGATGTTTTGAATTCTTTTAGGCGTTGTGTTTTCTAAACCCAACTCATGACTTAGAGGATTCACTGAACGAGTGTACAAACGCCCTGACATATTGGTTGGTAGTGTTGTGTTTCCTAGTTGTGGAAGCTCTCTTCTGTCATTACTTGCCGCAACGAACCCCAGATCGATCAATAACTGCTTTTCAGCCACTAAGGAATTGTTTTCATCTTTAAAGCGAACCTCACCCAACATGTAAATCACATAGCCTACCGTTCCTTGGTTAATCTGGTTGTCTAACAAAACCACTAAACCACTGGGTGTTTCCAGCTCCACGTCAACTCTCAAACCATTTAAAGACGGCAGTTTAGATGAGCCTTGCGCTTGTGTACGCGAGCCCTTCCATTCAGAGATAACCGCATCCAATGACCTAGACGATTGCTGCGCTCTTTCTGATAGTTGCTGTTCATAGCGTAATTTCTCGTTACCTCGATCTAACTGCCACAAACCCAACTTGATTAAAATGCCGACTGAAACCACAGTTAAAACAACCGCTATCCAAAAACCTTTACTGCGGAACTTGTGTTCATCATCAATCAATCGGTTTGGAGTTATCACTATGGCGTCATCTACCTTTGTGTTGTTGTTTAAAATTGTATTGGTCGCTTTGCTGTTTTTTATCGCTTTCAATTTGATGAAAGGTCTAATCCAAATCGCCTCAGGTAAACACAATGGCAAAAGACTGAGTCACTTCTTGGGTCGTCGAGTCATGTGGTCAGCCGTTGTCGTGCTACTGTTGTTACTGGCTTTAGGATCAGGAGTGATAACTCCCAACCCTCGCCCTTATTAATCCCCTATAGGCTCAACCGCTAAAGCACATAAACAAACACAAACAGCCCTAACCAAACCACATCAACAAAGTGCCAATACCAACTGCCCGCTTGGAACGCAAAGTGGTCTTTCGGAGTGAAATGGTCTTTCGCAACTCTTGCCAGTAACACAATCAAAAAAATCGTTCCCAAACAGACATGCAAACCATGGAATCCGGTCAATAAGAAGAAGGTATTGCCATAGATACCGGATTGAAGTGTCAGTCCCATCTCTTGATAAGCATGAAGGTACTCTTCAACTTGGAAGAACAGGAAGAAGCCAGCCAGAACAATGGTTATCTCTAGCCACACGATCAAAGCCATACGCTTGTTTTGTTCAAGACTGATATGTGCCATGTGCAGCGTCACAGAGGAAAGCAGCAGGATAATGGTGTTCTTAAGCGGGATACCTTGCCAAGGCATGGCTTGTGTCGTTACGCCATCAGGGGTAGTCGTTAATGGCCATATCGATTGGAACATCGGCCACAATACTTCATGGGTCATTTCATTATTACCCGCACCACCAATCCAAGGCACAGAAATCATACGAGCATAGAAAAGCGCGCCAAAGAAAGCGCCGAAGAACATAATTTCGGAGAAAATAAACCAACTCATTCCTTGTCTAAAAGAACGAGATATCTGCTCAGAATAGAGACCACTTAATGATTCTGTGATCACATTGCTTAACCAACCTGCGAGCATGTAAAGCAGCACAGCAAACCCGACTAACAACACCGCTTTGCCAAATACACCACCGGCTGCGTCGGTGCCCATATTTTGCACCGTCAAGCCAGCACCAACCGCGACCAAAAACAGTGCTACGGCACCCACCAATGGCCAGTGGCTTTGATGTGGAACGAAATAAACTTCCTTTTTAGAACTCATCGCTCAACTCCTTATGTTTATACTGGTTCTGTAAATCCCTAGTTACTTGCGAGTGTGCTCGCTTTTGGTGAGCCCGATTGTAGTGTGTTCAATGTTGATGTGCTCACTTCAGGCTTACTTGCCTCTCCACTCACCTGACTCGTAATGTTAAACAGCGCATAAGAGAGCGTAAGCGTATGTATCGATTCTGGAATATCGGGCTCGATGTAAAATATCAACCCCATTTCAGCGGTCTTGTACCCGTCCAATGGCTGCTGATTAAAACAAAAGCATTCCATCTTATTGAAGTAAGTTGCCCCCATACCTGGAGAAACCGATGGTACGGCTTGGCCAACCAATGAGGCTCCAGAGAGGTTTTTGGCAATGTAGTTAGTTTGAACCACCTCACCAGGATGAACCTCTAACACTCGAACCTCAGGCGCAAACTGCCATGGCATATCTGGCTTGATGTGGGACATGAATTCAACTCGAACCGTACGAGAGTAGTCAGGCTGCATTCCCTGAGGTTGAACTGCGGAAACGGTATTGGTTTTACCATTGATCCCTAAAGCCTCACACATCACATCGTAGAGCGGCACCAAAGCGAAACCGAAGCCAAACATCGCAACTACACTCAACACCAAGTAGCCCGTCAGCTTTTTAGTCGATCGCTTATTAGACAGGCGCTTTGGTTGCTTTTTATCTTGATTGGGATCGCTTTGCTTATCACTCATAGCTCATCCCTCTAATCCACTTTAGGTGGATGAGTAAAGGTGTGGTGAGGCGCAGGGCTTGGTACTGTCCACTCAAGTCCTTCAGCTCTGTCCCAAGGCTTGCTTGGTGCAGGCTCTCCGCCTCTTACGCACTTAATCGCTAGCCATAAGAAAATCAGCTGAGACAACCCAAAGGCAAAACCACCAATCGACACCACTTGGTTAACGTCGGCGAACTGAATCGCGTAATCAGGAATACGACGCGGCATGCCCGCTAGTCCTAAAAAGTGCATCGGGAAGAACAGTACATTGACTGAAATTACCGACGTCCAGAAATGCCACAGACTGAGCTTGTGGTCGTACATATGCCCAGTCCATTTCGGCAGCCAGTAATAGGCGGCGGCCATAATTGAGAACACAGCACCTGTCACCAGAACATAGTGGAAATGAGCCACAACAAAGTAGGTATCGTGGTATTGGAAATCAGCTGGCACGATAGCGAGCATCAATCCAGATAAACCACCAATCGTAAACAGAACAATGAAGGCAATCGCAAACAGCATTGGCGTCTCAAAGGTCAAAGCACCCCGCCACATGGTTGCCACCCAGTTGAAGACTTTCACACCGGTCGGCACAGCGATCAGCATGGTGCAATACATGAAGAACAATTCTGCAAATACTGGCATACCCGTGGTGAACATGTGGTGCGCCCAAACCAAGAATGACAGCAATGCGATACTACAGGTCGCATAAACCATAGAGTGATAACCAAACAGGCGCTTACCACTGAATGCAGGGATAATGGCTGAGACAATACCAAAAGACGGCAAGATCATGATGTACACTTCGGGGTGCCCAAAGAACCAGAATATGTGCTGGAACATCACCGGGTCCCCACCACCTGCGGCATCAAAGAAGCTAGTCCCAAAATATTTGTCGGTCAGCACCATGGTCACCGCCCCCGCGAGCACGGGCATCACTGCTATCAGCAAGAAAGCGGTAATTAACCAAGTCCATACGAACATCGGTAGCTTGAACCAAGTCATGCCCGGCGCGCGCATATTAACAATGGTTACGATCACGTTAATCGCCCCCATGATCGAGCTGATCCCCATAATATGAACTGAGAATACGAATAGCGCGGTACTGTCTGGGCCATAAGTTGTCGAAAGTGGCGCGTAGAAGGTCCAACCAAAACTTGGGCCGCCTCCCTCAGTAAACAAAGATCCGATCAAGATTAGAAAAGCAAAAGGCAGAATCCAGAAGCTGAGGTTGTTCATTCTCGGTAACGCCATATCTGGAGCACCGATCATCATCGGGATCATCCAGTTAGCCAAGCCCGTAAATGCTGGCATCACGGCACCGAATACCATGATCAAGCCGTGGACAGTGGTCATCTGATTAAAAAAATCTGGCTCAACAAGTTGCAACCCGGGTTGGAATAGCTCAGCACGGATCACCATAGCCATGGCACCACCCGTTAAGAACATCGCAAAGCTGAACCACAGATAAAGTGTACCGATGTCTTTATGATTGGTTGAGTAAAGCCAACGAGCCCAGCCTTTAGGTGCTGCATGTAAGTCGTGATCGTCAACAGGCAAATCATCATTGCCCAGCGTACCTTCCGCAGAATGGCTCAGAACTTGGTCTTCTGCAGGAGCCGATTTCACCGGCTTATTGATTGGTGAACTCATAACTGCTCCTTAGCATCGTTTTGTGCTTGATCCGTTGAGCCTTGCGTTTCGTCCGTTGAACCTTGTTCGTCAGCTGCTTGGCCTCCGCCTTCTTGCTTGGCTTTATAAGCGTTCACATCTGAAGCCTGAACAATATCGCCGGTATCATTACCCCAAGCGTTTCGCTGGTAGGTCACTACCGCTGCGATCTCTTTCTCGGTTAACTGATTATCAAACGCCTGCATCGCCGTTCCCCCACGACCATAAACAATGGTGTCGATATGAACACCCACATCGCCAAGCGCAATAGGGCTTCCTTTGATGGCAGGAAATGCTCCAGGGATACCTTCGCCATTCACTTGGTGACAAACTGCACAACGAGTTTTATATACCTCTTCGCCAATAGTATTGAGCTCTGCCAAAGAAAGTGACGCATCTAATGCATCTTGCGCGGCTTGTTGTGCGGTTATCGCCAATTCTTTCTGGTCCGCTAACCATGTATCAAACTCGTTTTCCTCCATAGCCTGTACCACTATCGGCATGAAGCCATGAGCACGACCACATAACTCAGCACACTGGCCTCGATAAACACCGGGCTCATCTATCTTTGTCCAAGCTTCATTGATAAAGCCCGGAATGGTATCTTTCTTAACGGCAAATGCTGGCACCCACCATGAATGAATAACATCATCGGAAGTCATCAAAAAGCGGACTTTACGATTGATAGGCAGTACAAGCGGCTTATCAACCTCTAGCAGGTAATGCGCGCCTTTCACTTCAATGCCTTCAATCTCTTTATCGCTGGTCGCTAAAAGGCTGAAAAACTCAACATCTTCGCCAAAGTAGCTGTAGTGCCACTTCCATTGCGAGCCTGTAATTTTGATAGTGAGTTCTGATTGAGAGGTGTCTTCCATCGCAATCAAAGTCTTGGTCGCAGGTATGGCCATAGCGATGAGGATAATAATAGGAATGATGGTCCAAAGGATTTCGACTTTCGTACTTTCGTGAAAATGAGCAGCAACCGCCCCCTTCGACTTTCGGTGTCTCAAAATTGAATAAAACATCACACCAAAAACAACAAAAGCAATCGCACAGCAGATGTAGAAGATCAGCATATGAAGTTCGTGTACCTTACCGCTGATCTCAGTGACACCTTGAGTCATGTTGTATTCAGTGCTGGCATGCACCAAAGGCGATACCAAAACCACAACAAAACTTTTCAAAAGCCACCCTAGCCTAACCAGTAATCTTTTCAAAAGATCTCTCCTTATCCTTCCTAATTGGATACTTGCGACCTAAATGTCGTTGCGAGCTGTGTTTCGTTGCGAGCTGAACAACATTCATTGTTATCCCAGCTGCAAATGAAAGGCTGAATCTCAATCTACAACTCACATGGAACTAGCCTGTAAACGGGCTGCTGACCTCATATCAACCTAAGATCTAATACGGCTCATAAGCGTTGGAAGTTTCCATGAAAGATTCAAAAACGGCGAATTTGTTAAATTTTGTTATATTTATGTAAAAGGCTAGTTAGTGATATCCAATTGTTCAAGGTAAGTTTACTTATTAAACAGTCAATTATTGAGAGTGGCTTAATCCACGTGCCCTCGCCGTTATAAATTATTTTATATTGAGTTTTACGATTGCTTTCATGGAAATGATAATCAATATCACTTAAATTAGATCAACAGTAAGTCATACCGACATTAAAAGGTTTAGTGATTATGCAAGATGCAATGAACTGGTTAGCGAGAGACCCAGACCCAAGAACTCGTGAAGAGCTTCAACACCTCATTGATGAGGGAATGCACGACGAACTAGAAGACCGCTTTATTCAACGATTAGAATTCGGAACCGCAGGGTTAAGAGGCAAAGTAGGATGCGGTCCAAATAGAATGAATCGCTTGGTGATACAAGAAACGGCAACGGGCCTTGGCCATTACTTGATTGAACATGTCGCCAATGCCTCGATTCGTGGCGTCGTTGTGGGTTATGACGGGCGTTTAGATTCAAAGCAATTCGCAATTGATACGGCTTCTGTGCTCACCGCTTTGGGCATTAAGGTGTACCTAACCTCCGATGTCGCTGCAACACCTATCGTTGCTTTTGGTATTGAGCATTTCAACGCGGCTGCCGCTGTTGTTGTTACGGCGAGCCACAACCCGCCGGAATACAATGGGTTCAAAGTATACTGGGAGAATGGCGCTCAAATCATTCCCCCTCACGATGCAGGTATTGCCGGCGAAATCGATATCGCATCGACCAAGCCGATCCCTTTAATGAGCCTAAGTGATGCCGAAACACAAGGTAAACTAGTGTGGTTAACTGAGGGTTATTATCAAACGTACCGTGCTGCTATTAATCAAAGTCCGTACGTGAATAACGCTCTTGAATCGGCGAATACCACCATCACCTACACAGCAATGCATGGGGTGGGTGCAAAAATGGCGGAAGATCTTCTTCACGATGCTGGATTTCACAAAGTCTTCAGTGTGGCCGAACAAAGAGAGCCTGATGGCAACTTCCCAACCGTGAACTTCCCGAATCCAGAAGAAAAAGGGGCAATGGATCTCGTGGTTAACTTAGCAAAAAGTGTTGATGCCGACATTGCTTGCGCCAATGATCCAGATGCAGACCGATTTGCCGTTGCGGTTAGAACCGACGATACAGCTAGAACTGACGATGCTTCCTATAAAATGCTAACGGGCGATCAAGTCGGTGTGCTATTCGCGCATTATTTACTCTCAAAGCCGCATACCAAAAATCAGCTAGTTGGTAACAGCATCGTCTCTTCAACTCTGCTTGAAAAAGTGGCTCAATCCCACGGTGCGACTTACTTCCAAACGCTAACGGGCTTTAAATGGTTGGCGAATATTGGGATGCAGTTGGAGGATGAGCAGAATGAGTTCTTGTTCGCCTATGAAGAAGCGTTAGGCTACACAATTGGTACCCAAGTACGAGATAAAGATGGGCTGTCTGCTATCGTCGTGTTTGCTCAATTGGTTGAAGAGTTGAAATCTCAAGGTCGAACGGTTTGGGATCTTCTCGCTCAGATTTCATTTGAACATGGTGTTCATACCAACGCGCAGCGAAGCATTGCTCTTGACCCGGATTCACCGTCGATTGGTTCTAAACTCAGAGCGGCACAACCTAAAGCAATAAACGGTGTTGCTATCTCGGTGATTGAAGATCTGCAGTCTTCTTTACGCTTCGTCATTGGTGGCAATACTGAAGCGATTAACCTGCCTTCAAGTGATGTTCTCATCTATCACCTAGAAGATGGCACACGCATTATCGTCCGACCTTCAGGCACAGAACCAAAAGTGAAAGTCTATTATGAGACGGTAACAAAGTTCGAAGGAACAGAAACATACGAAGACACTCGCCTACGCGGTGAAGAAGACATGAGTAAACTGATTGAACAGCATCAACAAGAGTTGAACTCATAGCAGTTAACATGTTCAGCATGTAACGGTTAAATATAAAAAATGGACGCTCGAAGCGTCCATTTTTGTCTCAGCGGCTAGCCGCGAGAAGATATCTGATTTGATTCGTCTACGAAGTAAAGAAAGAAGACAACATCCAGATAGCCAACACGATGAAGACTCCGCCCATCACTTTCTGTTGATAGGTACGAAACTTAGCATTTTCTACCAGAGACTTACCAATCGTACCCACTAAAGCCACCAGCAAAAAGTTGAACGTTAAACCGAGAACATTCAGCAATAAGCCCAGAACAAGCATCTGCTCACCAGAAGTCGCTTCAATATTCGTCGACACAAACTGTGGTAAGAACATCACAAAGAAAACCAACGCTTTAGGGTTAAGCAGGTTACTAATCAATGCTCGTTGATAGTAGGCTTTTGCAGCAAAGTTGTCGCTTAACTCAGGCGCATTGCCCTGCTCTGTTCGAAGACAATCCCACCCCATTTTTAATAAGTAGGTACCGCCTAACAAATGAAGGGCTTTTAAAGCCACTGGACTCATCGCAATCAATGCTGAAACACCCATTGCTGCTAATACTGTCAGGATAATTCCAGAAGTCGCGTTACCCAAACTTGCAAACACACCAACCTTGCGGCCATAGCTCATACTTGAGCTCGCGATGAGTAACATATCAGGGCCAGGTAAAAGGAGAAGTGCAACAACGGCAGTCAGGTAAACAGGTAGGATGGTTAAATCGATCATGGGTTTCAGTATTGATAAAAACGGAGGCGGATTTTATATCAATTACCAACACCCTTCCAGATGCAATTGGTTGTAGGATGGTAAAATATTCGAATTAAATACCATCAACGAACAATAAAGTGAATTTATTAACCAAATAGAAAAGACTACTTAACTTGCTACCCACTCGATCTCAATCAATGTCGTTTCACCACACTTTAGGCGGCCAAGGAAGATATCACCTCGATGGACCTCACCAACACCTTTTGGGGTACCTGTCATTACGACATCGCCATCAAGCAAAGTCGTGTAAGAAGAGAGCTCTTCTAGGATAGTTTGTGGAGAATACAGCATCTGCTCAACGTGACCCTTTTGAACGCGGACACAGTTAATAAATAGTTCTAGGTTTAAGTCAGAGAGATCAAAATTATCAACGGGAACAAAGCGACTAAAGACAGCGGAACCATCAAAGGCTTTGGCACGCTCCCAAGGTAAACCTTTGGCTTTTAAACTGCTTTGCAACTCACGCTTAGTAAGATCTAAACCGAATCCCACAGCAGAGTATTCACCTTTTTCAACAATAAAACAGATTTCTGCTTCGTAGTGCAGCGCTTCTTGATGAAAAGAAGACAGAGAGGAAGTAACGCTGGTGCTTGGCTTATTGAAAACCACCATAGAGTCAGGGATCGCATTGTTAAGTTCTTCAATGTGATCGACATAGTTACGCCCAACACACAGTACTTTTGTTGGGGTTGCTGTTCGTTTCGAATTCATCAATTGTTTCTGATCTACAACGCTGCTCATAGTTTATCCCTGAACTATTTTTAGAGAGCAGAGTTTAGCGCATCATAAAATGAGAGTCTTCGACAAGATGATTACCGATCTCTAAATTCTGATCTTGAGCTCAATTCATTGATTTGAATACTTTTAGGTAAATATCGGTGTATATCTCGACCTACCCTCCAGAAATAGAGTCATCGGCTTACATAAATTAGAGAAAATGAAACTAAAGTAGGCAGTTAAATTTGAAGAGCATTAAAACGAAAGAAGCCCTCTCAAACCAAAAGGCTTGAGAGGGCTTAGCATGGTGTCTAGGACAGTATCCGAAAAGGTAAATTTAAGGAGTAAACACTATGCTAAATAAGTCTTCGACTTATAGGTAGTAACGAGCACCAAGTAGCCACTGGTCATCAGCTTTTTCTTTGTACACGCCAGAACCTTGTAGGTCGAACTGGTAGCCA
Source organism: Vibrio sp. G-C-1 (assembly GCF_021728015.1). Lineage (NCBI taxonomy): Bacteria > Pseudomonadati > Pseudomonadota > Gammaproteobacteria > Vibrionales > Vibrionaceae > Vibrio > Vibrio sp. G-C-1. The sequence continues at coordinate 232,302 of NZ_JAKKCR010000003.1, read as the reverse complement.
GCAAAGCCTACGAACTGAGATGTGAAGTTGTATTCAGCTTGTAGAGCAGTTGTAGCAAATACTGTTTCGCTCATCTTGTCATCTTCTACAGCTTCGTAGTTAACGCTTAGGTTAAGGCTGTTAGCTAGTGCGTAAGATGCTAAAAATTCGTAACCTGTAGACTCTGAAATAACGCCAAACTTACCATTATTCATGTAGTTGTTCGCTGCGTATACAGCTGCAACGTAAAGACCTTCAGAACCGTATGAACCGTAAGTTGCACTTAGTACATTAGAATCAGCAGTCTTTGAATCAGTACCAACATTAGCACCAGTACCGAAAGTAACGTCACCAGTATTGTAAGCGTAGTTCACAGAGAAGTTAGCGATATCGTAGTTCAAAGCGATTTGACCGCGGTTACCGTACTTATTCTCTGAAGCAACTTTGTTGTATTCTTCGTCAGAAACCTTGCGACCTTGCCATGCAACGCCAATTGCTAGAGAGCCAGCGTTACCAAAATCCATAGCGTTAGCGTAGCTCACCATCTCTTCACCACGACCAGTACCTAGGTTACCGTGATCTTCGTAGATGAAGTCATTCGCGAATGCGATTGGCATATCTGCTACGCCAGCAACGTTGTAGTAAGGTGCCCATTGAGTACCTACTGCAGCACGACCGTAATCGTCGTGAGAAACACCAACGTAACCAAGACGAGTTGTGAATGACTGATCACCACCGTCTAGCATGTTTAGCGCCCATTCACCTTTAGCATCAGCAGTAAAGCCGTTACCAAGTTCATGAGTTGCACCGAAGTTGATACGTGGAGAAACAGATTCTACACCGATGTCATCGCTGTTTTGACGGTCATCGCTGTTTACGTCACCAACTGCAACAGAAACGTGGCCGCCAACTGAGAATGTTGTGCCGTCTTCGTTGTAAAGTTCTACAGCAACTGCCTGTGTACCAAATACTGCACCAGAAATTGCTAGCGCTAAAAGTTTCTTATTCATTGTCATATCCATTATGTAACTGGGTGAGTTATTCACTAACAACCTCGTGCTTACGGAGAAGTTGTTACCTGCATTTAACAAGTAGGCAAACACTAATATACGAATGACAAAAAAGTTGCATTAAAATATATAAAATAAAAAAAATCGCACTATAAGAAGCAAAAAATAATTTTAAAACAACAAGATAAGCAGATAATTACTGGTAATATTTTTTATCTTTTTAGACAAAAGCTTCGGCTATTTTTGATTTTATAGTCGACAAATAAGCATTAAAAATCAAATCGAGAAATCACTCATCAGACCATCGAGAGATACACCCTCGACACTGAAACATTTTGTAACATGATGAAGTGAGTTGAAATATTTAGCTTTGTGAAACAATTCTCGATTTAAGCTAGAAAAAATTGCTCAATTAAAATTTCACTAGAGAAAACACAAAAAAAGGGCAACCAATCAGCGACTGGTTGCCCTTAATAACTCATCACTGGACTCTTATTTGAAGCAAACCTCAGCCCAACGAGCTAAACCTGAGGTTACTGAACCGAAGTAGTTACCGCTCACGATCGGTACGTTCGGCAATGCTTGTTGTACGGCTTCACGAAGTATAGGTGAACGAGCTGAACCACCCGTCATGTAAATTACGTCTGGCTTTTTCTGGCCTTGTTGCATGGCTTCTTTAACCAACTCAATCATCTTAGACTTTGGCGATTCAATAGCTTCCACCATCTGCTCAACGGAAATGTCCACTTCGACCAATTCAGAAGCAACATTCACCGCAGCACGATATTGAGAAGATTCTGCTAGTGCAATCTTGGCTTCTTCAGCTCTGCGTACAATGCTATAGCCTAGAGTGTCATGATAAACCCTCATCAAACGCTCTAGCTTTTGAGGGTCTGAAGCTTCTTTACGAAGTAACTTCAAGGCCGCTAGGTTTTCGCGAGAATAGAAGTTCTTTTGAGCTTCGACATTATTGATTGCAATTGGATTCCAGAATTGAGTCAGCGGCATATCGATACCCGAAATGCCTTTGCTGCCCATACCGAAAGGTGACATCAGCTGCTTGAAGGCAAGGTAGATATCAAGGTCATTACCCCCTACCCTTTGCCCGCTGTGAGCTAACAAGCTCTGGGTTCGGTCCGCTTTACCCGACCAAGTTGGCCCCATTTCTAACAATGAGCAATCGGTGGTACCACCGCCAATATCCACAACCAATACCGTTTGGTTTTCAGTCAGGGTACTTTCGTAATCAAGGCCTGCGGCTACTGGTTCAAATTGAAAAGCGATATCAAGGAAGCCTGCACGCTTAGCTGCGCGTGAGAGTATGTCTTCAGCTTGTCGGTTTGCTTCTTCACCACCTCGACCGTGGAAGTTAATTGGTCGACCGATAACAGCTTGTTTGATCTGCTCTTGAGTCGTGAGTTCTGCTTGGTGTTTAATATTTGCCATCATGGCGCACACTAAATCTTCGAAGAAACTCACCTGAACATCATGCAACCCACTTGCGCCAAGAAAAGACTTAGGGGATTTTACGTAATAAACATCGCGAGGGTCTTCTAAGTAAAGATCCAACGCCGCCTGACCAAACGCCATATCTTCTGGCACCAAATCAATACTCTCTTCTCGATTCAAAGCAATAGCACGTCGTAACACTTGCTCACCAACCGCATCACTCGGTTTGATATTCAAATGGCGAAATAGATGCTCAGAAACACTTTCACGAGTAGGCGCAAACACGGTTGAGGGAATATAGTGGTTGTTACCTTCTAGCGGTAACAGGCTTGGTTTTCCATCAACCATTGCCGCGACAGAACAGTTCGCTGTTCCATAATCAAATCCAATAAACATAATATCCCCCACTCAACAAAAGGGGCGAGATGCTACATGAAAAGCCTAAAAATTACGAGGTCATTTCTAAATTTAACTGAGTAATTTCTTAGCCTAACGGCTCTTAATAGGCAAACAAATATGCTACATTTCAGCCCAAATGAATCACAGGTTAGATAAATGAAAACACCTTGCCGAGCGGCTTGTAAAAATAATGGCGGAATGTGCAGTGGCTGCTTTCGAACAATGGATGAAATTATAGGCTGGAAAGGCTTATCTGAAGAAGAGCAAACGTCGGTTATGGATAATCTTACTGGTGTTAGTTCGACTCACCAATGTCCGCAATGTAATGAGCCAGCTCAATGCGATATCAGTGCGGGCAAAGAGACGTGTTGGTGTTTTGAACTAGAAAAGCGTGATACTAGCGATATTCCAAAAGCTGGAGTATGTCTGTGCCGTAAATGCTTGTCTGAACTGCCTATTCAGTAGGTTACCTGTACAGTAGTTTAGAACCTATTCTGCAGGTTACGTACCGGTTCAACATAGACAAAAAAGCGAGAGATTGCTTCTCGCTTCAAAATACTGAGATTTATTTGGTTAGTGCCTACTTCGTTTTTGCAACCAGCGCAGGCTGAGAAAACTGTATACCGTTCCAACCATGAACCATGAAGTTACGAATATTTTGATGGTCCGTGTTCTCTGGAAAACCTAGCACGTCGTTACGATAAAATTGACCAAAACAAGCAAGTGTTTGCTCCGCAGATAAACCTTGCTCTAAACCAAAAGCAAAAATCTTACACGAACCATTATTCTGCCCTGCGGTATTCACCACTTCACCATTGCGAAATTCACTCTCCGCAAAAACATAGTGAGCTTCGATCACTTGCATTGTATTTTCAAATTGCACGCTTTCTGGGGTTTCAGCCAGAGTATTTAATAAGGTTTCCAGTTCCATTTACTATTTCTCCATCAAGTATATATCTGTCAGCAGTGTATCTTGTTTTACGACAAGAGTAAGCCGTTGTTTACTTGGGACAGCGATTCACTTTTTGAACGAATACTGCAAATTACCTCAATGAAACTAATGACATAGTTTTATCAGGACGTTATATTATTTTATCAGACGATTAACATTGTTCAGTAACGAATATGCATAAAGATAAAAACTTAGAACTGTTTAGATACCTCAAACCCGGTACAAAAACAGCAGGTGTATTAGAATTTGGCCCAGACGACTCGATCCAGATCACTACACTCTATATCGGACACAAAGAAGAACAATACCTTGTCCTTGAGCTGTCACAAAAAGCGACAGAAGCACTGACGCTCAGAAAACTCATCAACGTGGATATTATTGTTCGTGCCATCACCGACACCGAACTTGGACACATTGTCGCGTTTAAAACCAACGTACTGGCTCATATCACCTCGCCAGCACACCTTATTTTTCTTCGTCCGCCTTCAAGCTTTGCGACCAAGCCTATCCGTGAACACGAAAGATATAAGGTACGGCTCAGCTGTGAAGTAACCTTTGATACTTTGTCATTAGATGCCACTCTGGTCGATTTTTCAGTCTCAGGCTGTGGCGTCTATATTACCCAGCAATCCGATATCGATGTCGGTTGGAAGATACAAGTAAACTCTGTCTTAAGTGAGTACTTAGATAGCGAACAGGTCTACAACGTAGTGAGCAAAAAAAGACAAGGCCAAGGTTGGCTATTAGGCATTCAGTTCCCTGAACACCTAGATATGAGTGACGAGTTAAAAACGCTGCTGTTGGAGCAAGCCTTTGTTGCCGGCTTTGTATAAATGCGTGTTCAAGTAAAGTTTATTCACAACACTTGTTTTATCGCACTTTCAAAGGTTTAGATCAGTAGTTCGTTACATCCCAATGTGCGTTTTTAAAATGAACAAATGCTTGGTGTAGCGACTCTTCTTTAATGGGTTTTACAATCACGTAATTAGCCCCAGCAGCCATAAAGCTGTCTCTTGTCGACGCTTGAGCATCCGCGGTACACGCATAAATCGGGGCTGTAACGCCAATATCGTTCCTAAGTTGCTGAGTAGTTTCAACGCCACCAAGATTGGGAAGTTGGTTATCCATCAAAATAAGATCATAGGTTGTCGCCTTAGCCATTTCTAGCGCTTCTAAGCCATCTTTTGCCCAAGTAACTACCATGCCATATTTTTTACAGAAAGCCTGCGCAATAAAGGCGTTGGTGTGATTGTCTTCCACCAGCAATACGTTCAAAGATCGACTAAACAACGCCTCTGGTTCGATATCGGCTTGTTGCTTCATGTCCAATAGCGGCTTAGAGTGCACTTCCACTGGAATTTCTATAATGAACTCCGAACCTTGGTTTATCTCACTGCGGACTTGAATGTCCCCTTCTAGCATATCGACCAGATTTTTTACAATCGTTAGGCCCAACCCTGTCCCACCATATTCACGAGTCGTGGTTTCTTCTGCTTGAACAAAGGGTTCAAATACAGCGTCAATCTTGCTTTCATCAATACCAATACCGGTATCTTTCACTCGAACGATCAAACTCGCATGGTCTGAGTTAAAGATACTTTCGAGTTCAAAACTAACGGAAATACCGCCTTGGTGAGTGAATTTAAGAGCGTTACTCACCAAGTTAAACATGATTTGATTCAAGCGCACTTGGTCGGTGTTTATTTCAATGTCATCAGCCAAGTGATTCACAATAGTAAATGCGATCGATTTATCGCCACAAAGCGGACGATAGATACTGTCTAATGTATTAACCAGTTCCCCTAAGCGGAAGTCTTTCTTTTGAATATTGAACTGCCCCTGCTCTATCTTTGAGAAGTCCAAGATATCGTTAAGTACCGCCAGCAAATGTTCCGCACTATTACAAAGTACATCCACCTGTTCACGGTTATCTTCACTGTGTATAGAGCGCTTTAGCAACTGAGAAACACCAAGAATACCGTTAAGCGGTGTACGAATCTCATGGCTCATCTTTGCGAGGAAATCTGCCCGCACATTCGCAAGGTGCTCAGCTTCTTCTCTTGCTCGATCAGCCTGCCTCTCGGCTTCAATGAGCTTAGTAATGTCTTGGCCTTGTACCACGACACCGGTAATGCCATGTTCCACACGAATAGCAGACATGTTCCAGCGAAACACCTTTTCACCAATGGGAACGTTAATGCCCGTCAGCTTTGAACCTTGAACCACCATATGAATATTCGGTAGCATGCGATGCTCAAACTCTTGAGCCACTGCTCCGTAGTTATCATCGGCGTCAAATAACGCCATACGAGCAGCAGGGTTCATCTGAATTAAGTCACCTTTATCTGACCAAACCAAGATAGGTGAATGAGCAAAGTTAAAGAGATCTTGGAACTTTTGGTTCTGTTCAGATAAACGTTCAAAAGTGTCCTCAAGGGTGCAACCAATATGATGAAACTCGAAAATGTTGGAGCCATCGAACTTGTTGTACTCTTCGCCGTCACTTGCTGAGCGGGTAAAGTCCATCAACTTATCGAGTTCAGCCGCCACCTTTCTTTGAATCCAAGCTCGCGCAAAGAAAGACATCAATATGATCACCACAATCACAACAATGATCGCACGCTCATAGTTCTCTTCTAACGCAATGAAGTTAGTGTTCTTTTGGACAGCTCGAATGGTAAGGGGCGTTTCAACGGCATTGATCTTAATGGTCGCGATGGTGACGAAATGACGAGGCAGTTGCTCGTACATTTTGTAGTTGAGGATGTCCGTTATTGTGTAACTTTCATCGCCACTGAATGTCGACGTAACCGGTGTTCCGTGCGCTTCGATAACAATATTTTCGCAGTTGCTGCCCTTCTGAATAGACTCAGCCAGAGAGAAATTGTTATCAAGTACGATCGCGATATAGAGCTGGCCAAGAACCTCACCTGTTTTGTTATCCACAATAGGGGTTCGGCGAGCCAACAAATGACGCTTACCAATATCGGTTATCACTTTAATGAAATGCCAGTTACTACTAAATGAAACCTCATCAGAGATATGTTTTAAGTTGGACGAGTCCAATCCATAAAACTGACCGTTGCCATCTTCCCAGGCCAAACCGTCATGAGTAGAAACAAAGCGAAGATCCGGCGCATGATCCGGTTCTCTTTGGTCAACACCAAAAAAGAAATAACTCAGAGCCTCTTCATTGTGGGTATCAAAATACGCTCTGAGTGTTTCACTGTGTGAGCTACTGTCTTGATGGATTTGCAGCACCGACAAACGGTAATCAAACATATTTTGGATCAAGCTAGAGGTTTGCTGGACCGTTCGATTCGTCTCTTGCTTTACGATATTACTGCTGGTTTCATAATTATGAATAAGTACGCCAAGTGCCATCACGCCTATCACTAAAATAATGATACGCGTAATGAGTTTAGCTAAGGTGTTCCTAGGTGTACTGGCGTAGCTTTTCTTCATTATTGACCTGAGTACCTAAATGCTCGCTGCTTAAGTTCTGAAATACGTTCTGGTGAATCATCTTTGGTCACAACTTCAAACTCACCAGAGTAAACCGTAGGAACTTCCAATCCGGCTAGGTCCCACTTGATCGCCTCTGCCATAGCGATACCGGTATCGTCATTCATACGCATGACTGTGACATCTAAATCGCCCTTTGCAATGGCTTCCAGTTCAGCGGATCCGCCTCCCCAGCCATTAACTAAGATATCTCGACCAGATTCACGAATGGCTTCCGCAGCGCCCAGAGCGACATCGGTTGCACATGCATAGATAAAGTCTAGGTCCTTATCGTTCGCAATGCTGATTTTAGCCGCTTGGTAACCACTCTCTTTGTCTGATTTCGTGTAAAATGAAGACTTAAGATCAAAGTTCGTATCGGTGTTCACATCATGGATAAAGGTATCTCCACGAGCATCACTGATATAGCCCTCTGAGCGATATAACACAGAATATTTGCTGTCTGGTTTGCTCACTTCTTTAAAGTAATTCGCCAATTTTAAACTGCCTGTCGCATGATCAAACCCGACATACATGAACGGCTGTCTATCAGCCCAAGCACGCACTGGTGTTGTGATATTTTGCAGAATGAGTTTGGTGTCAGTAGAGCTCAACACGTGCTCAATAAACTTGCGGTGGCGCGTCGTGTCTAATGTAAAAATCAAGTAGTCCGTTTTGTTCTCTATCGCTTCTTGCAATGAAATACTTGTTTGCGTGAGATCGGCATTAACCCGGGTAAACACCTGATTTATTTGATAGTTGATTCTCAACTTATCGAGGCGTTTCTCAAAAGCTTGAATGTTACGAACCCAGTAGTCGGAGATCTGTTGACCCGGATACACCACTGAGATCGTAATAGGCTCATTCTGAGCTCGTCTCAATGGCACAGGGTGATTTTGCACAGCTTCGACCATTTTATCGGTCAGTGCTTTTTGCTCTGGAAACTTGGAAAGATAATCTTGGTATTCCCAGTACCCATTGAGGACATGAGTACCATGGGAGAGAGCGGACGCAGAAAATACGGCAAGTCCAAACAACATCAGTAAACGTTTCATATTTTTCTCGTTTTATATGAGCTACTTTGGCTCATTTTTTAACCTAGCATGACACCATCTCTTTGTATGGCTGAAAGATATTATGTAGGACAACGATGATAAATGATAGCGTCTAACACTAATTAGAACGACATTCTAAATGAGCAATATGTTAATTTGGAATGGAGATTAAGAACAACGAGTTCAATGATGATTTAAGCCCATTCACAAAAAGAGTAATTACCGTTAAAATTCATGAGCTTACATTGATTTATTATAGTCCATTACATTATTAATATTTAATCAATAACAAACATTTTAGCTATGAATTATGAGACTTCGATATATTGAATTCTGTCTTGTTGCCACTCAATAATTAGTTTGAGTGATACCAATTTTTCTTTGCGAGATTTTGGTAGTTGTTTGATCGCGTATTCAGTTTTCAACGCCTCACTTTTTGATCCAACACCAAAACTCCAAACTAGCTTAAGTGGGCCTTTACCTTTTAACGCTTTGGCACCTTTACCCGTTTGATGTTGTTCAAATCGACGCTCTAAATTATTCGTCACGCCACAATAAAGGGCATTGTGACGATTGCGGATTAAGTACACGACCCAATCCGCATTTTTATCAGACTCAGACATCTAAAGCAGTGATTCAACCAGAGCCTTAAGCTCTGCCACTTCTTCACGTAGGCTTGCGACTTCTGATTCAAGCTCTTCAAACTTTTCGCTTGTCGCAGAGGGTGCAACCGCACTTACCGATGCCGTCGCAAACGCTTCAACATCCACTTCACCACTCAATAAGTGCTGGTAGCGTGATTCACGTTTACCCGCTTCACGTGGTAGCTTCACGACTAAAGCACCCGCTTCTCTTACGGCTAATTTATCGAGTGTCGCTTCAACCTCTTTCACATCACTAAAATTAGCAAGACGACCAGTACGAGTGCGCAGTTCGCCAGGAGTTTGCGCCCCGCGAAGCAGCATACAGCAGATGATTGCGCGCTCTTGCTCTGTAAATTGCAAATCCCCAAATTCAGTATTACAGAAACGATGCTGATACTTATTAACACGGCTATTGAAGCTGCTCTCATCACTCACCATGCGGCGAGCTATCAAACCATCAACCGCATCTAAAACGTCCGACTCAGACAGAGAGAGAACTGGCTCACGGTTACTCTTTTGGTTACATGCAGTCGTTAAGCTGTTTAACGTTAACGGGTAATGATCCGGGGTAGTGACTTCTTTCTCGATCAAGCAACCGATAATTCTCGCTTCAATTGGGGAAAGTACTGTGTTCATCGTTTTTCCTTTTTATTATTTTGATAATTCCATCTCAACATTTAACAATGCAGCCAGTAATGGCTAATGCTCAGACAAAATCGGTACTCGTTTCTTTCTGCCTTGTTCATCAATCATTATGATCTTAGAACGATTTAGCTCTATTTCCACGACTTCCAAATAAGTACGTTCTTGTACATACGCATCACGAAGCTTGTTTTGCTCTGCCGAAGGTTCAGTGACATCGTCGCCCAAATCTTCTGTTTCCAGTTGTTGTTGATTCATTTCACATTTCGTATCAATGCCGTGTCTATACTGGATACTAACTTGAACAGTTAGATAAAAACAATCGCACTTTAGCGAGAGTGCCGAATAATTATACAACCTTACTTTTGCTTTGATCTAAAGACTGTTACAACACTAACTGATGTGCTTTAATCAGAACCAGACAACGTATTTGACGATTAGGAAAAGGAATCTATGAGCAGCGTATTTGAAATTGTTAACCAAGCACGACGTAAGAACAAACTTAAGCGTGAACTTTTAGACAACGAAAAGAAAGTTCGCGACAACCGCAAGCGTGTCGACCTTCTTGATAACCTACTTGATTACATCAAGCCAGAGATGACTCACGACGAGATCTTAGGCATTATCAAAAACATGAAAGCTGACTACGAAGACCGCGTTGATGATCACATCATCAAGAGTGCAGAGATCTCTAAAGCTCGTCGCGACATCAGCCGCCGCATTCGTGAACTAACAGAAGAAGACAAGCAAACTCAAGGTAAGAAGTAATCTAACCTCGCTAATTTACTTGTAACAATGTTAGTAACCCACTCTTAGTAGTGGGTTTTTTTGTACCTAAACTCCAGCGTCTATACTTAAGCATCTAGACCTAAGCATCTAAACCTAACCGTCTAGACTTAAGCGTACCTAAGCAAAATGAATGAAACTCAACAGCAGTATCAAACTAAATAACGAGTGAACGTAAGCAACGGAGTGACCTATGTACGCAAGTATTCTGATTACCTTGGCGTTATCAACGACACAACCTTACCCTGAAAAATTTGAGAAACTTTATACCGAAGAAACCGAAATCACTTATGACGATCTCGTGGTCGATGTTCATGGCTACAAGGTTCCGACCCGATCAGCATTTCGAGGTTGGATGCTCCTTAACCACGCCCAAGATCAAGTCAAAGCGATCGGTCAACAGCTCAAAGACAACGGCATCACTCAGAGCATGCCTCTGCATTTAGTCTTGTTGCAAGGCACGGATTGGGCAATGAGTAATACGACCCTGTTCACCCTTCCCAATAAGAAACATGTGCCAAACATGATCAATACCCTTAAGTACATACAACAATATATTGAGCCTGAAATTGGCGTTGTTATCCCTGTGTCCGGAGAGCGAACCAATATTTACAATCAACAAGCTGGCGGCGCACTGCGAAGTAAACACTTGGAATTCTGCGCCTTAGACTTAGTGCCTGCGAATGATATTACTCGCGAAGATCTACACGTGAAACTTAAAAAGATTCATGCTGAATTTGGGCAAAAAAATAACGTTGGGCTGGGGTTGTATTCTGGTGTTCGATTCCACATCGATACTTGCGGATTCAGACAGTGGTAACTACTCGATAGAGTCATAAGGACATGATAATTATTGATGTCATTATGACTCAAATGATTATCGTGACACTTTAACTAACTGATTTAATGATTAAAATAAACTGGAACGCTAATTGCTATTGATAACAAGTATCATAATTATTAATAGCAATTAGGAATTCAATATGAAGACGATGACTCAACGCTTTCAAACGCTACTTTCTGTTTCAAACTTCAGTCTAGCAACCACCGCCTTGCTTATGCTACTCAGTATTATTGTTGCTTATCCGATGGCCGATCACTTCTCACTGCCAATTCAAATTGTCGCACACATCAGCACGATCTTAGTGGCTGCATTACTAAAGATTAGTTATGTCGGTCGCTGCCTTGCGCAATACAACCTTGGGTTAGAAGTTCGCTAAATCGCACAGTGCTAGCCTTGATAATGAGCCAGTTAGACAATATCAAGGCTACTGAACAGGTCATACAGTTGGTGGGATTTATAAGGTTTCGGCAAATAGGCATTCATGCCTGCTTCAAAGCAATCTTTGATGTCTTCTTCCAAAACACTGGCGGTTAAAGCAATGATAGGTAATGGTGCGGCTTGTTGGTCAGTCTCCCACTGTCGAATCGCACGGGTCGCCGTTATACCATCCATAACAGGCATCATGCAGTCCATTAAGATGGCATCAAACTGAGCGCCTTGAGTGATGACATCCACCGCTTCTTGGCCATTACTGGCAATCAAATATTCATAACCCGCTTGCTCAAGGAAGAAGCTCGCTATCTTCTGATTCATTAGGTTATCTTCAACAATCAGAATACGTCGATTCAGAGAGCGAACCTCTTCATCTTTTGCTTCCACCGTCGGCGCTTGTTCTTCACCAACATCAAGCGATTGTAAGCTGTTTAAGAATCGTCGACCCAAGAATGGCAATGTATGAGTTGAGTGAACCGTTTCTGTGATTAGATTGGTTTTAAAGAGATGATGCTGACACACGATAACGCGAGCCAAAGGGTATAACGCCTTCAGCGTCGCAAGATCTTTATCCATGGAGTGATGCAGCGTATGACAATAAAGTATGAAGTCACTTTCTTTCAGGTTTTCATCAAGATCCGAAATGGATGACACAACATTAGGTCGAACATTTAAGCGTTCACACTCTTTGACCAGTTGATCTAGATAGTTAAAAGAATTCGAGATAATAGTCGCACGGCTTAGGTTGTCGAAGGTTTGAACATGAGTTTCGACAGTGTCGACATACAAACAAAAAGTGAACGTTGAGCCCTCTCCTTTCACTGAACGCGCGGTAATGTAACCCCCCATCAAATCAACAAGCTGTCGGCAAATCGCAAGGCCTAACCCTGTCCCACCGAATTGGCGAGTAATGCTGCCATCTTCTTGAGTGAAAGGTTCAAATATGGACTCTAGCTTCTCTGGCTCAATCCCAATTCCAGTATCAGACACACTGCATTCCAGCTTGCCTCTACCCAAAGACATAGGTGTGTATGCAATGTCCGTCGTAATCGTGCCCTTTGACGTAAACTTGATGGCGTTAGACAGCAAATTGGTCAGCACCTGCCTTACACGGTACTCATCGAAAAACAGCTGCGGTGGGGTTTGGGAATCGATATTGATGTCGAGTTCGATATCCTTACTTATCGCTTTGGATAAAATCACACTGACTGAGTCGTAAACCGCCTCTCTCAGATCAGCATTGTGTGGCGATAGCATTAAGTTGCCCGACTCGATTTTGGACAGGTCAAGAATGTCATTAAGCAGAACCAGTAATGAGTGAGAAGACGATTCGATGTCTCCTAACACTTCTTGTTGATTCGCGCTCAGTTGGCTTTGAGATAAGATCTCAGCCATCCCAATAATCCCGTTGAGTGGTGTACGTATCTCATGGGACATATTGGCTAAAAATGCGCTCTTGGCCTTGTTAGCCGAAATTGCATCTTCCTTTGCTTCTACTAACTCTTTGTTATGTTGATAGTTGCGCTCCATCACTCGATTCAAAGTTTCAGTGAACTCGGCAAGTTCATCGTTGCCTTGAATATGAATGACCTTGGGCTTGCCGTAGCTATCGGCGCATTCAGACACCCCTTTCAAAATAATCGATAGGTTTCGATTTAAGCGAATAGATGTCGCTACACCAAGCCATAACAACACACCTGACACGACAAGAATAAGCAATGTCATAACCAAGGTTTGCCTTTTTTGCAGCGCTATATTTTTGGTCAGATCAAACTGTAATTGCTTAGTGTAAGCACCCACTGCCTTTGAAATCGCTAACTTCTTTCGCTCTAAACCTTCCACATGTTCATATATTTCAGGCGACGAGAAGTCACCTTTGAGGATTCGAGCTGTAAAACGGTTTTGAAATTCATCTTTAGAAAACGTACTTAATAGCTTCCCAATTTCAGGCGAACGGCTTCCAGAACGGAAAAACGTATCTAATAACTGCTGCTGCCTTTCTAAAGCACCAACATAACTCAATAAATATTGATCTATCAGCTCTGGAGAACGATACAAGCGGTAGCTCAACCACGCTTCTCGCTGAGTCCAAAACACGTAGTGAGTAAGATTAATAAACATCGCGTCAGCTTGACTGATCTTTTCGTCCACGATGTTAATGCGATACTCAGATAGCTCCATTAACACGCCTTTTAGCAAATCGAAGGCCTGCTCTGTCAGTTGCGTGTTGTTGTCAGTAATCTGTGTTGCGTCGCTGTTCATACTGGAGGTTACGCGAGCAAGTTTCGCTAACACACTCTTAAGCTCAACCAACTGTGGTTCAACAGTCCAATTGCTGTCGAACTGTTGAAGCTGTTTCTCGTACTGAGCGAGTCTAGCTAAATCAGCTTGCAGCTTTAAAAGCAGCAGCTCTTTCTCTGGAGAGTCATTAGACAGAACCAACCATCGATAAGCATCGCTGGAAACGGTATTAAAAGATTGAAGCGCTTCAACCTTAATACGAGTTGTTTCAAGGTGATTCATCTTCTTATCGTTCTTGAGCACTTCATTGACTGTAAAACCAAACATGATGAATACAGAAACCGTGGAAAGAAATATAAGACGCCATCTAATTGACATGTTTATCATTTTTATAACGACTCCCTTCCCGAAAGTAATTTTACCTAGCCCAAGTTAAGAATAGGACATTAACAGGACTTATTGATCAAATTGGATATGAACAAACGATACTCTGAGCCCAGAACGGTAAATTATGATCAACTTACCTCCATGTTTAGGCTTTAAAGGGGGGCTGTTACTTAAACAGATAGAGTTAAAACAAATATGCTTTAAACAAGTGTGCTTTAAACACGCGAGCTCTAGACACAAGATGTTTAAACAGGAGGAGTATAGATGAGAGAGCTGTAAACAAACGAGGTATGAACAAGTGAAGTTTAACGAAGCAAGCTTTATCCAGTTATTATCACTCGCATAATAAGCAAACGGCCACGCTTCTCGGCTCCACAAGGTTGGGAGTAATGACTCTATAAACCAACAAACACCGAAGTTAAGTGAAATTTGTGAGATCCAATCGTTTGCGTCATGCACTTTTCGCACTCGAATTCGACGTATTTAAAGGTCGAACAAGAAAACGCATTAATCACCTTATTTGTCGTTTACTGTTTACGTGTAACTTGAGCTAACGATCACATCTTTAATGATCACTATGACTTTTATTACATATAATATTTTGATTTGAGTATTTTTTGGCGAAAAATAAGTGCTACAGATTGTTAAAGTCAATAGTCTTTATCGACACTAAAAACTTGATTTATGGCTAATATAAAGCCAACTTACAGATAATTTGTCTGCATTTATTTTTCCTAGCAGAATAACCCGTCGTACCTTACAATCCTGCCACATAAAAATTACAAGTTGCACACAAGGCATATCAAGCACATTTAAGTGGCAATAAAGACCACAGCCTGATGCCTCAAATCCCCTATGCTGATTGGCTTCCCTACAACCGCCATGAATGCAGAAACTTAACGTGAAAGGTCCCGAGTAAAGATGAGTCCCGAAAAGCACCTCCTAGACTGGCAAACTAGTCAAACTATTGCTGAATCCATCGCTCCAACTTTAGGTCAGTTATACCGTCAAAAAGGCGTAGAAGTTATCCTCTTCGGTAAGACCCTGGTTAACGCGACAACTATCGACATCATCAAAGCTCACCGTATCGCAAAACGTTACACTGGTTCTCCTCTTACAGCAGAACAGACTCAACCAATCATTCAACACCTTCTCTCTATGGACTTGTCTCCATGTCGTATTGATGTTGGTCGCCTTGCCCATGCATTCTGGCAAGATCGCGAAGACACTCACGGATTGGATGATTTTCTACAAACTGCACTTGTAGAATCGCTTCAAGGCGATGCAATGACAGAACCTCGTGACGTTGTATTGTACGGTTTTGGTCGTATTGGCCGACTGCTAACTCGTCTATTGATCGAGAAAAGTGGCCCAGGTTACCCACTTCGTTTACGTGCAATCGTTGTACGTGGTGGCAAAGACGGCGACCTAGAAAAGCGTGCTAGCCTACTTCGTCGTGACTCTGTTCACGGCCAGTTCAACGGCAGCATCGTAGTTGACCAAGAACGTAAAGCAATCATCGTTAACGGCAACTTCATTCAAGTTATCTACGCAAACAAGCCAGAAGAAGTAGATTACACGACTTACGGTATTGAAAATGCACTTGTGGTTGATAACACAGGTGTATGGCGTGACGCTGAAGGCCTAAGCCAACACGTTGCGTGTAACGGTGCGAAGAAAGTACTACTGACTGCGCCAGGCAAAGGCGACATCAAGAACGTCGTATTTGGTGTGAACGAGAATGTCATTCAACCAGAAGACACGATCATCTCTGCTGCAAGCTGTACGACAAACGCAATCACGCCAGTATTGAAAGCGGTTCACGACAAATTCGGCGTACTGTCTGGTCACATTGAAACGGTTCACTCATTTACCAATGACCAAAACCTAATCGATAACTTCCACTCAGGCGATCGTCGTGGTCGTGCTGCATCATTGAACATGGTACTGACATCGACTGGTGCTGCTAAAGCGGTATCAAAAGCGATGCCAGAAATGGAAGGTAAGCTAACAGGTAATGCGATTCGCGTACCTACGCCAAATGTTTCAATGGCAGTAGCAAACCTAAACCTTGAGAAAGGCACAAACAAAGAAGAATTGAACGAGTACCTGCGTGAAATGGCGCTGTCTTCTTCTCTGTCTGCACAAATTGATTACACAGATTCGACTGAGATTGTATCGACGGACTTGGTTGGCTCTCGCCACCCTGGTGTGGTTGACGGTGTTGCGACTATCGCACAAGACAACCGTGCTGTTCTGTACATTTGGTATGACAACGAGTTTGGCTACAGCTGTCAGGTTGTTCACTGTATGGAACAGATGATGGGTGTGCGCTACAAGACTTACCCTGAAGTATAAACTGCTTAGAGCCTGTAAATTGCTTAGATTCTATTACTTCCTTAGATTCTATAAACAGTTTTAGGTAACCAGCTCCACAACATAATAATTATATCTGCGAGGTCTGTAATGGGCTTTGCAACCCTTCTTGTTTTACTCCCCCGTATAAACAGGAAGGTTGCCACTTAGATCTGCTCTCTCTATCTGATCTAAGTGGCCTTTTTACATCTGGCAAGCTAACTTTTATCGCTATGACAAGAACTTTATCCTCGTCACTCTTGGAAAGCTTCCCTTCACGTCTGTTACAACTCAATCTCAACATCTGACTGAATCGCACTCGAACACGCGAGTACATAACCTTGCTCAATCTGTTCTGGCGTCAAAGTCTCTTGGCTGCTTGACTCCACCGAACCTTTGGTTACTTTACACTTACACGAACCACAAATCCCACTACGACAAGCGATGATAATTGGAACGCCTGCTTTTTCTAATGAATCAGCCAATGGTGTGCCCGCTTCCGCTTCTACTTCTGCGCCAAATGCAGGAACAAATACCTTAACGGCACCATTTGAATCTGCAGATGCTTCTGCTTGTAGTTCTTCTGAAGCAGTATTGCCATTGGCTAGTGAATTATTACTTTGAGTCGCGGGAGTAAAACTTTCTTGGTAGAAGTTATCCATGTTGA
This sequence comes from Vibrio sp. G-C-1, assembly GCF_021728015.1. NCBI lineage: Bacteria > Pseudomonadati > Pseudomonadota > Gammaproteobacteria > Vibrionales > Vibrionaceae > Vibrio > Vibrio sp. G-C-1. Next base: position 214,956 of record NZ_JAKKCR010000003.1, on the reverse strand, counting down.
ACTCAAGTTCTTTCAGGTAGTTCTCTATGTCTTGCATAAAGCTAACCGGCCCACACAAGTAAACGGTTCTGTCTAAGATGTCTGGGCTGAGTGTTACTAACCAACTCTTGTCTAGACGACCTTGGGGAGCAGTTGTTCCTTCACTGTCTTTCAGAAGCAACTTAAGGTTAAAGTGAGCGTGTGTCTCATCGAGTTGGTTGAGCTCTTCAAAGTAGATAGTCTCGCGTCGATTACGTGCCATGTGAACAAAATCGATTTCAACATCACTGCCTTGAGCCAACCAATACTTCGCCATCGCCATCACAGGAGTGATACCGCAACCCGCGCTCACTAACGTTACTTTTTTTGTCGCCGTTGGCATGCAATCAATACAGTTAAACGCACCTGCTGGCTTCAATACAGAAACCTCATCACCTTCATCAAGTTCATCAACAATAAAGTTCGAAACCAAACCACCTTCCACACGCTTTACCGTCAGCTTCAGGCGGTTATCTTCAGGACAAGACGCTACAGAATAGGCACGGTAATCCGTTTTCGCCGGCATATCCAAACCCAGAGTAATAAATTGCCCTGGCTTAAAGTTGAAATGTAAGTCTTGTGGAACGCTGCCAAGCTCAAAGCTGACCGTATCTGGCGTCTCATGCCATTTCTTTAAACACACTAAATTGATTGAATCGCTATCCGACCATGCATACATAGTTCGTGTACCTTGCTAGTGACTAGATGATTAAATGACTAAAGATTTAAATCGAAAAAGCCCCGCCGTTGTCTGTTTTAGAAAAACGTCACAACAACGGGGCTTAGAGTTGGCTTAAATTAAGCCGCTAAGATTGTTTTAAGATCTTGCTCTGGCGTTGAGATAGAACGCATATCGAACTCGTCTTGCATAATCTTTAGTAGATTTTCTGTAAGGAAAGCTGGCGCTGTTGGGCCCGTGTAAATACCTTTCACACCAAGAGCGAACAGGGTAAGCAGGATAACGATCGCTTTTTGCTCGAACCAAGATAGAACTAGCGTTAACGGAAGTTCGTTGATACCACAATCAAACTCTTGAGACAGTGCGATAGCAAGCTGAATCGCTGAGTAAGCATCGTTACATTGGCCAACATCTAACAGACGTGGGATACCGTTAATGTCGCCGAATTGGTTTTTGTTGAAACGGAATTTACCACATGCAAGTGTCAGGATTACTGAATCTTCTGGCGCTTGAGCTGTGAAGTCTGTGTAGTAGCTACGTTCAGATTTGTCACCGTCACAACCACCGACTAGGAAGAAGTGTTTGATGTTGCCTTCTTTTACTTGCTCGATAACAGCCGGAGCCGCTTCCATCAGTGCGTTACGACCAAAACCGACAGTGATCATTTGCTCGATCTCGTCGTGTTTGAAGCCTTCTTGCGCAAGAGCACAATCGATTACTGCGCTGAAATCGTCGCCTTCAAGGTGATCAACACCCGGCCAGCCTACGATGCTACGTGTAAATAGACGGTCTGCGTAAGAACCTACATCAGGGTTAAGCAGGCAGTTAGATGTCATTACGATGGCACCAGGGAAGTTAGCGAATTCTTTTTGCTGGTTCTGCCAAGCGCTGCCGTAGTTACCCGCAAGGTGTGGGTACTTGTTCAGTTCAGGGTAACCGTGTGCAGGTAGCATCTCACCGTTAGTGTAAACGTTGATGCCCTTGCCTTCAGTTTGTTGAAGGATCTTTTCTAGATCATGTAAGTCGTGACCAGAAACAAGAATACAGTGGCCTTTCTTAGTCTTCACGTTCACGGTTGTTGGTTGAGGGTGACCAAATGTATCTGTCTCACCTTTATCCAGCATTTCCATGACTTTGTAGTTCATCAAGCCAATCTGCATAGACGTATCTAGCAGTTGTTTTAGGTCAGATGGGTCAGTACCTAAGAAAGCCATGATTTCGTGGTATTCAGCAAAAATAGCATTGTCAGTTTGACCAAGAACACGCGCGTGCTCCATGTAGGCTGCCGCACCTTTTAGACCGTATAGGCAAAGAAGGCGAAGACCAATCACATCTTCATGTTGAGAGTCGTGACCGCGGTTTACCGCAGCTTGAGGGGCAAGCGCCAATAGCTCTGAAGAATCTGTAGGAAGATCGAATTGCGCAGCAGCCGAAAGTGCTGGGATTTCAAAACCGATCAACGTAGCAGCCGCACGTACCTGTTGCTCTAAACGCTGCTTAAACTCGTGAGATTGTTGTGCGAACTCGATAATACGAGCAGGGTCGAAGTTAACGTTAGTCAGTGTTGCGAAGAACGCTTTTGGTGCCCATTCGTCAATTTCAGTATCAATAACATCGCAAGCGCGGCCTAAATTGGCCCAGAAAGAAACACCTTGAAGAGAATGCACCAACACGTCTTGAAGGTCGGATACTTCCGATGTTTTACCACACATACCTTGTGCGAAAGAACAGCCTTTTACGGTTGGGGTTTGAATTGTTTGTTCACATTGAATACAGAACATAAGGGCTCCAGTAATATTTTAGTTAACTGTAAGTACTTTGCTTACAGTGACTTATTCCAAACCCTATAGAGCATCAACCGTGCCAACTTTTAACTCATTGATTTTATTAACCTTATCTTTATCCCCTTATTTTAGTGCGTGATTATGACTACATATAAACTCTCTATCCACACACACCTGTGTCATAGTGACTCTCTAGAATTATTTGGTGGTGTTCATGTTTCGTTCAGAATAGAAGCGATATAGTAACAACATAGAAAAAGAGGAATGAATATGAAAAATATATTAGTTACGATTGTTGCGTTGTTTACTGGCCTATTGGCGTTATTCACTAGCTTGATCCTTGCTATTCCTTTAGCTATTGCAGCTTTAATCACTGGCAAACGCATTCAGAATCAAATGAAGAAACAGGGTTTCGCAGCTCACATGAACACACGTCAATCATCAACCAGTGATGCCGGTGTTATTGAAGGTGAATACGAAGACCTTTCAAGCAAAAAGTAACCTAAACTTTAGTTTCAGATATAGTGAAAGCACAACAGAGACAACATTAAAAAATGCATAGAAATACCATTCTAACGCTGCTCGCCTTAACGACTTTAAGTCTCGTTGGTTGTTCCAACGAGACAACTATACCCGCTTACGAAACATCTCCAGACTTGCCTAGCTATCAGCAAGACAACTTTGATGCCTACGTCAATGACACCCAAGATTGGCTGCTGAAAAACCGCGTGTTCATGACAAAAGACAAGCAGCTTGAGATTCAACTGAACTCCCCGACTGAATACAAACCTACCGAACCTAACGGCAAGGCAGTGTTATTGGTCCATGGATTAGGTGATTCACCCTATTCGTTTAAAGACATCGCTACCCATTTGGCCGAACAAGGTTATTTGGTAAGAACGGTTTTACTTCCTGGTCACGGCAGTCGTGTGGGTGACCTAATGCAACCGAGCTTAGAAGATTGGCAAGGTGTGGTCGCTCACCATACCAAGTTACTTGAGCAAGAGTATGATTCTGTTTGGCTTGGCGGCTATTCAACAGGCGCAAATCTCGTCACTTCGCAAGCGATGAACGATCCAAAGATCTCCGGATTACTGCTGTTCTCTCCTGCGTTTCAACCAAGCTCGTCTGCCGTTCAATACGCAGGGCTCGCAAGCTACTTTTTCACTTGGGCTGATCAAGATCCTGAAGACAACGTGTTGCGTTACAACTCATTGCCAATGAACGGTGCCTCGGTTTACTACGAGACATCAGAAGTCGTTCGTGATGACTTACAAGATAAACACTTCGACAAGCCCGTATTTATTATGATGAGTGAAGGCGACAGCGTGATTGACACCAGTTTCGTTCAACAAGCGTTTACTGAATCGATGCCCAACCCAAACAATGTCTTGATCTGGCAAGGTGAGACGACACTCGATGATCCGCGAGCGGTTCAGTACAGCATGAAACTCCCGGAGCAACGCATCTCGAACGGTTCTCACATGGGTTTACTGTTCTCGCCAAGCAATCCGTATTACGGAATCAATGGTAGCGAGAAGATCTGCTCCAATGGTCAAGAGGAAGGTTTTGAAGAACAGTGCAACGCGACAAGTGAAGTTTGGTACTCAGCATGGGGATATCGTGAAGATGGAAAAAACCATGCACGTTTGACCTATAACCCTTACTTTGCTGACTCAATGAAAGAATTAGACTCGGTTCTAAACTCAGCAGGCTAACTTCTTTTAGCGGTTAACTGTTAGCGTTTAGCGTTTAGCGTTTAGATAAGTACAAACAGAAACGGCTCACAAGATAATCTCTTGTGAGCCGTTTTAGATTTTAAGGTCTAGTGATAACTAAATCATCCACACCACACGCACAGCAAGTAGAATCAACACCACACCTGACAATCGGTCAATCAACTGCGCTTTCGAACGTATACGTTCAACAATCAAAGGGCTAGACAGCACCAAGGTGATAAATGTGTACCATAAACCGTCTACAAGTAGCGGCGTTGATACGATAATCACTTGATTGGTCAGTTCATTACCTAACGCAACAAATTGGCTAAACAGAGCGATGAAGAACAGCGCGATTTTTGGGCTCAAGATAGAGATCAAGAAAGCCTCGCGAGCAGACTGCATGTAACTCATCTGCTCACCCGCTTCCAATTTCGCGGCAACACCACCTTTCGAACGCAACGCATTCACGCCGAGATAAAGCAGATACGCTGCACCCGCTAAACTAATGGCTTTGAACAACATGGGTGATTGCTCAAGTACAACGGCTAAACCAACAATGGTTGCGAACGCATAAATACCGATGCCTACGGCGTGAGACCAAGCCGCGATAAGCCCGTTCATACGGCCACCAGCCAGACTGTGTTTTGCAATCATCGCCAAGCTTGGGCCCGGAGACATTGCACCCAACAAGCAAATCGCTAATAAAGAAAACCAAATTGTTACTGTCATCATTCCATTCCTAGTAAAACAAAGCGCCCAGCGGAACGCTCTTTGCTTAATACTTAATACTTAATACTTAGCACTTAGCACTTAGCACTTAGCACTTAGCACTTAGCACTTAGCACTTACCATAATTCGCAGAAGGTATTATTTGAAATCAAAGATTATAATTACACCTATGATTTAAAATCATACTGATATTGTAACTCGACTTCTGCATAGCTTGGAATGCCTTTTCTCTCGCCCATTTGTGGGCAGAGTCGTTGTCATACTTGGGGTGCCACATTAACCAATAGGTGTGCATTTCCGTATCAAATGGCAAAGGAAAATAGGCAGTATCGAGGTGCCGACCTAGGTTATAGGCGATATGTTCAGGCACTATCATCAGATAGTCGTCTTGCATTAATACGGTTCCAGCGGATGAAAAGAACGGAACCTGCAGAGCCACTCTTCGTTTAAGCCCTTTTTTCTTCAATGCTATGTCCGCGTAGCTGTCTTTATCTCCGCCACCTGTCACTTTGATGTGAGAGTAGCTGACAATATCTTCTGCACTCAAAGCCGCTTGTTGAGCCAATGGGTGCGACTTGCGCATTAAACACACCGATTTATCTTCACCAAGCTTAATGCTTGATACATGTTCTGGCTTTGTGGGAAACATACTGGAAGCCAAATGAATACCCGACTCGTTCAGAGCTTCAAGGTAGTTTGGCTGCCACAAACGGAAGGCCAAATTAATGTTCGGGGCTTCGGCGGACACCTCTGCAACAATAACAGGAAGAATATACTGAGCCACATAGTCACTCGAAGACAATACCAGTTCACCCTGCCAGTCTTTCGGTTCAAAGGGTTTATCGTCTAAAAGGTGGTCGAACTCTCCAAGCAAGTCATCGAGTTTACCTTTGAGCAACAAAGCACGGTTAGTCGGAACCAGTTTGTTACCATCACGAACCAACAAAGGATCGCCACATAGATCTCTAAGCTGAGCCAGTTGACGGCTCACCGCCGACTGCGTGATGTGCAAACGCTGAGCTGTTCGACTGACATGACACTCTTCAAGAAGCACATGCAGAGAGCGCAGTAGGTTTAAGTTGATATTGCCTAACATGAATGCACCGTCGCATTCTGTTTGTTGAAAAACTCCGTCAAGACAGTATGAGTCATGAGGTGTCGAAGCTCTGGGTAGCTTTGCAGCTGGTCGCGGATTTGGTTCAAACGCTCCATGCTTTCCACTTCAACGTAAAGCATCATGTCAGTCTCACCGCTAATAGAGTGGCACCATTGCACCTCATCAATACTCTGGATTCGTGTCGCGTAAGACTCACAACTATGGTCACTGCTCGACATGTCGAACTTCAACGAGATGTAAGCGCACACATTCTTCGTTTGGTTAGGCTCTGTCACTTGAGCACAATAACCCGTAATCACTTTGTCGCTTTCCAGTTTCTTGATTCTGGCATTCACCGCCGAACGCGAAAGACTGACATCTCGGGCGATATCGCTCACTGAGCATCGTGCATTGGTTTTGAGAATATCCAAAATTTGGCGATCAAATTTATCCATGCTTCTGATTCTTTCCATTTATTGTTCTATTTATAACGCCTAATTTGACACAACTTTCCTACTTATAACAGCCATTATGACAGCCGACACTTTCACGTTTAATCAAATTAATTCCGTTAAATTGACGGTGTCTTAAGACGTTTCGCTAGCTGTATTATTGATGTCGACAATGTATGCTCTCATTCATAGCATCACCCAAACATCAGAAAACAGGCACAAGAAGGCCGATATGATAAGCCAATAGCTAGGAGAGCGAATGACACAACTCAAACAAGAAATCACGCTTATTTCAGGAATCGGACAACTCTCGACGACCTTGCTAGGCACTGGATTATTTATGATCCCTGCCATCGCAGCAGGCATTGCAGGACAGTTGTCACTACTCGCGTGGTTAATCCTGTTTATCGCCATTTGCCCGATTGCACTAACCTTCGCAGCATTAGGGAAGCGCTACCCCAATGCAGGAGGCACGGCCTATTTTGTGCGTCAGGCATTCAGTGAGCGATTAGAAACCAGCGTGGCTTGGTTGTTTGTGAGTGTTATTCCTGTCGGTATTCCGGCTGCGATTGCATTGGCTGGAGGTTTTGCACAACAACTGTTACCAGCGCCACTCGACACGCCACTTGGCGCTCAGTCCTTTACCGTCGCTCTGCTTATTGCTGTCAATTTGATGGGCAGTAAGTCTTCTGGTCGCTTGCAAACGGTGATTGCCTTATCGATTTTTGCCTTGGTTAGCGCCTTTGTTTGGAAAGCCGAAATCACAGCAGCTGACATCGCAGTTCCGACCATGACGTCCGATTCGATGTGGTCGATTGGCGCAGCCTTAGCGGTGATGTTTTGGTGCTTTGTCGGGATAGAAGCCTTTGCTCACATGGGAGAAGAATTTAAAAATCCACAGCGTGACTTTCCCATAGCAATCATTGCAGGGTGTTTCGTTGCGGGCATAGTGTACTGGGCTTGCTCGGTGGTTATTATCAAGCTAGGCGCTTATGGTTCACCTGAATTTGATGCAGCATCCATCCCGTGGGTAACAGAACAACTGTTTGGTAATGGCTTCAAAACCGTCATCAGTGTGCTGGGTTTCTTTGCTTGTTTTGCTAGCCTAAACCTTTACACACAAAGCTTGTCTCGCATGATATGGGCTCAAGCTCGCCAGCACACTCCTATCAGTAAAATGGCGCAGCTTAATAGCCGTGGTGTACCACTTTACCCAACCTTAGCAATTGGCTTTGTCGCGCTTATCTCTTGTGTGATTGGTGAGTTGTCTAATCTCGATCTCGAATTCTTTCTTAAACTAGCCAACGGTATTTTCGTTCTGGTTTATCTGCTTGCGATGTTAGCGGCTTGCCGATTACTGACTGGCGCATCGAGATACACCGCCATGCTCTCACTGGTCATCTGTACCTTGGTGTTTATCTGTTTAAGCTGGTCGATGCTCTATGCCGTCACTATTTTTGTGACATTGTCACTCCCTTGGCGTAAATGGCTAGGTAAAAGTAAACCCACCGTTTCTGTCGACAAGCTATAACTCGATTAATGATGAATCGACAAATTGTAAGCAAGCCCAACCAATATTACTGATAAAAAAGCCGAGCAATCTGTTTGATCTTCGGCTTTATCTCAGCCAAACGGATATTTCCAAACCCCAACACCGCCCCATTCCAATCACGAGCATCACTTGATCCATATTCATAAAAGTCAAAAGGACGAATGATGATATTTTCAAGCTCTGCTCTACGGCTCCACTCATGTTCAGATATGCCTTGATACCACTTTACGGTCACGTGTAGCCCTGCCGCTTGGCTAATCACTTCAAGATCACCGTTAAACTCGCTTTCAATCGCTTCTATCATGGCTTCATGCTTGAGTTTGTATGAACGACGCATCTTTCTAATATGACGCAATAAATCGCCTTCGCGAACAAAATCCGCCAAAGCTTCTTGTGTATGAGACGCCGTGTCTCCCGTGAGCGCGTCTTTAATCTCAAGACACTTCGCCACTAGACTTTCTGGCACGACTAAATAACCTAATCGCAGGCCATTGAACATCACCTTACTCAGAGAGCCGACATAGATGATGCGATCATCGAACCCTAACTTACCCGCCAAACCTTGCATGCTGGTATAAGGGCGATGAGCAAACTGGAACTCACTGTCGTAGTCATCTTCAATGATCCATGACTGATGCTTGTTAGCCCAATCGATCAACTTGAGGCGTTGCTCAGTGTTGAGGGTCGTGCCCATTGGGTATTGATTACTCGGCGTGACATAGAGAGCTTTAGCATTACTGGACAACACTTTTTCAATATCTAACCCAACCTTTTCACGCACACTCACACCGTCTAGCTCTAGCCTCAATAGATCGATAATTTTATGCACTTGTCGATAGCCGGGCTCTTCCACAAGGATTTTGTCGCCCATCGCTAACGTCGCCATTAATCCGATTGAGATGGCTTGCTGCGCACCTGCGGTGATGATGATTCGGTCGGCACTGCAATGAACGGAACGACTGCTTGCAAGGTACCCGCTCAATGCTTCTCTCAAGGCTAAGCTTCCCTGAACCTCTTGATTGCCCGCAATGTTCTGACGTGTAGAGTGGCGTTGCAGCAACCTCTGCCATTTCGCAAAAGGGAACGCATCTAAGTCAGGAACTCCGGGGGCAAAACTGCGGTTAATGTCGTTAGGTGTCGCTATGTTTGCAGTCGGTTGACTGACCGTTTGTTTAACCTTCGCATCCTGAACACACTTCGGTTGAGACAAACTTAGAAAGTGTTCTGGTTGTTCAACTGAGACATAAAACCCTGAGCCTTGCTTACTCTCGATATAGCCTTCAGTAACCAGTTGTTCGTACGCATAAATCACCGTATTTCGACTCACCGATAACTCAACGGCCAACTTGCGTGTTGAAGGTAACTTACTGCCCTTACTCCATAAATCGTGAACGATCTTCTCTCTGATCGCGTGAAACAAAGCGGTTTGGCGCGTGTCGTGTTGTTCGTCTAACTGTAGATCACCGACATCAATAGGCTGCATAACTGGATCCAAATAGTGTTTAAAAGTGGCTCTATTTAATAGACCAGTTAATCGCTACATTAATCAAAAGGCAATGATTAAGGAGCGATTATGTTATCTAACACGAAAAGAACCACGATTAAAAAAGGGGCTCATAAAGCCGTATTTGAACAAGAGAAACTTCATCAAATCATAGATGAGAGCTTAATCGCACACATTGCATTGCAAGGCGAACAAGGGCCAATGGTTATCCCGATGCTCGCGTGGCGAGTCGATGACATGGTTTACATTCATGGGGCCAAAAACAGTCGCTTATTGAGAGATCTAAAAAAGGGAGATCCAACCTGCTTAACGTTCACTTTGTTCGATGGTTGGGTGTTGGCTCGTTCGGCATTTCATCACAGCGCGCATTATCGTTCTGCTGTGATATTGGGGTCATTTTCAGTCATCGATGACAATCAAGAAAAGGATCGCTTGTTGAATATCTTTATTGAGCAAATCGCGCCGGGCAGAACCGATGAAGTGAGGCTCAGTAATGAGAAAGAGCTCACCGCAACCGAGCTATTGGCGATACCTTTAACGGAAGCCTCCGTGAAGATTGGTAAACATGGCGTGAATGATGATAAGACTGATATGGATATCCCAGTATGGGCTGGCGTATTACCTTATCGAACGGTCGTAGGGCCTTTAGAAACGGTTCCAGAGCAAGAAGGCATCATTGAAACACCAGATTACCAACAAGCCTATGGTGAGCGCTGGTATCAGAATTGATACACAAAGATGGTCAACTTAATAAAATTGTATACAATCTGAATTACAAAAATTTAACATGACAAAATAATGTAATCAGACGATGAGAACGAATAAGGATATTCAACCATTTCAAGGCTTGCTCAATGGCATTGGGCAAGTCTATTTCACACCGTCTGTTATGACGTCGCTCCTGCTATTACTTGCCATTTCTATTGAGTCACTTGCACTGGCTTTTCTTACTTTGCTTGGCGCCAGTTGCAGCTATGCATTAGCCTTCTGTTGCTATATCTACACCAACACCAACACCAACACCAACACCAACACCAACACCAACACCAACAAGGCAGCTTACGATATTGATAGTGGTATGTATGCGTTAAATGGGGCTTTAATTGGTTTATTTATCGGTAACTTTTTTGGTGTCACACCATTATTGGTTCTAGTGACTGTGTTAGGCGCAGTACTCACAGTCCCGATTGCCAACATTGTATTCAGATTTAAAAAATATCGCGGTTACACTAGCGCCTTTATCCTCACTTCTTGGCTGATTTATGCTATCCAATCAACCTTGGATCTATCGGCATTTTCTCCATCCAACTCCGCATTGATACCAATAATCAGTTTTGAGGCAAACTCGTGGTTCAACCTGCCGCCAGTAGTGATCCCATGGTTAAAAGGGATAAGCCAAGTCAGCTTCATCGAAAATGCGTTGTCGGGGCTAGTTATCTTGGTTGCCATCGCACTCAACAATATCAAGCATGCCATTTGGATTATGCTCGCAGTAATAATTAGCACCGTATTTAGCGGTTTGATTGGCGCTTCTAGCGAACTGGTAGCGCAAGGTCTTTACGGGTACAACGCCATTCTTGCCACTTTAGCACTTGTGCTCTATCCGCGAATCCCTTGGCCGTTAACCCTATTAGGCATGCTATTAAGCTGTGTAATCACACTTGGTTTTCATGAACTGTCACTACTACCACTCACCGCCCCTTTCATTTTGAGCACTTGGGTCGTGGTTTACTTATCTGGCCTAACGCAAGAACCGAAGGCCAGTTAGGCAACATAGTCACAGTCCGGTTTTTAAGCGCTCCACATATTGCTTGGGCGTCAAGCCTCGATGTTTCTTAAACATCCGATTAAAGCTCGCGACGTTGGTATAACCTAACCTCGTCGCCACTTCTTCCACTGGCACTGAATACAACAATAGCTCCACCGCCACGTTACTTAACGCGTATCCCATGATGGTAGAAAAGTTAACACCCAATTTGTGTAATCGTCGTTGGAACTGCTGTTCTGATAAACCGAGTAGACTGGAAACTTTATGTAGCGTTGGCAGGCCGAAATGGCGACTATAATTGATCATCTCATAAGTCACTTTATGCTCATCCTCGGCGTCGGGCATGTTGAGGTAATTGTCTAAGTCATGGAAGTTCATCGCCAAACTCATCTTGCCGACAGACGGTGATTGGTTGATCGACAACCTCAAGTGGCTCGGTATCCAAATCTCAGTCCGTGGTTGGCCCCACTGAATATTGCACCCAAAGTACTCCTGATAAAGTTGAGTATTTTCGCGATAACCAGCGATAGATACGGCTGCGGGGGTAAAATCGTCTCCCAAGTATCGTCTCAATATCTTCATCATAAAGATGGCGACTCGAATCGAGTCATGAACTTTACCAGTCTCAGAATACGCAGGGTTGTCGTAACACCACTTGATGAGTTTACCGACTTGAGCGCCATAGAGAAAAGCACCAGACTGCAAACAGTGCAGGCCAATGTTAACTCGACGAATAGAAGAAGCCAGATCGTGTCCAGAGAAAAACCAGTTCGAGAGAGGACCTAGCCTTTCAATATCCACCCTATCAGCAAGCTTCAAGATAATATCAGAATCGCCTGTTTGCTGTTCAAGCAAGCCATACCATTTGTCCACTTCGCCAACGGGAATAAGGCTCATCGGGTTGTTAAATACCGACTTGGGGATACCTAATTGCTCTACATTCACGAACTTATTGGTCGTTGCGTGTTGGTAAAGACCTAGAATTCCCAATGCTCTTAAGAAGTTACAATTGTTCATTAGCTACCATACTTAGAAGTCACTATTACTGATCAAATCATATTGGCATCATTATTAAAGTAATTGGTAAATTTTCAACTTCTAAATCTGATATCAATCACACTCTGTGCTCAATTTAACCTAGGGTTTATCAATGAGTTTAGTGAGTGTCCCATTTGTCGGCACCGGCGCCGATACCGCTCTACACGTTGTAGCAGGCGTTGTATTGATCGCAACTATCGCTGCTGCATGTTACGGGTTCTGGCGTGTGCATGAATTACCAATCAATAAAGCTCACAGCAAAGAGCACCAACAACTCGGTTTGATCACCGCATTAACTTGGATTGGTTTTATCTGGCACTGGGTATGGGTACTCGCCGTCATCTTGGCCTTTGTTGATATGGAAAAAGCCATCATCAATCTGAGAGACACCTGGAAAGCGCCGCCAAAATCTGATGTACCGCCGGAACAAAATGATAAAAATGAGGAGAACCCAGTATGTTAGAAGGTTTAGCGATTTGGGCACTGTTCATTTATTTACTGAGACTGGTCGGTATGCCTTGGAATAAAGGCACCAAAGCGTTTGCTTACTTAGGTGGTACATCTTGGTTGATGTTCGTATGGGTTGGGTTAATCAACTTTACTCCGATGGACCTATCTGGAGGATCGGTTGTTCAGTCTCCACATATTCAATTACGCCCGGACTCAACTGCGGTCACAGGAAAAACCACAAAGGTTCACATCAGCCCAAACCAAGATGTGGTTGAAGGGCAACTTCTTTACGAAATTGATGACACTAAATATGTGATTGCGAGAGACAAAGCAGGCGTTCAACTTGAGTCAACAAAAGTCGCTTTAGATACCGCTCGCCAAGAAGTCAGCATTGCTAAAATTAGCTATCAGTCGGCGCTAGAAGACATCAAAACATCTATTGCACAGATAGAGTCAGCAAAGACCGATCTAGTGTTGCAATCTAAGACCCTTGACCGTTACCAGAAACAAAACAGTGTTGTAGAACATACGATTACAGAAACTGACATCGACCAACAAACAGCAAAGGTAGACTTAGCGACGTATAACGTTACGACATTGGAATCTCAGCTTAGCAAGAAAGAAGTCGATGCCGAGAATGCGAAATTAAACATCCACAAGGCTGAAACCAATGTAAGCAAGAAGCAGACTGAGGTCGATTCAGCAAAAGCAACATTGGCACAAGCACAATGGGACTTGAACAGTACCAAAGTCACGGCACCGACTGACGGCTTTGTAACGAACTTTATCCTTCGTGAGGGTCAACGCGTTTCAATGATGCCTCGTATCCAGATGTATACCGAAGAGAAGTACGTATTGATGCGAGTCAATCACCAAGCGATTCGCAATGTTAAGGTGGGTCAACCAGCAGAATTTTCGACGGCGGTATACCCGGGAAAAATATTCTCTGCAACCGTAGAGGGCATTGTTGAAGCGACGGGTGAGGCACAAGCTAGCTTATTAGGTATTGATGAACAGGTTCGCGTTACCACAGGCAGAAACCTCCAAAACAAACACCACTTTGTCCGCTTAAAAATTGACGAAACGGAAGGTTACGATATTCCTGTAGGCTCCGTTGGACTAGCTTGGGTAAGCGGTGAGAAGCCGATTGGCTTTATGGGCTTCCTAGACGTAATACGTGGGATTATCATTCGAATGAAATCTCAGTTGTACTTCTTTTACTCAATCTAACTTAAGTAACAAGTCAATCAATACAAAGCCAGTATGCCCTTAAAGCATGCTGGCTTTTTTTGGGGAAGAACAAAGACGAGTTAGTACTAGCTGTCGGCATAAAATACAAAATAGTTCTTATTACGTAACTTAGACAATCCATCCGCATTTTGCATAATGCATTTTCGTTTTGCGAAATTATAATTTCAAAACGCGAAAAACCAGCTTAAATACGCACCAAATTGCTATAAAACACTCATTTTACGTCGTCTTAAAAGTTGGCACACTAACTGCACTGTATACATTGACCCTTCTTAAGCCGAGGGTCACCTAGCCAACTGACGTTGTTAGTGAACCTTTGTTGTTCACGATATATATAGGCCAATTGCGAATATTGCGATTGGCCATTTTTTTGCCTGTCATTTAAGAAACATCGCCCGCCCAATATACAGACACCCATTCATAAATATAATAATCAACATTCATAGCCAACTATGAACAACAGATACCTGATGCGTTATAGAAAACGTTTTCTATTTATTTTAATTAAAAAAATACAAAACATAACCTTATGTTTTATATTGTTTTTAGTTCAATAACTGATTCCATACCGCTTTTATTGACAAAATTAGCATTGACTACGTGATTTATATCACCATAATGCGCACGTTTGCCTGCAATACGGCGACCGTTAAATTTAATTTTGATCATTTGCGGAGGTAAAAAATGGCTGCTGATAATAACTACAGTCTTGGGCCGGTTCCTACATCGGCTAGGAAAGGAGTCGCTTCACTCACCATGGTAATGCTTGGACTCACTTTCTTCTCTGCAAGTATGTGGACAGGTGGTTCACTCGGGACAGGTCTTTCATTCAACGATTTCTTCCTCGCCGTTCTCATCGGTAACCTAATCCTCGGTATTTACACTTCTTTTCTTGGCTACATCGGCTCATCTACTGGCCTCTCTACTCACCTCCTTGCTCGTTTCTCTTTCGGTACTAAAGGCTCATGGCTTCCTTCTGCTCTACTTGGTGGTACACAAGTCGGTTGGTTTGGTGTGGGCGTTGCCATGTTTGCGATTCCGGTACAAAAAGCCACGGGCATTGATACCAACACCTTGATTGTTGTATCAGGCTTGTTGATGACAGGTACGGTGTACTTCGGTATTAAAGCACTCATGGTGCTTTCAGCGATTGCGGTTCCTGCGATTGCGATTCTAGGTGGTTACTCAGTATTGACCGCGGTAGACAGTGTTGGTGGCATAGAGCAACTGCAACTGATTAAGCCTGAAACACCAATGGACTTCTCAATGGCGTTAGCAATGGTTGTCGGTTCATTCGTGAGTGCGGGTACGTTAACTGCCGATTTCGTTCGCTTTGGTAAAAAGCCAGCGAGCGCAGTGTTAATTACCATGGTCGCATTCTTCATCGGTAACTCACTGATGTTTATCTTTGGCGCGGCAGGTGCAGCAGCGACGGGTCTCTCTGACATTTCAGATGTGATGATTGCGCAAGGACTACTTCTTCCAGCCATCATCGTTCTAGGCTTGAACATCTGGACAACCAATGAAAACGCACTTTATGCGTCAGGTCTTGGTTTATCTAACATCACAGGTCGCTCAAGTACTACAATGTCTATCATTAACGGTATCGTAGGTACGATTTTCGCGCTTTGGTTGTACAACAACTTCGTCGGCTGGTTAACCTTCCTTTCTCTGGCAATTCCACCCATTGGTGGCGTAATCATCGCCGACTTCTTTGCGAACCGTAAACGTTACAAAGATTTTGCAAAAGCAGAGTTCCAAACCGTTAACTGGGCTGGCATTATCGCGGTAGCAACAGGCGTAGCCGCTGGTCACTTCCTTCCGGGCATCGTTCCTTTAAATGCCGTGTTTGGTGGTGCAATCAGTTACCTCGTGCTTAACCCTCTATTGAATAAAAACGCTCTGAAATCTCAGGCCGCTTAAGGACACACTATGACAACCTTATTAATCAAGAACGCGAAGCTTCAAGACCAAGACGGCTTGAAACAAATCCTGATTGAAAATGGTCAATTTTCTCGCATTCTCGATAATGACGCACCAATCAATCATCAAGGTGACATCCTTGATGCTGAAGGTGGCATTGCAGTTTCTCCTTTCTGTGAACCGCATATTCACCTAGATACTACGCAAACGGCTGGCGAACCTAACTGGAACATCTCTGGTACTTTGTTTGAAGGTATTGAGCGTTGGGCTGAGCGTAAAGAATTGTTATCAATTGAAGACGTAAAGTCTCGTGCGAAACAAACACTGAAATGGCAGATTGCTAACGGTGTTCAACACGTGCGTACTCACGTTGATGTATCAGATCCGACGTTGGTTGCATTACGAGCGATGGTTGAAGTTCGTGAAGAGATGAAAGAGTGGGTCGACATCCAGATCGTTGCATTCCCTCAGGAAGGCATTCTTTCATACCCTAACGGCAAAGAATTGCTTGAAGAAGCTGTGAAGATCGGCGCTGACGTTATTGGTGCTATCCCTCACTTCGAATTCACTCGTGAGTACGGTATTGAATCTCTGCACTATGCGTTCGAGCTTGCACGCAAGTACGACTGCTTGATCGACGTTCACTGTGATGAAATCGATGATGAGCAATCTCGCTTCGTTGAAACACTGGCAGCCCTTGCTCATAAATTCGACATGGGTGATAAGGTAACGGCAAGCCATACTACAGCAATGGGTTCTTACAATGGTGCTTACGCATCTCGCCTATTCCGTCTATTAAAGATGTCTGGCATTAACTTCGTGGCAAACCCGTTAGTGAACATCCACTTACAAGGCCGTTTCGACGACTACCCGAAACGTCGTGGTGTGACTCGTGTTAAAGAGATGCTAGCGGCTAATATCAATGTGTGTTTCGGCCATGATGATGTGTTTGACCCATGGTACCCGCTAGGTACAGCGAATATGCTTCAAGTTCTGCACATGGGACTGCACGTAACACAAGTTATGGGCTACGACCAAATCAACACCTCTCTTGATTTAATCAGCAAGAACTCAGCTCGCACATTGAACATCCAAGACAACTACGGTATTGAGGAAGGTAAGCCAGGAAGCCTGCTAATTCTTCCTGCTGACGATGGCTTTGATGCCGTGCGCCGCCAAGTACCAGTGCAGTACTCTATCCGCCACGGCAAGGTAATCGCAGAGACTCAACCAGCGAAAACAAAAATTAATTTAGATAAAACTGAAGATATCAACTTCAAACGATAATATCGTCTATACTAATGATGAAAGGGAGGCTTAGGCTTCCTTTTTACTTTGTCATGGCGTGTGATTTTATAAAACTATCAGCTATTTCAGGTGGTTTTGTTAACGAGCACAACATGACAAAAAAACTCGCTGATTTCTCAATCAATGAGTGTACAACCGGAAAGACTGTGTTAACATGCACTCGCTCTGTTAGCCGGAGTTATTTAAGTTAGATGAATAGTAAAAAATGACATGTAAAATCGTTACCCGTTTTTGTAAGTAGTTTTTCCTTATTTCTTAGCAACATTAAATAATTCAATTATCAGCGCATTGCAGTAATGCAATCAACAATTTAGAAAATTTATGAATAAGGGACAAATTATGTCTAACACAAATACTGGCACTGTAAAATGGTTTAACGAAGAGAAAGGTTTCGGTTTCATTTCTCAAGACAACGGCGGTGCTGACGTATTCGTACACTTCCGTGCAATCGCTTCAGAAGGTTTCAAAACTCTGAAAGAAGGCCAAAAGGTTTCTTTCGAAGTTGAAAACGGTCAAAAAGGCCTACAAGCAGCAAACGTTGTTGCTCAATAATTAGCTTTTAGCTAAAAAGAATTTTAAAGCGCTGATTTTTATCGGCGCTTTTTTGTATCTGCTCATAAATATTTTCATCCTTTCCCTCTCTCGATTCAAATTTCTGGGTCACTTCTTCAATCGAGTTGCTTCTCCAATCGATTCTGAGATCACAGTGCTCTCCCGAACTAAGGTTTTAATACAAAACTCAACTTATGTTCCATAGTGAATAACCAAAAATATGGTTAAAGAACAATCCATTAGACACCATTTATGAATACGCAATCGATATTCATAATAAAAATGAGTTATTTATCCAATCCTCATCTATTAATCATATAATTTTTAAAGCAAAGACCTGCGAAATCCGCTAACCTTGTCCACAAGTGGCTTGAGTTAGTTTGGTATCTGCAGTAAAAATAATGAAAAAAGACGAATTCCAGAAATCCACCGCTAATCTAAAAAAAGCGGTACCTCTTATGATGAAGAACAGAGTGTCTACCACACCTGCAAATTACGCACTTTGGTATACCTATGTCGATAATGCTATCCCACAGCTAACTAAAGACATGGATGGTGTTTTAGAACACTACGGCATTTGTCCTCCAGCCGTTGGTGAGCAGCTTTACAACAATTACGTTGCGAGCAAATCTGAAACCAATATCAACGATCTTCGCGCTAACCTAGAACTGTTAGTTTCTGAAGTTTCGAATTCGATGAATGATACCCTCACCGATACCTCAGCTTTCTCCGATATGATCGATCAAAGCTTCGAGGATTTGGCTCGTGTTGATAATGAAAGTTTATCGATCGACGAAGTCATGTCGTTGGTTCGTCAGTTGGTTTCTGAGTCTCGTCATATTCGTCACTCTACTCAGTTTCTGAATTCTCAGCTGCACTCTGCTACATCAGAAATTTCCAAGCTTAAAACCCAACTTGTAGAAGTGCAGAAAGATGCGCTCTTTGACAGTACAACGACACTCTATAACCGTCGCTCTTTCGACCGTGATATAGAAACCTTGTGTGAAGCAAAAGAATCTTTGTGTTTGATTCTTCTCGACATCGATCATTTTAAAAATTTCAATGACACCTATGGCCACTTGTTTGGCGATATGGTTCTTAAAGGGATAGCTCGCAAGCTGAAGTTAAGTTGCCGTGAAGGTATTTCTGCGTATCGGTTTGGTGGTGAAGAGTTCGCACTCATCGTGCCAAACAAGTCTTTACGTATTGCTCGTCAGCTCGCTGATACTAATCGACGCTCTCTAGAAAAGCTGTCTATTAAAGATCGTCGCAGTGGTCAACAAGTCGGCAGTATCACCGCATCGTTTGGTGTCGCTGAACTTGAGCCCGGTGAGTCGGCGCAATCACTGATCGAACGAGCTGATAAGCTACTTTACGAAGCGAAATCACTTGGCCGCAACCGAGTCATGCCTCTTTAAGGTTTCACCGCTGGTTCTGCTCAATGAGAACCCGTGAACGCGAATTGATATACATTTAAAAAACAACAAAAAGCCCCAAAGACTAACTAGTACGTTAATCTTTGGGGCTTTTTTGTTGGCTATGTGTATCGGCTTAGTACTTATTGGGTTCAACCCCTTCAGCGTTCCAAACCTTGTTTCATACGACTAAAGTTGGTAGCAGTAATTCAGGCAGTAATCTTCACCACTCTTCGCTCTGAACTCTTTATCTTCGCTGCATGCCTTTGGTTTGCCCTTTGCATCACCTTGAATCAAACTGATCCAGTGGCGCATTGCTGCAATGGTCTCTTCGCGCATTGTGGTCGTTGATTCCACTGACGATTGACCGAACGTAGTGCATGATTCTAACTGAATATCATCGATCTCTACCAATTCAATACACCCCGTCCCTTTATGACATCCAAACATCACTTCTAAGTGACTGCCACTGCCATCTCGGAACAAGATAGAGTCTGGGTCATTCTTCTCACCCATGTACGCTACAAACTGTTTAGGGTGCTTTAGGCCGCTGTGCTGACCATCTTTAAAGTAAGCCATGATATGGCGGTAATCCACTACGTAGCTGGTTACGTCTTGATGTGAACCATTCTCTAATGGGAACAGTCGATCAAGCAGCTGTTTTGCTTTCACTTGCTTCTCTGTTTGCTGGTTGGCACTGATTGTCTCCACGGCAAAGACAGCTTCAGCGATAAATGGTTTTGATTGTTTTTGGATTTCTGTTTTATCGAATGTAAGCATATTCATAGTCTTTCCCTCTTGACTAGCCCGGTGATAACCACCGATTTCTACAGCAAAAATGTGCCCTAGAGCAATTATTCCAAACTAACGTTTAACTTATTTGTCATTTTGTGAATTGCTTAGTTTGTAGATTAGCGCTTTTTTACATACAATTTCACAACAAAAATTTTACAATGTGAATTTTACAAATATGGCCTTGTCAAAAAGTTTAGTTCGTCAGTCTCATTTCCTAGGTACGAAAATACGTAACCTAAGAAAACGTAACCATTTAACGATGGAAGATCTGTCTGCGCGTTGTATTCGAATCAACCCAGAATACGCACCTTCCGTTTCTTACCTTTCAATGATTGAACGTGGAAAGCGTGTGCCAAGCATCGACATGCTGGAAGTGATTGCGCAGGTTTTTCAGAAGACCCCAACGTGGTTCCTCGACGACGAATCAGAACAACAAGCCATTGCACCTGACAAAGGGAATCGTGGTGGGATAAGTGGCATGGCACTCGAGCCTAGCTTTCTTTTCTCCAACGACATCCTGCAGATTGCGATTCCTGAAATGCTGTCACAAACGGGGATCTCTGGCCGTCAGTTTGCTCACCTCTTGATTAGGGCACACCAAGAAAGCAACCAGAACCACTTCCCTGACCTTGAGCGCGCCGCAGAAGAGGTTGGCCTAAAACGTCTTAACCTGAGCGTAGAAGACCTTATAGACATCGCTAGAACCCTTGGTATTAACATCCGCTGGGTTACGCGCACGCCGCAGGACGTGGTTGATGAGCTAGGAATCAATGCCAAGCAACTGGTTACTTCATTCTTTGAGCCTCCCGGTACGATCTTTTTAAACGAAATTCTCAAAGAGTACCCCACTCGTCTGAAATACGATCTCTCGGTTTATATCGGCCATTGCATTCTGCATAGCAAAGAAGGGTTAAAGAGTGTGTTGTCGGTCGGTAACAACAACACATGGGATGACAACCAGATTTCAGGCTCTTCACAGCTGAACTCTCAAGACATTCTGCAAGCGTGGCGAGACTTTGAATCCAGTTTCTTTGCAGGAGCACTTCTGTGCCCTAAAGTCCCGTTTAGACAGCTGCTTGACCGCACAGGTTACGAAATAGACGTTCATAAGAGAGCGGGGGTTTCCCCCTCTGTTGCGATGCGTAGAATGACGGTAGTATCGCCCTACCCTCACTGGCACTACTTTGATGCTTATGGGCCGGGGAAACTCAAGGCGGTATACCGCGGGAACGGGATTCCACTGCCTTGGGGGAATATGAGAACGGTCGCCGACCCATGTCAACATTGGGCAGTGTTCCGTCGATTATCAGAACCTCGGGCGGGTAGCTCAGCTCAGATCTCCATTTTAAATGTAGGAGATGAGCCAAGAATCTATTGCTGTGAATCCATCAATATGACGGATCCTGCGGGTAACAATCGTGTGTTGTGTGCTGGTATAGACTTAAACCCAGCGATTGATGCTCAAGGCGGTAATTCAAGAGATATTGCAGAGCAGCTTAAGGCTTCATGCGTCAACAATGGTGGCTCTGTGGTAATCCCACGTAACATCAAGAAAGATCTCACGACAATAGCCAAGATTCTAAATATAAATTGGATTGAACGTGGGATTGAGACAGAGGCTAGGCTTATCTGCTCCAGAGGTGGAGAGTGCCCTCGCCAACCAAGCTGTTACTCGAAGTGTGGTGAGTAAAAAAGTAAAACCAACAAGTAGAACTCAAAATTCAGGCAAAAAAAAACCGACCACAATAAAGGTGATTGGTTATATATTTTGTGTGAACAATATGGGTTCACTAACAACGTCAGTTGGCTAGGTGACCCTCGGCTTAAGAAGGGTCACCATTACTAATGCAGCATACGTGCCAACTTTTAAAGCACGTATTTACTAAGCATCTGAACACGTATTGGCCGTAAATCCCTGCTTGTTTTGCAAACTGGAATTGCAAATTGCAAAGATCCACAAAAACGCTAGTGATTATGTTGTTATTAATAAATCATTAACGAATCATTACCTTTCCTCTCAATAGCGTATTTCTTCTTGATTCAGTCGTTTTTACGGCCAAGAAATCACTTCTAATTCCCCAAATAATACCCATAAAAAAACGCGAACATTGAAATTCAATATTCGCGCTTATTCGAGTTAAATTGCAGAAATTCGCTAATAAACGAGAACCTTCTTAAAAAGTAATTCTCGTTGCTGAACCGCTACAAAGCTACCTTATCAACCTTTTGGTCTACCAAAGAGCTACTATTTCTGAGGTGCAGGCTTAGAGCGGCTTCTAGATGGTGAAGGCTTGTTACCTGTAGGCTTATTACCTGCTGGTTTGCTCGAGCCATTACCGCCACCGAAACCAGACTTCTTAGGTTTACCTGCACCAGTTGGCTTACCAGAACTATTCGTAGAAGGCTTGTTTGCCGCATTACCACGCTTATAGTTACTGCCATTATTTCTTAAAGATTTATCATCACCCGCAACTGTTGAGTTGCTGTCAGAAGCTTTGTTGCCTGAGTTAGGCTTGTTCGCATTAGGCTTACGTTTAGGAGCAGAACCTGAACCAGAAACATGACGCTTGTTCTTACCTGCTGGTTTGTGCCCGCGAGCATTCTCACCAGAACGTTGACCATCAGAGTGTTCACGCGTCTTTTTCGGCTTCTTAGGCTTAATCGGGCGCGAATCCAAACGAGATTCTGGCAACTTGTTTACAGGTGCAAAACCTTCAATTTCACGGCGCTCAAGCACTTGCTGAATAAGGCGCTCGATACCAAACAGTTCACCCACTTCATCAGCACAAACCAATGAAATTGCTTTACCCACTTCACCAGCACGGCCAGTACGACCAATACGGTGAACGTAATCTTCTGATACGTTTGGAAGGTCGAAATTCACTACTTGAGGCAGTTGCGGAATATCGATACCACGCGCTGCGATATCAGTCGCCACTAATACTCGGACTTTACCCGTTTTGAAGTTCTCTAGGGCTTTAGTACGCGCGCCTTGGCTCTTGTTGCCATGAATAGGCGCCGCTGAGATGCCTTGCTCGTCAAGGAAGTGTGAAAGCTTGTTTGCGCCATGTTTCGTTTTGCTAAACACAAGCACTTGTCGCCAATCATTATCTTTGATGAGCTTCGCTAGCATTGCGCTTTTTTTCTTTTTATCTACTGGGTAGATGCTTTGCTCAACGGTTGGTGCCGTTGAGTTCGCAGGGCTTACCGAGATTTCAACTGGGTTGTTTACTAAGCCTTTCGCCAAGCCACGAATATCATCAGAGAACGTCGCTGAGAACAGTAGGTTTTGGCGCTTCTTAGGTAGAAAAGCCAAGATCTTACGGATATCGCGAATGAAGCCCATGTCTAGCATGCGGTCAGCTTCATCTAGCACTAGAATTTCTAGTTGATCAAAACGCACAGCATTTTGGTTGTATAGGTCAAGTAGACGACCCGGTGTTGCTACCAGTACATCACTACCTTTACGCAGTTTTTGCATCTGAGGGTTAATTTTCACACCACCAAACACCACCGTAGAAGTAAGAGGTAAGTTAATACCGTACTTCACTACGCTGCCATTCACTTGCGCAGCAAGCTCACGGGTTGGTGTTAGCACTAGCGCACGTACTTGGTTCTGACGTACGCGAGGGCCTTTTGACAGCATTTCAAGAATAGGTAGCGTGAAGCCTGCAGTTTTACCTGTACCTGTTTGAGCAGCGGCCATAACATCTTTGCCCGTTAGGACAGCTGGTACGGCTTTCTCTTGTATTGGTGATGGCTTATCGTAACCTTGTGCTTCAATAGCTTTAAGGATCGGTTCAGAAAGGCCCAGGGAGGTAAAACTCATAGATTATTTTCTCAGTTGAATAACATTTAGTATGAGCAACGCGCAGAAAGAAGTCGTTGCTACAGCTTTCGCTCATCAATTGGATTGATAAGGAGCAAAGCGCGGTATTCTGAGGCTTTTCCCTACATTCAGCAACTAAATTCTAATCACAGCTCCAATTCAACCTACATAACTTGCCGCTTCTGTTCGTACATTTTTTCATCAGCCGCTTTCAAGAGTGCATCGACATCATCGTAGTTATTGTTATGAATAACCCAACCAACACTGATTCGAAGATAAATTGAGTGAGTCTCGTAGATCACTGGTGTCGTACATATCACCTTACGAAGTTTAGCCACAATCGACGATACATGTTGATCATCGATGATGCGTGGCAATAAAACTAAGAACTCATCGCCTCCTATCCTTGCCACGATGTCTGAACCGCGCAACTCACTCTTTATACGCTTGGCACATTCAACTAACACCTGATCGCCGGCCGCATGACCAAACGTGTCGTTGATCGCTTTAAACCCATCCAGATCGATATTGACAACCGCAAAGGTTCTCGCTCTCTGCTTTTGAGTGGTTTTAAATGCCTGCTTGAGGCTATACATGAAGTATCGACGATTCGGTAACATCGTGAGCTCATCATGCATAGAACGGCTATCAGCAATTAGATACAGGCGATAAATAGTCATAAAGGCAATCGCTAGCACTAACATTATGGAGTAGCCCACCAGCCTTACCGCTTGAACTCGATACCAAGGCACGTCCATCAATACATGCTCACTACCGGAGAGAGCAAGGTACCAACCACCGTAAGGAAAGCTCACCTGCTCGGTGGCAAACGCATTATCGAACACATCCTGGGTGCTATAAAAAACAGGGCCATCTTTACCCGAACTGTTGGCACCGCGAATTGCGAGTTCGTACTTGTTCTCGATTTTCCCAATTCCGACATCTTCAAACAGCTCATCTAAGCCAATAACAGCACTGGATACACCCCAATAGTCTTGATTAAAAGGTGGGTCTCGAAAGATCGGAGTTCGCGTAATGAGGGCTTGACCACCTTGAAACAATTCAAAAGGCCCAGCAATAAAAGTGTTACCGAGATTACGGGCTATCTCAACAGACTCCCATTGGTTGGGATAATCGCGATAATTAATACCAAGAATCTGCTCATTGCCTTCCATAGGGTAAACAAAGTTTAGAATGTCGTCTTTGGCGAGCCCAATAAGTCGAATATGGAAGCCATCTTGAATGATATTCTCAGCAATCTTGTCCCAATTCTTCACCTCACCATCAGGGTTGATGGTCACTAAGGTCGAGAAATTGTTGAGGATATACATATCTGACACGATCGCGGCTTCGATCCGAGAACGAATAATGGATAATTGTTTTTTTCCCTCAGAATACGATTCATTTTTAAGAAAAGTTAATTGCTTGGCGTGAAAGAACTCAATCGCGCTCACTATCGCAAGGAAAAAAAGAAAAGACACAACCTTAGCAGACCACTGCTTGCTAGAACCACTTGGCATTTACGAACCTCTAACACTTTTGTTCTATATACTGCCTTATAACGGCTCATTTCTGGCTTATTGCTCCAGTATGCCGCTAAGTCACTAAAAATCTATACTAACGTCTACTATCTATCAAATATTGTGCCATTCATCACTTCAGGTCTGTTGGTTATACTAATTGCTTAATCAAAAAGGGTTAGTGAACCTTATAAAGCTTACATTGTATTGACTCAAACCTTACATTAATGGATTCATCGATGTTATTTTACATAGACTATTAATCAGCTTGGTACCTCACGACATGAAGCTAAAAACGATTACACTGTGCACATTACTATCGGCCTCAGTTACGGTCGCTGTTCACGCACAAGAGAACGCTCTGGCGACAAATGTACCGAGTATTCAAACCCAAGCAGATTCTCTCAACTCTCATGAACAATCTTTCAAACAATCCGCAGACCTCATTCGTACGACCTACGAAAGCCAGCTTTACACTCTGCCTGCATTCAAAGAAGGTCATTACGGGCTGCGCATGTATCGCCAAACATTAGACGATAAGTATTCTGCTGCGGTCTGGAGTGACATGGCACGAGTGGCAAGTAAGCTCAGCACCCTGTCTAATGACGTTCATACAATGGAACAAATCGTACTCTACTCAGAGAAGCGTGTTGCTTCTTATGTTGGCGATAACGATGAGCGCAGTGTTCGACGTTACAACATCACCAAGCACATGCCAGAATACCTTTATCTTGGTGTTGACCTCCTAGGCTCTATGGCTCGTGCTAATGAATACGGTTTAGAGCACAAGAACGATGCTAAGCTGCGCGAAATCATTCGTCGCTATGACTTCTCACGATACGTGACCAACGAAGACATGGTGAAAGCTTGGGCGGCTCAACTCGCCAATCAAGTCTACTGGCTGCGCCAATTAGGTGAACAAGATGTCGTTGATGAGTTCGTCGACACCTTCAAAAAAGCGTATCCAGACGATGAAGATAAGAAGCTTTCAAGTCAGCAATTTGGCAACAAACTCTACGGCATGACACACGTCATCTTTGGCGATTCCGAGTACTATCAGCATCAAGTGAGCGAGCAAGATCATCAATGGATCTACGATTACTTCAGAAAAAACATCGATACGATTCTGCTGCGTGCGAAAGAAGATGTGATTGCTGAGGTTGGATTAACCTTCTTACTGGCAGGTTTAGAAGATGACCCAGTTGTCGAGAAAACTCGGCTCTCGATTCAAGCTTCTATCGATAAGAAACAAGGCATGATCCCTTCTATCACTGGTGATTTTGATCTTGAGTATGGTGAACACCGCAACGTGCTAGCAATCATGCTACTCGATTGGCAGCAAGTGAATGAAGCGCCGACCTATGAAGGCAACCCTAAGGTGTTTAGTAACATCCCTTACGGACTCATTAAAAACCAACCACCGAAGAACTAGCAGCATACCTAGCCTAGTTTGGTCATAGAACCCAAAAAGCCGCATACCTTTCAAGGCCTGCGGCTTTTTTAATTCTTTCCACACCATCACTTCGCTCTGGCTCAGGTTTAGGTTTAGGAGCAGACCTTGTTCATCACTATCGTGAAATCCCCTTCTGCGTAGCCCTCTATTAAGGAGACATCATCACATAGGGTTTTACAGAAACGATAGACACCTTGAGGGTGATAACTCATCAAGGTATTACGTGAAGGATATTGGCTTGAGTTGAGAAGATTAAAAATCACCGTCTGATTCGCCAATTCATACATACGAGTAATCATGTTTGTCAGATAGTCAGAATCACGAGAGATGTAGTTCAGTGAACCACTGGCGATAACAATGTCATGCGCCTCAAGGTTCATTTTGCTCATGTCTCCCGACAAAAACTGACAACGATCTTCTGTGTAATTCTGCTTAGCCTTTTTTAGAAAGCCTGCATGTTGGTCAACACCGGTGTAAGATTGAATTCGATAGATGCTGTCGAGCAGTTCAAACAACTCGCCATAGCCACAACCCAAATCTAAAACACGCTTCTTTTCGAAATCAGCCGAGCGAGCGATCACTTCAAAGCGACACAATTGACTCTCTTCACTAGTCCAACCGAGAGCTTTGGCCTTGTCGCCATTCGAGCGGTTAGTCTGTTTTCGGTGATACCAATACACCTTAAAACGATCACGCCAGTGCATTACGAGAAATCCACCCACACTTCACGGCCACCAGCCAGCTCTTGGTTATGGTACTGCCATTGATATTGCGCAAGCAGCTTTTCGGTGAGCTCTAACCCTAGACCAAAGCCCAAATGATTGTCTTCTACCGTGCCATCAGTGTTGTTGTTAACAATGGTGACTTTTGAACCCACTTGAACGATATCCACGGTACCGCTTCCTGTGTGCTGGAAAGCATTGCGAATCAAGTTGGTCAGCACGATTCGGGTTAGTCCAGCTGGTAACTGGCATTGTGTGTCGTCCCTTTCAATATTCACAACCACCGCCTTTCCATTCAATAGATAGGTTAAATCGTGGGTAATCTGTTGCGACAGTTCGCCAAGATGTACGTTTTCCAAAGGCAGGTCTTTGTCTTGTTGTCGGGTGAGCCACAACAAAGTTTCTGTCAGGTCTGTCATGGTGAAACCCGCGCGCTTAATTCGGTCTATCACTTCAAGCTGCTTTTCTGGGCTCTTACCCTTTTGAATCAGCTTCTCTAGCAGTTCACTGTTGGTTCTTGTGACAGCAATAGGGGTACGTAATTCGTGGCTCGCGTAACCCAAAAATTTCTGCTCTCGTTCTAAGCTGTTTTGAACCGAACTCAAACTATCACGAATGATGTGAGCCAAGGTGTTCAGTTCACTGAAGTGAAAATCTGGTGTCGGTTCATTGAGGTTATCTTTATCTAACGATTTGGCCCAGTTCTTTAGCTGCTCAACAGGCGATGCCACCTTACGTAACACCAAAACCAAGATAACGAAAAATAATACAATCGCACCCAATGCGGTCAATAAAATCATCACAAAGTGCGGAAGCCCGTCATCTTTCATAAATTGATCATGCCTTTGCGTAAACACCGCAGAAACATAACGAACCTCATCACCTTTCATTACCTTCATGGCGAAATAGCCTTTCTCGGGAGGTGAGAATATAGATTTGCCAATGATCATTTTGGTCATGCGGTTGAATTGCAGTTCGTTCTGGTTAAGGTTGTTCTGAATACCTTGTGGCAAGTCGCTCCATTGGGTCGCCACCGTAAATTCTTGATTGGTCATAGGCTTGCCCGGCTTCACCGCATCTTGTTGCGCCTGGGCAATCATAGAGCCACGCATAGCGATATCCATCCCAGAGACAAAGTAATTTACGCTCAATGCAGAAAGAACCAGAATCGTCGTCACACCAGTGACCAGAATCGCCAATAAGACGTAGATCCTTAAACTTGGTCTGATCTTCATTCTTGTCGTAACTCCTTAATCGCAAAACCTTTGCCCGCAATAGTATGCAGTAGCTTATTGTCTTGTTCTGCATCCACTTGTTTACGTAAATTAAAGATGTGTACTTTCAAACTGTTACTATCTGGTTGGTCGTCGCCCCACACGCCCTGCATGATCGTCTCTCGTGAAACAGGATTAGGGCTAGATCGCATCAAAACTTCTAAAATTTTGAGCGCAGTTGGGGAAAGCTTGAGAGGTGAGTTCGCACGATAAGCTTGATGCTGTTTAAGGTCAATCTCGAGATCGCTCACCGATAAGCGGCTAACCTGACCACTGCGCCGCTTTGCCAATACTTGAGCTCGAACAATCAACTCTTCCATCGCAAATGGTTTGATCAAGTAGTCATCGGCACCTTTTGAAAAGCCTGTCAGCTTATCATCAAGCGTATCACGTGCGGTCAGCATCAAAACGGGGGTATCAATACCCTGCACTCTGAGATTCTCACACACCTGCAAGCCGTTCATTTTGGGCAAGTTGAGATCGAGAATTACTGCGTCATAGCGATTAGTTTCTATGAGATTGAGTCCAACTAAACCATTCGCTGCATGATCACACTGGATATCTTCTAAATCGAGGTAATCGATCACAGCAGTGGCCAAATCGAGGTCGTCTTCAACCAAAAGCAATTGAAGCTTATCTGTGAGTTTATTAGTGACGGATTCTGCCATCATGACGACCTCTATTTTAGTTATATCGTGGCTGGTAATGCGCGGTTCTGTAACGCCTTAGTCTATTGAGCCTTGACTGCTAATGAACCTAAACAGATGATGCTGAGACTAACTCAGCATCCACCCGTTAGATATCATCATCAGCTTAGCCATTGTTAAGCCGTTTGTTCAACGCCTTTGACTCGATTTGTGACTTTAAGAATCAGAGACTTAATTTCACACTGGATCATTAACAATGCTGGCGTCAGAATCAATGTAATAAACGTCGCAAACAAAATGCCGTAACCTAACGCCGCCGCTGCTGGGATCAGGAATTGAGCCTGCAGAGACGTTTCACTTAATAGTGGCGTCAAACCTGCGAACGTGGTGACCGATGTGAGTAACACGGCTCTTAGTCGACCAGAACACGCTTCAACAATCGCATCGTGAACCGACTTGCCCTGCTCTTTGATAAGCTCGTTAAAACGAGAAACCAACAACAAACTGTCATTCACTACCACACCGCTCAACGCTAGAATACCGTTTAGCGATAGGATACTGATTGTTAAGTCATTCCACCAGTGCCCTAAGATTGCCCCAACAATACCAAATGGAATCGCTGTCATAATAATCACAGGCTGAATGTAAGACTTCAGCGGGATAGCAAGCAGCGTGTAGATAGCAATCATGGCGAGTACAAACATGCTCATCATTGAACTCGCGGTTTCTTCTTGCTCTTCCGTTTCGCCAGCAAAGTCGACCGTTAGCCCCGGATATAGCGCTTCTAAATCGGGTACTAATGTGTCTTGCAACTGATGAACAAGCTCTGCAGGTGCAACCACGTCTTTGTCTAATACAGCGCTGATGTACACCGCACGTTGGCTATCAATGCGCGTGATCTCTGATACTTGGTAATCAGAATATACTTTAGCGACTGTGCTCAAAGGCACCACGGTACCGTCGTTGGTCCTCACGCTCGATTGTTTGATATCCGCAATGGTTTGACGATCCGATTCAGGATAACGAACACGGACTTTCACCTCATCTTTACCACGTTGGAACTGCTGAACAATGTCACCACCAAACGCTTGTAGTACTTGTTGCGAAAGGCTTGCCGTATCAAACCCCAACGCGCGACCTTGTTGTGTTAATTCGAAACGATACTGAGGCTCACCCAGATCCAAGTTATGATCAATGCCACTCACACCGTCAATCGCTTGAAGCTTAGTTAAGAACTCATTGCCCGCCGCCGAAACAGATTCTTCGTTCCACGCTTTCAATTCTACTTTGAAGTTGTCGACCATCTCCATTTTAGACAAGATCTTGAGCTTCTTAACCCCTTCCATCTGGCCCACAGTCTCTTGCCAAGCATCTGCAAACTCGTTCGATGTGTAGACACTGTCGCTATCTAATTCAATTTTAACTTGGCCAGAATCATCAGCATCGGCGATAACCTGAAGGCTCAGCAGTTCCGATGCTTCATCTTGAGCACCGTATTGCGCTCTCAGAGTTTCATCTGTTTGTGTTGCCGCCGCTTCAAGCACTAGCAAGTTCTGTTGTGTTTGACCAAAGCTCGCGTCGTTTTGCATCGACATGTCAGCAGTCACGGTGTCGCCCGGCATATCAGGGAAGAATGCCACACGTACCGCCCCAGTCATTGGCAGCCCCGCCACCAAGATAAGCAGTGACAAGAAAACCATCACCACGGCGTAACGCAGTTTCAGCGCCCATTCAATCACAGGACAATAGATGCGCTTATTAAACCAACCTAGCCCAGTATCGGCAGCATGTTGAACACGAGCCCAAAGCCCCTTTTTGTCGCTGCGCTTGGTATTAATGTGTGCGAGGTGCGATGGCAGGATGAACTTAGACTCAACCAAAGACAGCAACAAACAGATAGTCACAACCGTACCGAACTGAGCGTAAATCTGCCCCATTTTACCTTCAACGTTAGCTAGCGCTAAGAAGGCAACAACCGTCGTCAACACACCAAATATGGTCGGTGATGCCACCTTCATAGTGCCTCGAATGGTACTGCCGATCGAGTCGCCTTCTTCCTTGCGGGTGGAGTAGATACTTTCACCGACCACCACGGCATCATCGACCACTATCCCGAGCGCCATAATGAAACCAAAGGTGGTCATCTCATTGATGGTTAGCCCCATAAAGGTGTCTGTCATGAAGAACATGGTGCCAAAGAATACAAACGGTAAGCCCGCGGCTACCCAGAAAGCGACACGCACGTTTAGAAATACCGCTAACACGATGAATACCAAAGCGATACCGGTGAGCGCGTTATTCACCAACAGGCTCAAGCGATCTTTGATCATGGTGCTTTTGTCGTACCAAGTTTCAATCTCGACATCATTAGGCAGCATGTTGCTGTTTTCCCAGCGCTCCACCACTTGTTGAGCCTGTTCAACGATGCTGACGACGTCTCCATATTCATCCATCACGATCTGAATCGCCATCGCATTCTGTTGGTTGTAACGAGAAAGCATGAAGGTGTCATCGGCAAACATGTCTTCAACGTTAGCAATGTCACCCAATGTAATTTGAGTGCCATCAGTGGTCGTCATCACCGGAATCGCGTTGAAATCTTGCAGTTCGTACGCCTGTTCAGATACCTTCAAACGAACCGTTTTTTCACCATTGCGAAGGCTGGTCGAGATAGCTGCAGAAGATTCCGCATTGATCGCTTCAGAAACGTCAGTCAGTGTTAATCCATAAGCTTGGAGCTTGTTCTCATCAACCTCAACCGAGATCATAGGATCGGCTTTGGCTTTGATTTCCAAATCACGAATCGCCGATTGGCTCAGTAAGTCCGACTTAAGTTGCTCGGCTAAACTCTGCAGCGTTGCTCGGTCTGCGTCACCATAGAGCTGCACCCATAAAGCATGATCTTGCATGCGAGCCTTATCAATCACAGGATTGTCAGCGCCTGCAGGCAGGTTATTGATCGCATCAACCTTAGTTTTAACGTCGGTTAACAGGGTATCAAGGTCATAGGTGCTCGTTTTCTCAATCGAAACGTGGCTTCCGTTCGCATCAGAAGTAGATGTAATACGCTTAATGCCCGGTACGGTTTCTAACGCATCTTCAATCTTAATCGCAAGGCCTTCTTCCGCCTGAACAGGGTCACCACTGTCATAAGTCACTGAAACAGTGACAACATCGGGTTCTAGGCTCGGGAATGCTTCTTTACGTAACGTGTTAAGCGACAACACACCAATGATGATCACGCCCACTAACAATAAGTTCGCTGCCACAGAGTTGTTAGCAAACCACGCGATTACGCCAGTATGTGACTTACTCGACGTCTGGTTACTGTGCACTTGGTGATCACAGCGCGCTTGGTTATTAGGTTTCAGCTCGTTAGACATAACTAACCCTCCGCCTTAGCCAGCACAACCATGCCTGATTTAAAGCTGCTTAATGGACGCTTGACCACTTGCACACTGTCACGATTTGATTCTGTAAGGCTATTTAGCTCGGTAGAGTTGCTCAGTTTGGTTGGGTCGATGTAAATCAAACCGCCCTTTTCAAACTCAACATTCGCGTTTGATTTAGAAAGCAGACCGTTGTCGTCTACAAACCACAGGTCACCCTGCTGCGAAAGTGCTGAGGCTGGAAGCTCCCATAATTGGTTTAATTGCTTACCCGAGATCGTTGCTTGTACGAATGTACCTGGATAAAGATCTTTCTCTTGATCCAAAGGGTTATCGACTTTCACTATCAATGAGCGCTGACGTGTGTCTTGTTGTAAGTGCTGCTCAACTCGCTCGACATAACCTTGCCACTGGTATTGACCATCAGAACTCGACAGAGTCACTGGCCACGGCTGCTCTTTCAATTGCGAGTTATCGCTGTTTGGTAAGCTCAACCATTGGCTTTCAGACAAAGGAACAGAAACCTCAACCTCATCAACGCTGTATAACGTGGCTATCTGAGCGCCCGTTTGTGCGTAGCTTCCCGGTTGAACATCACGGCTCACGACCAACGAATCAAAAGGGGCAACCAAGGTTGTTTTTTCGAGGTCTTGCTCAGCCTTCACCAATTCAAGCTTGGCGTTCTCTAAGGCAGCGGTTACTTGTGCCAGTTGTGGTTCACGCAACACCAAAGGTGAATCCGGCTCGCCAGACAAACCAGAGCGTTGCCACTCAGACTTAGCTTGTTCGCCTTGTCTCTGTTCTTCCAATAAATCCAATTGAGCTTGAGCCACATTCGCCTTGGCTTGGGTTACCGCTTGTTGATAGTTGGTAGAGTCGATATTGGCGATCACGTCACCTTGGCCAATCACTTGCCCGGTTTCGAACTGCGAGCTGATTGCTTCTACTCGGCCACTAACTTCTGTTGAAAACATCAACTCATAGCGCGACTTCGCTTCTCCGTAGCCCACCACTTCCGCTTGGTAGTCTCCGAGAGTGGCAAGTACGACAGACACTTGCTGTTGTTGCGAGACTGCTAAGGTGGTCGTTTCAACAGACTTAGTTCCAACAGACTTAGTTTCAACAACCATGACTTGAGACTCTGAAACCGTTAATTCATTCGTCTTTTGAGGAGTAAGCTCTGTTTGTGAACCGTTGTAAGCGAGGGCAGCAAAAATGCTTGAACCCGCAACAAGGGTGATTGCAATTGTGATGGTGTTCAGTTTCATGAAGATACTCCTAAGCCCAGAGCTAGGCCTAAATCAATTCGGTTTACGAGACGGTTATAAATGGTTTGTGTTAGCTGCGCTTCAAGGTCATAGGTTTGTTGCTGAACAGTAAGTAGATCAAAAATGTCGACCAAACCCTGACGGTATTTCTCTTCATAGCTGGTGAAGCTGCGTTGTGCGCTCACCAAGGCGTTCGTTAGGTGTTGCTGTTGAAGCGTTAATGACGACTCTTGACCCATTGCGTTTTCCACTTCATTCACCGCATTCAACAGAGTTTCTTGGTAAGCCCAGTAGCTGGTTTCTGTGGTTAGATCTGCAATCTCAGCCTGTGCTTTCAGCTTGCCACCCTGGAACAGTGGTGCCGACACTTGACCAAGCGCACTCCACAAAGGCCCAGTCAACAAGGCTTCACTCGGAGATTCCGCCATATCAGTTAGGCTTGCAGATAAACTGATCGAAGGCAGCATCGCTTTATATGCAGCATCAGCACGCAGTGTTTCTGCTTCAATATTGAAGAAAGCCGCTTGAAGATCCGGACGCCCTGCCAGATCTTGCGTCGGCATATTGTCTAGCGGGTTAATGATGGTTGGGAATGAACCGAGTTCAGCAAGAGTCGCCTCATTAGAATCCCCACTCCACTGCCCCGTTAACAAAACTAACGCGCGTCGACTTTGTGCCAGTTGCTCTTGGTAATCGGCCAAAGTTGCTTGAGTCGATGCGCTGCTCGTTTTGGCGTTATCTAGCTCTTCAAGGCTACCTAGCCCTGTGCGATAACGTTCTAAAACCAGCTCTTCGTTATTTTCTAGAATCACCAAGCGCTGCGTTTCAATATCAACAAGCTGCTGCTTCAAACTGATATCAAGCCAACCTCTCATCACACTCGCGACCAAAAGATCTTGAGCGCCCTGAAGGTTAGCCTGAGACGTCGCAATATCTTTTAACGCGGCGTTGTTTGTGTCTGCTAATTTCTGCCATAAGTCCAACTCCCAACCGACCGTGACATCCGTGGTGTAGGTTTCAGTGGTGCTTGAGCCGTTAGTGCCTTCGTCAGCTTGACCAGAAAAACTCGCATCGACGGTTGGTAAGCGGTCGCCAGACGTCACACCTTGCTGTGCATAGGCAATTTTGAGTGCTGTGATACTTTGTTGAAGGCTTGGACTGTTCTGCAGAGCGCGCTCGATATAGAGATCGAGCTCCGGCGCATTCACTAAATCGGTGAGTTGTAGATTCTCTGTATCTAACTCTTGTTCATTAGAAGCATGCGGGTTCAAAGCCTGTTCTTCAGAGGTTTGTTGAATCAGCTCTGTGAGTAAGCTTTGCTGTGTCTGGCTAGTGCTTTGCTCTGCTAACGAAACAAAGTCAGCCTGACTGGTTGTCGTGCAACCGATCAACCCGATTAGAGCAAGTGAAATAAGGGAATGTTTTAAAGGAAGATTCAATTTCATCTTCTTGTCTCCTGTAAGAATGGAGACAAGATAACGAGCGGGAGGTTAAGGGAGGGTTAAGGCGAACGTTAACCCTAAAAGAAAATGCAAAAAGTGTACGTTTAAACTTCTGTTTTATGCTTCTGACTTGCTAGAAAAGAGCCCACCGATCTTATAACCAATCGCATAGCAAACCACTGCAATAGTCACAAACACCAATGCCGAGAAGAAGTACGCCACCGATGCGGCTACACCAGTGCCCCATACGATGCTGAAGACTAAACCGTGGTAAGCCTCTTGCGGCCACTGAGAGATAGGGAACTGAGTACCACCAGCAATAAGATAAACCATCGCAAACAAGCCAATGAAGGCGGTGATAAGACCGATGAGAACGCGCATATTCATGGGAAGACCCTTGATTAATTGGATTTGGTTGCTTTTGTTCTGGTGAAAACCGATTGTTCTTAATCGAAACCGAACGATATTAATCGCAACCTAATGATATTCAAGTATATCGGATAAAAGGAGCTTGCTCTATTACTCTTCCGAGTGAGCCTAACACACTACAGAACAATGAGAAGTGGTGGCTAGAACCTTAATCAACCTAACGAGCAGGCACAAAAAAGCGGATACCCTTCTTACGTAAACTCCGTAAGTAAGATACCCGCTTTTACTAAATTTAAGCGCTTTTATTGAATCTAGCTACTTTAACTTAATCTAGCTTAAAGCAGGATGAAGATACCCGCTAAACATGCACTCATTAGGTTTGCTAACGTACCAGCCGCTACCGCTTTCAAACCTAAGTTTGCCACTTCTGCACGACGCTCTGGTGCCATAACACCAATCGAACCTAATTGAATCGCGATAGAACCAATGTTGGCAAAACCACACAATGCAAAAGTCACAATGACTTGGCTATGTTCAGACAGCAGAGCTTTGTTCTCAACGAAGTCGATGAAAGCAACAAACTCGTTCATTACGATCTTCTGACCGATGTAAGAACCTGCCATTAATACTTCATCACTCGGGATACCAATTAACCATGCAAGAGGCGAGAATAGGTAACCGAAGATAGCTTGCAGGGTAATGCCCGCAAAACCGAACATTTCGCCTAGACTTTCTAAACCCGTGTTCACCATTGCAATCACACTCACGAATGCAACCAACATAGTGCCGACAGCAACCGCCACCTTCATACCGTTCATTGCGCCACTTGCCAATGCATCGATCACGTTGCTTTGGTCAGCTTTATCTAGCTCAATGTGGTCGTAGTCACTCGGAGTACTACGCTCAGGAACAATGATCTTCGCCATCAATAGGCTGCCCGGAGCCGCCATGAAGCTTGCTGCAATAAGGTATTTAAGCTCAACACCTAATCCTGCATAGCCACCCAGCACACTGCCGGCCACTGACGCCATGCCGCCCGCCATTACAGCAAACAGTTCAGAACGAGTCATAGACTTTAAAAAGGGACGAATAAGAAGAGGAGACTCACCCTGAGAAAGGAAGATATTACCTGTTGCAACTAGAGATTCAGCTTTACTGGTACCCAGCAGTTTTTGCACCGCTCCACCAAGAACTTGAATCACTTTCTGCATAACGCCCAAATAATAGAGCGCAGAGATCAAAGCACTGAAGAAGATAATGATTGGAAGTACGCGAATCGCGAAAATGAAACCTTCAGTAGCCAGATCACCAAATAGGAAAGCGATACCAACGTCTGCAAAACCAAGCAAACTCGAAACGCCATTGCTTAGGCTTGTTAACGCCAATTGTCCCCAAGGGAAATACAACACCAAAGCAGCGAAGCCGATTTGAAGTAATAGTGCACGAGAGACCGTTTTCCAGTTAATCGAAGAGCGGCTCTCAGATAACAGACATGCGCAAGCAATCAGTGCAATAACACCGACAAGACCAAATAGTATATTCATAATGTGTCCTAGTAATCCTTAAAGAGTGAACATGAGCCAAACGAATGACATCAAAGGAATAGGACAAAGAACCGCAAGCAAAACGCTACGCGATGAAGGAGCTAACAACGTTAGCGACTGTAACAACGAGTTGTTCATGTAAAAATCACCTTATACAAGCAGTGGAACGTAGCTGGTCCGGTCCGTGGGGTCATTCACATATCCATGTGACGGCTTGTATTGGCTAAGCACCGGCTTAAAACCGGAAAAGAAGTATAAACAGTTAAGTGAGACTTTCATCACATTTTTTTGACGCAAACGATCGCGCGGTCAAGGATTAAACAAAACGCTGTGTTTATCGTCATTTGTGTGCATAAAAACTGTAAACAACCTGTAGAAGTTGAATTTGTAATGTTAAGCCTTTAAACGTACGAGCGTAATCACTCGGTTAATTCTGTGTGATTCTTACTACTTTTCTGTGCTCTGCCTCATTTCCCGATACTTCAAGATTCATCTTAAGTTTAGATGCGTATATACTTTGTATGATCTCACCAAATAATTATCTATAAAATACTAATAGAGCTGATTAGATATAACAGCCATCGAGACTAAGAGAGGAAACACTTGAAGAAAATGGAAGCTCCGCACGACATGAACAATGGAGCTAAATTCAAAACAAATAGACATGGCTATGTGACAGTAGTTGAATATTATAATACCTATACTGTTATTGTCGCGTTTGAAAACACCGGAAATATCCGCGCTATCAGTGCGGCGAAATTACGTACAGGTCAGTTAACTGATCGCTCTGTCGCACCTGAATCAATTATGATTGGTGAAAAGGTTGAATCCGTTAAACATGGAATATTGACCATTACCCAAGTTGAATCTGAAAATATTGTGGTACTAACCAATACTAATAACGAAGAAATTCGAATGTTATTGCCCGCTGTACAAAAAATGAAAGATAAGGTCGAAGATGTTGAGAATGATAAAACTGAGGCTCCAAAACCAACCTCTCTCAGTCAATTAACAAAAAGAAATAAAAAGACCAAAGACGTCAATAGTATGCTTAAGAAAATGCTTACCGATTACGGTCGATACGATTAGTTATCTATTTTATTTCACAGATCCTCTAAATATTTGTCTTCCGAAAAATAAATACATTTACTCCTGCCTTTCTCAATTAGATACGTTGCATATTCGAGTGAAAAGTTAAATTTGATCAAAGTCTCACTCTGGATCTTTAACATAAATTAACGAGATCTCCATCACAATCTCATTTTAGCTTTGTGATGGAGATCTTATTGAAATCTGAATATTTCCATTATTATGCTCTCACACAATAAGAGAACGCAGTTTCTCAACCCCTAAAATCCAATTGAGACAAATATTATGAAAAAGATTCTTGTAGTTTGCGGTAACGGCCTTGGTACTTCACTAATGATGGAAATGGCAGTGAAAGAAGTGGCTAAAAAAATCGGTTTCGAAGCAGAGATTGATCACGAAGATCTATCTTCTGCAGCATCAAGCAATGCGGATATTTGGGTCGCGGCAACAGACGTTGCTAACCAACTGAAAGACGGTGGAAAAGAGAACATCATCAGCCTTAAAAATATTTTTGACAAAGCATCAATCGAAGAACAACTAAAAACTTTCATGTAAGGTCAAAATTATGCAAAACTTTTTCGAATTCATGCTCGGCTTATTAAAAGAGCCAGCAATCATGGTAGGCTTAATTGCTTTCATTGGCCTTGTTGCACAAAAAGCTGATATTTCTACTATTCTAAAAGGCACAATTAAAACCGTAATGGGTTTCCTAATTTTAGGTTTTGGTGCTGGCGCTCTTGTTGGCGCACTAAATAACTTCTCAGTTGTATTTACTGAAGCATTCGGCGTAAGTGGTGTTATTCCAAATAACGAAGCAATTGTTGCATTAGCACAAGAAGCATTCGGTTATGAAATGGCTCTAATTATGTTCTTCGCATTCGTTGTGAATATTTTATTGGCTCGTATTACTCCTTTAAAATATATTTTCTTAACGGGTCACCACACAATGTTCATGTCTATGCTAGTAGCGGTAATTCTGTCTACAGCAAACATTGAAGGCACTGCTCTAGTCGCAATCGGCTCTATCATTGTCGGTACATTAATGGTTGTGATGCCAGCACTAGGCCAAAAGTACACTGAAAAAGTAATGGGTACTGATCAACTGGCTATCGGTCACTTCTCGACACTGTCTTACATCGTGTCTGGCTTCATTGGTAGCAAATTCGGTGACACATCAAAATCAACAGAAGACATCCAAGTTCCTAAAAGCTTAATGTTCCTGCGTGATACGCCAGTAGCCGTAGCAACAACAATGGCAATCTTCTTCATGCTTGCGTCTATTATTGCGGGCGGCGAGTTTGTAGAAACAGTATCAAGCGGTCAAAACTGGGTTGTGTTTACCTTCATGCAATCTCTAATCTTTGCCGGTGGTGTTTACATCGTATTGCAAGGTGTGAAGATGCTAATTGCTGAAATCGTTCCTGCCTTTAAAGGTATTTCTGACAAGCTAGTACCGGGCGCAAAACCTGCTCTAGATTGCCCAATGGTATTCCCTGTAGCGCCAAACGCGGTACTTATCGGTTTCCTTTGTTCTTTTGCTGCTGGTCTACTAGCAATGGCAGTACAAGGTGCACTTGGTTGGACAATCATTGTAGCGGGCGTGGTTCCACACTTCTTCGTAGGTGGTGCGGCAGGCGTTTACGGTAACGCAACCGGCGGTTTACGTGGCGCAATTCTAGGTTCATTCACGCAAGGCCTATGTATCTCTTTCCTACCGATGCTGCTACTTCCTGTACTGGGTGGCCTGGGTCTTGAAGCAACAACGTTTGCTGACTTTGACTTCGGTGTTGTTGGCCTGATTCTAGGGTGGATTGTTTCATGAGCCTATTCGATTTAATCGGTGACCAAGGCGTTATCATCAACTCTGAAGAGAACTTAACGGTTGATGCTGCGATTGATTTAACCTGTTCAACACTGCTAGCAAGCAACAAAATTGAAGCAAGCTATGTTGAAGCTATCAAACAAAAGCACAAGGACATTGGCGCGTACTATGTTCTAGCACCAAAGATTGCGATGCCTCATGCTCGTCCTGAAGATGGTGTGAACGAAGCATCTCTGCAAGTGACGGTGTTCAA
The DNA here is from genome assembly GCF_021728015.1 of Vibrio sp. G-C-1. NCBI lineage: Bacteria > Pseudomonadati > Pseudomonadota > Gammaproteobacteria > Vibrionales > Vibrionaceae > Vibrio > Vibrio sp. G-C-1. The sequence continues at coordinate 174,300 of NZ_JAKKCR010000003.1, read as the reverse complement.
GAAGGGTGTTGATTTAGAGTCGGAAGACAACGGTGACGTTTACCTTTCAATCACTCTGGCAGCGATGGACTCAGATAGCCATATCCATACTATTATGGCGCTATCAGAGTTGTTCCAAAATGATGATGACATTGATGCCATTATCGCAGCGGAAACAGAGCAAGAGATCATCGAGATCTTAAAACGATACTAGCTTTAATTTTTAGGCCTTAACCTTTAGTTCCTACTGATGTTTATCTCCTGAAAGCCCCCATTAAAAAAGCGATAGCCGAGGCTATCGCTTTTCTATTTCTGGTGATTGGTCATTTCTCATCGAGTATGAGTGAAGGCATCACACTTCGAAACCATTCACTAGCGTTAAAACGCGTACATTCTTTTATCAGTTGATAACTCGAAACAGTACTGTGCGTGTTTTTCAAGACATTCAAACACTTCTCTATCCAACTTATAGTTTTCAACATGGTCTCTCAAAATAGCCATCGTCTGTTCTAACGTCATACCAGCACGATAAGGACGTGATTGAGATAATGCTTGGAATACATCTACCACAGCGACGATCCGACTCGGTTGATCCAGCTCTTCCGCCGTTTTACCCATTGGGTAACCTGATCCATCTAACCTTTCATGATGATTGGATGCCCATTGGCATACCTGAGGAGAACTAAACAGCTCTTGCAGTGCGAATCGAGTATCCGTTGCGTGGCGTTTAATGCAGCAATACTCCTCTTCGGTCAGCAAATCTGGCTTATGAAGAATGTCATTAGGTGTTTGCAGTTTACCGATGTCATGAACTAGACCCGCTAGGTAGAGTTTACGCTGAGTGGTGTATGAATAACCCAACTGCTTGGCGAGATATTCAGAAAGCTGCCCGACCTTCAACGAGTGCTTAAAAGTAAACGAACTTTTGGTATCAACAACATTGGCGATAAACTCGGCAAAGGCCACCGTCTCGTCCAGAGACATTTGTTGAGAGAAGAATGGCACAGGCTCAAAGTTATCCCTCATGTTCTCGATGTAAGGGATTTCCATCGAGAACCAAAAATCATCCAGATCGACCAACTCACACATATGTTGGACAAGGTTGGTTTCAAACATCTCATCCGCTTGTTCTGTCAAACGTTCAATGATGCTCGCTTTTCCATCTGGTGTCAGGTTTCCATAACGATCAGAAGAAGTGATGCCGTATAGATAATCGACTCTGTCGGCAAGCATCACGATCGCAGCCAACTCTTTTTCTAACTCGCTGATATGAATAGCCTTTAACTCAACCCACGGGGTATGATGATAAAGAACCGGCTTAGCGAATATAGAAAGAACTGGGCACTCTTTTAAGATTTGGTAGCCCTTTTGACAATGGTGATAGCTCGAGTCGGGCACAAACCCAGAAGTTAAGCTGAGCTGCTCATCAATTTGCGATACGCCACAGTCGTGAATTAACCCCAATGAAAACGCAAGTTGCGCCTGCTCTTCTTCCCATCCGACACTCAGTGCACATCGATACGCGATATAACCGACCCTCTGTCCATGGTTTTTGCTTTCGAAACCGACGTTATCAAGCGCCTTAGCAATACCAAATAGAGCCTTTCTCAGGTCTACGGTTACCTCTTGGCAATGTTGAATCATTATTTAAGCCTAGCATTTTTATAGTTTTTATATATTTAGGCTGCTAATACTAATGCATAGCTAATGATTATATACACAACTATTGTAAGGTTTAATGAGTTTCGTGATAGAACTAACGTATCACGAAAAATCCGTGCTACAAGTGGTTGCATATTGAAAATCATGCGACATTATAGTCTGCCGACCAAAAATCACTAAATCATCAGCCAAAAGAAAAGGAAAGACATGTTTAAAACGATTATCGATAATGAACTATCCATCGCATTGGTTGAAGAGAGTTTCGCTTCTCACTATGCGGAAATCTCACAAAGTCAGAATGAGTATCTAAGCCGATGGCTTGTGTGGCCACCACATTGTAAAACCGAGCAAGACTTTAGGATCTTCATCCAGCGCTCGCTACACGATTATGCGGAAGGCCAAAGCATGACATGTGCGATTGTGTATAAAGATAATATCATCGGTAACTGTAGCTTCAACACCATTGACCACAACAAACAGAAAGTCACGATAGGCTACTGGCTGTCTGAATCATACCAAGGTAAAGGGATAGTCACCCGTGTGGTCGAAAAACTGATTGATATTGCTTTCAATGAGTTAGATATGGAAAAGATTGAAATATCAGCTGCCACTGAGAACATGAGCAGCCGTAAAGTTTGTGAGCGCTTACATTTCACGTTAGAAGGTATTATAACTCGTAACGAGAACTTGAATGGCCGCATCGTAGACCACGCTATTTATGGACTTCATCGCTCTATGCTCTAAGCTCTAAGCTCTAAGCCTAAGCCTAAGCCTAAGCAGTCACTATTATGTAAATGAGCATACTAAAAAGCCACGGTATTCAACCGTGGCTTTGTTATTTTACGAACCTAGAACCTAAGTAACTCTCAGAGCGCCCAGTTATACGGTCTTAGGAATCACGATACTGAACTTGGCTCCACCACGGTTGCTGTCGTCAATTTTGATATCCCAAGAAAGCTTTTTAGCCGCTGAAATCGCAATCGCGAGGCCTAAACCCAAACCACCGGTGGTTGAGCTTCTGCTAGAATCCAAGCGAGAAAACGGAAGGAATACTTCGTCACGCCTATCTTCTGGAATTCCAGAACCATTATCTTCAATGAGAACCAGCCAATTTTCTGAGTTCTCATCCAGAGTCATCCATACTTTGTCTTGCGTGTAATTGCCTGCATTCTTAAGAATGTTATCAAACACCAAACGCGCCATCGAGCAGTCGCATTTAATGGCGCAATCTTGCGTTACATTTGATTCGAAGGTCACGTTATCCAGTTCGGAGTAACGAATCCGGTCTAAACAATATTCAAGTAAGTTCGCTCTTACTTTTACCAGTTCAAAGAAAGAGTTATCCATGACATTCAATTTCGACAGCATGATAATTTCTGAGGTGAGCTCGTTGATATCCTCAATGTAGGTATCAATATCATCGAAAAGAACCTGCTGCTTCTCGGGGGCTCCCCTTCTCAAAATATCGGTCGCCAGCTGAATACGACTCAAAGGAGTACGTACCTCATGAGGGATAGCTTGCGCAAAGATATGGCTTTGTTTTACTTTGCTCTCTATCTCTTCAGCCATGAAGTTAAAGCTTCTGGCCAAATCAGAAACGGGATGGATGTCGTCCAAGTCAGATCGAGTACTGAGCTTCCCCTTACCAAATTGCTTTTGCTTCTCAACCAATAGCTCTATTCTTTCTTGAAAACGTCTTACAGGTAAGTAAACACTTGCGCCAATCGCCACAATAACGGCCAGTAACAGCCCTAACAAAAAGTGCCTTTCTGAATCCTCATACCATTCAATCTCAGGAGAGAAGAAGTCCCCTACCTCACTGAACGCAAAGCTAGATTCTGAATTTGGCAACTGAAACACCGCCGAATAGAGATTGTTGTCACTGAGGTATATCGGCACACCGTTCAAAGTCGTATATAACTCACATCGTTTGCAAGGTGCCTCTCCCGACCAATTTTTCAACAGGCGTAAATTGAAGATATAGAATTGTTGGTAGCCTGTTCTATCGAGCTCTTTGTATAGCGAGTTTTCCTGGTGGTGTTGGCGAACATACTGCTCCGCAAAGTAAATGCCATCGTTAAGGAACGTTTTGATCTCATCACGTCGCATGTGCCCTTCACCAAGGTTCAAAAACAAGAATATCGTTGCCGACATCCCAGTCACAATCCCAAGGTATAAACGAGCAAACATCGAAACCGAGCGAAGTTTCGTAGCAATAAACTTACGCAACCAACATGTACCCCTTATTTCGAACCGTACGGATCAACTGCTTGTCTTTTGCGTGAATACGTAACTTCCGGCGTAAACCAGACACTCGCATATCAATCGAGCGGTCGTTAAACGAATAGTCAATTCCTCGAAACAACTGACAGCACTGGTCTCGAGTCACGACCTGACAGATGTTATTCACAAGAAGGTTTAAGATTTCAAACTCGGCAGAAGTAAGCTTAAGATTTTGCCCATACAGAGTGGCACTTTGAGCAATATTGTTGATCACAATATCGCATTGCTTTTCAGCCGTCTTTTCCGGCGCGATAGCAATAGGAGCAGCTCGACGTAATAACGCTTCAATTCGCGCCAACAAGGCATGGCCACGAATAGGCTTTGCAACGTAATCATCCGCGCCAAACTTAAATAAGCTTACCTCACTCATTTCATCGGCAGAGGCGGTCAACACTAAAATTATTCCATTGTAAAACTCTCGAGCCTGACGGCAAATTTGAGCGCCACTCATGCCTGGAAGCATCAAGTCCAACAGCACTAAATCAGGTTCAATACTGCGGATCGCTTCAAGTGCTAAATTCCCTTCATGAACAACGCTAACATCGTAGCCTTCAGCTTCTAGATAAAGCGTAGTTAAACGAGCTATCTCTTGGTCATCTTCGACAATGAGCACTTTGGTTTTCGACATTACTATCACCAGTATTTATTAAAAGCGAGGGCAGTATATATACTGCTCATATATCATCAATGTTGTGATTCGAGCCTCACTTTTACCGTACGCAAAACATTGTAATCACTTTTGTACATACACGTTTACAAAACGCAGTGCTTAACCACCAGTACTCCTTGGTTTAAGAAGGTTGGCCATCAATAACTCGATATTCACGGTGTTTTAATTGCCTATACAACGCTTACGTTTGCTTTATTTTCTTACTCACACTTACATTTAAGGCATTTACAAAACCCAATCAAATCAACCCTCCAAATAGTAATGACTTGGCGGTTAATATCACTGACAAATGACATATTTAGAGGTTTAAAATCCGACTCTAGCGTTCGACAGTCGAAGGAAATCGATTACGTTACCCATCAGCCAGTGTTTTACATTTCCAGGGCCTCGGCAGGCGCTATTAAGCAATATCTTCTTCAAGTAATATTCATGAAATTGATAACTCGATCCAGCATTTGCTAATCACCACTACCTCACAGGGTCCACTTTAAGATGAACAAACCGCTTTCACTGTTACTGACCAGCACCGCTTTATTTTCGACGCAGTTATTAGCTGATAGCAATAAACAAGAAATAGTGAATCCGATTCAAGCGCAGGTAAATTCTTGGATAAACATTCAGGTCGCGCCAAAAATAACATTAGTCAAAAGATGGCCTTCAACTGTGAGTTCTATAGCGCACTCATTTCTGTAGCACCTTTTTCTTCTTCAACACGGCTTTTTAACGACTGTTGAAGACCAGAATTCAATTTGATAAGCGCCTACTGAATGCATGATCTCGGTAGGCACTGTTCGACCAACACATCAGTTCACCGAGTTCAATATGATGACCAATTATCAACCTTTCGAGCATCTCAAGTGTCCTATTTGGATATATGACATTGATAATAAAAGAATAACTTGGGCAAATAGTAACGCCCTCCCCCTCTGGGAGTCTGAGTCGATGTTTGAGCTGACATCACGTGACTTTAGTGTCGAGATGTCAAAAGCGATAGAAGCAACACTGGAAGAATACCAAAGACAATTTCTACGTAACGAAAGCATCAAAACATGGTGGAACTTCACGCCAAACTACATTTCTAAACGTGCATTATGCCTATTTTCTGGGATCCCATTGCCCGACGGTCGAACTGGAATGTTGGTACAAGTCATTGCCGAAGAAGGCAGCCTAAAGCACGACTTAGCTTGCTCTGATGGCGCAAATCTATCCCTTCTATTTGATAACTCAGGAAACGTAGTGAGTGCTAACTCCGCATTCTTTCAAAACTATGGCTCACCGTTTAGTACTCTATCCGACTTCGTTTCAAGTGAAGAGACAGCAGCACAATGGTTGTTTGCTGCGCGTAAAGGCCGCGAGATTTTAGAAGAAGTCAGCTGCGAAATAGATAACAAAACCCATCATTTTGACGTTCAAGGAAAATGGCTATTTGATAAAAGCGAGCTTCTGTTAAACCTCACCTGTACAACTAAACAAAAAGAGAAACTGATCAAAGCCAGATACAACGCTGAGCACGACTGTTTAACTGAGCTTTATAATCGCCGTGGGATCACCAACCTTCTAGAAACCAGTATTGCCTATCGCTCGCCCTTTGAGTTGATGTTTGTCGACCTTGATGGCTTCAAATTGGTCAATGATACTTATGGACACAGTGTCGGTGACCAACTACTTAAGCAGGTTGGCGAACGTCTTAAACACCTCGTCGACGAGACGTGCATGATCGGTCGATTTGGTGGCGACGAATTCATTGTGATTGCCCACGCCTGTCGAAATCACAATATCCCGCTGCTCTGCTCGCGTATTATTGAAGCCTTGAACAAGAGTTTCCACATCAGAGGGATTGGCACCTTGTCTGTTGGTTGCAGCATCGGTACTGCTCATTTCCCTGATAATGCCGTCGATCAAGAGTCACTGCTCAAGCAAGCGGGTATGGCGATGCATATGGCCAAAGCAAATGGACGAAATCGATTTCAAACTTTTACACCTTGCTTAGCACAAACCCTTCACCGCAAGGTAGAGATCCGTCATCGACTCACGCATGCCTTAGAGAACGACGACCTCAATCTTCATTACCAACCGATAATGAACACTAACAGCGACAAGGTGAAAGGGTTTGAAGCCTTACTTCGATGGTCGGACGAAGAACTTGGTGACATCGCTCCTGACGAATTTATTACCTTAGCGGAGGAAAGTGGGCAAATAGTTCCTCTCGGAAAATGGGTGCTCAATTCCGCACTCAAACAGTTATCGATGTGGCAACGAGAGTTTGATCATGAGTTGATGATGAGCATCAATATCTCGAGCATTCAGATGCACGCTACCTTTGCCGAACAGCTATCGGCAATGCTGAACTTCTACAATATCCAGCCTCAAAGCGTTGCCCTTGAAATCACCGAGTCTTCCATGATCTTCAAGCATGGCGAAGTCAGACAAGCATTAAGTGATATATCAAAATTGGGCGTAGAACTTCACCTTGACGACTTTGGTACAGGATACTCCTCACTCTCAATGTTGCATGACTTGCCAATTAGTACCGTTAAACTCGATAAAAGTTTTGTCCATGGCTCGCACAAAGGGAGCAAAGCAATAGTCCAAGCCACCCATGCCATCTGCGACAAACTGGGGCTAAAAGTAGTTGCTGAAGGCGTCGAGACCGAAATGCAAAAAGCGTTCTTGATCGATTGTGGATACCAGTATCTTCAAGGGTTCTTGTTTAGTAAGCCCATCCCGTCAAATGAAGTCGAAAGACAATTTTTAACGGGTCGATTAATAGACATTTAAAAACTTATTTATCAATAAGTTAGATCTTTTGAACACTACTTAGTCCAGAGAGTGATACCCGCATCAACGCTTACGTATGCTTACATTGCGGCCAACAACGATAAGCCGAAGTTAAAGCATTGTTTATTATGCAATTATTGAGAAAAATCAACCTGTAAGCCATATAACAGATATACCTACCTTCTGTAATGGCTTTGGTATTTAGATTACCCTCATGCAGCCCCTCAATCAGATCAAATAATCGGTAAATATGAGAAGACAAAACGGCTTCACTCTCTTAGAACTTATCATCGCTGTCTTAATTTTGGCTATCCTTTCTGCCACGGCTATGGTCAAGTTCTTAAACGTTCAAGGAAGCGCACGTGCGAGTAAAATAAACGACGTAGCGGGTAACCTACGTACCGGTATCGATATGATCTACGCCAAGTCTGCGATTGCTGGCGTTGAGGGAGAGTGCAACTATGTAGAAAAAACGGAAATTGAAACCTACTACGTCTGTCATGGCTACCCAATAGCTTATGTGGATTCACTAAGAAGGCTGCTCAATATCGACAGAACAGAGCTTCACGTGATCAACAAAGAAGTCGATCCTGGCAGCAATGCCGAAAGAGTAGCTGCTATCTCTTTTGACGCAGATAGCTACACCTATTCACCTGAAGGTGACTTTTGTCAGGTGCTCTATCAACCAGAAAAAGAACCTCAAATCGTCGTACTTGATGGCGCATGTTAAATACTCAACGATTTTACTCATTCAGAAGTTAGAGCTAAACCATCGAGACAGCTCTTTGAATATCATGTGGTTACGATAAATTTGTTCAAAAATAATACGAATAGGGTTAAGTTGTTGCTACTTACATCTTTAAGTGCTGTTTACGTTATAACATGAACTTAATTCATATCTCATTTTTTATAATTGGACTGTAAAGATCTACATAGGTGCATGTCTGATATATATCAACAGTGTTTTGATTAAACATCTTTCATAAATAGATAGGTATAAATATATAAGTAAAAATAGCACCCTCGTGCTATCTAAAACTTCCCAACTAAACGTTTAATTATTTAATAAGACGTAAGAATACAAATAAAGCAAACTCAAAATACAATATTATCAATGCCATCATCTAGCCATATAATTCAATTACTAAAATCATGTCTCAATTAAATTATATTAACATTACATAAGTTGACATAATCTAAGTTTATCCTGAAAAATTCTGATAAATCTCACACATCAATAAACCGAATGAATACCATCAAAAGCTACATTAGAAACCTCTAAATCCAGTAGCTAAACCTTCCACATAGAAGCGGTGAAATGGATAAATACCAAAACAAATGGATAAATCCCCTTTACCCCTTGTAAATCATTGGCTTTCATTTATAAATTCAACTTTTGGATGAACATCTCCATAACCTTTCATTCAAGCCCAAATTCTGCGATTAGTATCAACATCTTAAGAGAAAATGGTGACATTTTGGTTATATTATTTGGAAAGGACTCTTAGGTTGAATGAAAATCCCAGCCAATACACATCAATCACATAAATATAATAACTGTCGCTTAGGAGTTGAGCCATGCACTGTTCTTTCAATATAAACAACAATAATGAGAGCTTGCAACTGATCTACAATGAAGAAAAAATATACATCAAGAACAATAGCAATAAGATATCAGAGGAAAGTCTTAATAGTAAAGAGAGTTTTGTATTCAAATACCTTATTGAGCACTCATCAATATCTAACCCTCAATCTGCACGAGATGTTGAAGAGTCTTTTAAATTACATTTTGATGAAGAGTTTAGTTTGTATGCATTAAAAAACATCATCGCCTCAATAAGAAAGAAGTATCGAAACTTATGTAAAAAAGCAAAGGTAGATAATAATAGCGAGCTTATCTCTAACCTTTATAAGGTGGGTTACTTCATCGATCTCGATAAGAGCTCTACAAACTGCGTCGCACCAAAGTACGACATCAATCAATTCAAGCCCAGTCAGATAGAAATGTTGAAAATGATGTTCAACACCTATCATAGAGAACTGATTAAGGCTCTGATAACCGTGTTCACCATCTCTTCATTTTTCCTCTTCGTTGTCTACTTTTTCCAAATCCTTTATACGACGAAGATTGCAGATGAATACAGCGAAAACACCAAACATATTGTTGAAGAAATCATGCTCTATGGGTGCGATAACCAAGGGGCTGTGCACTCATTAAGGCATTCGCTCAACCTTGATTCTGTCATCATGACTACGTCTTATGGTTCATGTTATATATCCAAAACACGCTCGAAAATGGTAGACCTTGATCAAGTTGATGACTTTTACGATAGTGCCGATTTCGCTTATTCACGTTTCGCAGACACAAAGCATGACATTGACCTTACAGTGCGTATTTCTACGCGCTCTATTGAAGCTCGATACAAAAACTCACTATTGCCTCTGTTAGTCGACTCGGTCTCGATCCAGAAAAATGGTTATTACATTCTGAACCTTGGTGAAGAAAGTAAAGCTATCTATCAAACACCACTGCCAACCGGCGCAACCATTACCTTTTACAGTGACGATATTGTCGTACTGTGGACTGCGCTTTCTCTGATTCTCGCCACACTGCTTTATCGCTCCTATATTCTGGGCTTTATGATCTATCTGTTTCGTTGGAAACACATCTCCTTTGAAGAAGAGCCCATCATCAACACCGAAGACAACAGCGTCCTGTATTACGAGTTGCTATCTCGTGTGCGTAACGTTGGCGTTTTAAGCTTCATCAACACCATGAGACGCACCAATTTACTCACCTTTCACACTATCTTGCTCATCGAGACGGTCAGAAAAGCCAAATTACACAACAGCCATGAGATCTATGGTGTCAACGTGTGTCCGAGCGCTTTGGTGGGGTCGAACTTCGCAAAGCTCAGAGAGCATTTGGCCGCGATGGAAGCGAATGAATTTGTCGTCGAGATTACTGAATATTCGAATATTGGCTATGGATGTGAGGTTATCGATAACATTAAGGATATCAAAAAGCTTGGTATCACTATCGCTCTGGATGACTTTGGTACGGGCAATAACAACATCGAAATCATCAATGTAATCTCTCCGACCTATCTAAAACTGGATCGTTGCTTTGTTAAGGATATCGAGTCAGGAGAGCACCATCAGGGTGTATTGCTTAATATCTCTGAGATTGGACGCTTATCAAATATCACGATGATTTATGAAGGTGTCGAGACGCGCAGGCAGCAATATATCTTGTGTCAGCTAGGCTACAACTTACATCAAGGCTATCTGTATAGCCGGCCTAATGACTCAGAGGAGCAATAAGCCCTGCCTAATAGAAATCTTGATGAGCAACCATTTCCTATTCAAATAATCATCGCTCATACAGCTGCTTGAAAGCCCACAAGGAAGTAGGCTTCAAGTACCCTCCCCGCCAAACATGCTTTATCCAACTATAAAAATATCCGATCCATTTTCATAAAACCCTTGCCAATTCGTATAAAAAGGTTAGTGTTATACACATGTATATCACCATGCAGTTTTAATTATGACCGAATGGAAAGACGACCAACCGATCTTTAGGCAACTTGCCGCAAAGATCAGTGACCAAATTCTTCAAGGTGTTTGGTTAGAGCAACAAGCATTACCCTCTGTGCGTGCGGTTGCTGCCGATCTCAAGATCAACCACCTTACTGTCATGAAAAGCTATCAGTTACTGGTGGATGAAGACTTGGTAGAGAAAAAACGCGGCCAAGGCATGTATGTGGCCGAAGGGGCACTTCAAAAATTGAAAGAGTCTGCACACCAATCATTCATCAACACACAGATCCCAGCCATCGCTGAGACGCTAGGCATCATTGATATGAGTGTCGAAGAACTCGTGAAACAGCTAGCACAACATATAAAGGACAAGTCATGAGTACGTTACTTTCCGTGAAAAACGTAACCAAAACCTATTCAAATCAAGTGGGTGTCGAAAACATCAGCTTTGAGTTAAAGCCAGGGCAAGTACTTGGTCTGCTTGGCCACAATGGCGCGGGTAAATCGACTCTGATCAAATCACTGCTTGGTGGACACAACTATCAAGGTGAGATTGAAGTAAACGGCTACCACCCTATCCACCAGCACGCAGAGCTCATGCAGCACTTGTCGTACATCTCAGATGTTAACGTGTTACCAGAGTGGATGACGGTTAAACAACTGCTTCGATACACACAAGGTGTGCACCCTAGCTTCAACAAGCAAAAAGCAGAACAGACGTTAAGCAGCACCAATATTAAGTTGTCTTCTACTATCAAGCAGCTTTCTAAAGGGATGAAAGTACAACTTCACCTTGCGATCATCATCGCGACTGACACTCAAGTGTTGATCTTAGATGAGCCTACACTGGGCTTAGATTTGCTGTACCGCGATACTTTTTATCGCCACCTACTAGAATGGTTCCACGACGGCGAACGCGCCATGATCATTGCAAGCCATGAGGTTTCAGAAATTGAACACCTATTAACGGATGTACTGATTTTGAAGCAAGGTCATTGTGTACTGCAAAAAAGCATGGAAGACATCGAGAGCGACTATTTCATTATTGAAGTCGCAAACAACCATTCAAGCGAGATTCAGAAACTCAACCCACTGACCTCACAATCAGGGCTAGGCACTACTAAGTGGTTATTGGAAGGTCAATACAAAGCGCAGGTTGAATCACTGGGTAACATCTATAACGTTGGTCTCGCAGATCTATTCCTTGCAACACAGATGGAGAAGGCATAATGCATCCAAGTTTTTACATGCTAGAAAAAGAACTCATCGAGCACAAAGTTAACACTCGATTACCTCTGTTTGTCGCGTTATGTGGTTTCTTACTGTTCGTTGGTCTGTTCTTTAATGGCGCAGCACAACATGAGTTTTTTTTTGAAATGCAAGTGAACGGTGACGTGAGCGACATCCACAGAGAGTTCGCACAAGATCTCAACTCAGTGATCTACTTTGGCGCGGGCCTTATTTCACTGATCCTGTCGACGCTATATATCCCTAAAACGCTGCGTAAAGAACGCCAAGAAGGCAGTTCGATGTTTTGGAGAAGTATGCCGGTATCTAACGCAATGACTCACGGCGTGAAGCTAGGATTCGGTTTAGTGGTTATTCCGGCTATCTGTGCATTGTTAGTGCTGTTCGCAGATTTTCTATTCTGGATATTGAACGTCTCAAGTGAACAACAATTGGCGCTATTGGTTGAGCAGCAATCTTTGTTTTATGTGCTGAGCAACTGGGTCGTGTTTTTTGGACGAATGATGTTAGTTGCACTGGTTTTATTGCCACTGGCAACCGTCACTCTAGCGATTTCGCAGCTGGTAAACTCTCCATTGCTTGTCATTTTCATCTCAAGCTATGCGATTAAGTTCCTCTCTGTCGCCGTGTTTGGGTTCTATGGCATCAATGACTTCCTATCTCTCATCGCGTCATTGCCAATGAATGTGCTCATAGCAAGCAACCCATTAAGTGCGATTGCAGAAGCGCCGATTTTATCTCTAGGTATTTACGCACTGATCGGTGTTGGTGGCTATCTGCTGAGCCTAAAGCTGAACCGAACCGATGATGTCAGTTTGAAGACGCTCTTCCAACGTTAACGCATTCGCTCCTGACGTTGGTGTTATCTCTCCCGAGCAGGTAACCACATCAGATATCAAAATCTAAATCAAAGCTTCTGAGAAATCGGGAGCTTTTTTTGATCACGACTTTGCGAATACAGAGATGGGTAACAAGAACAAAGGGACAGAGGGGTTTTAGTTAGGAGTAACAGAGTGAAGCAACAAGAGAATCTAAGAGGAGGTATTAATGAGCTGACATTGAATGCATTGTTGTTAATGCCTGTCAGCTCTTTGGAGGATGATTTCTTTAGTCGCCGACCAGATGAAGGTCCTTGAGAGTGCTAATGAAATCGATTTGTAGCGTTTTACATTTGATTAAGCTTTTCAGCTTTTTTTATCTTAAAGCTTTACGATTTAAAGCTTATTTCTTTGAAGCTTCTTTCGCTGTGTCTTTCCAGTATTGGATGCGAACGCGATGAAGCTGTGCTCTTCTCATTTTTTTCATAAGGGATATTTCCTTTTCTTTAACTGCTCTTCATGAGCTATTTTTATTGCCAACCATTCGAATCTAACGGTGTTTGATGTCCAGATCAATGATACAAATCACAAAATTTATAGAGTTTTGAGTACCATTTACATCAAAGTATGACCTAGCTATCAACTATGGCTCAATTCAATCCTATGAGCCGCTCTTCAAAATTAAGGTTAGTTCTCTCAGATGACAAATTCATTTCAGTATCAATACAGTTCAATGATACTAATTTAATAGACCGGACCAACGCGGATTTAGTTCCAACGTCTTATTTTTTATTGCTCACATCGCCTCTAAAGTTACACTGTAACCAATGATGTATTCAATGTGAACAATTAATCGCCACATTAGCCTATACGTCACAACATCAAAATGGGATTATGTTTGTAACGGATAGAGCTTTTTATAGAAAAAAGCCGTAGTGGACAAAATTAAATGGACGTAATTATGAGTAAAGTAATTCTGCAAGGGCATATTCTCGTGCCAGACAACGACCTAAAAGCCGTCACACAAGCCTTGGTTGTACACAAAGAACTGACACTGGAAGAACCTGGTTGTATCGTGTTTCGAGTCAGTCAAAGCACGCTTCAACCTACTCGCTTTGAAGTGTATGAAGAATTCACTAGCCGAGAAGCATTCGAAGCGCACCAACAGCGAGTAAAAGCGTCTGAATGGGGTGAAACCTCCAAGAACGTGACACGTCATTACCAAGTCACCGATGTTCCGACATCATAATGATACATCCGCTAGCCAACAGTATCATCACGTTGATCAAACAAGATCCCTTACGAATGCAGGTTTTAGACTGTGTCGCTCAGTTGGATTTACCGCAGTGTTATGTCGCTGCGGGCTTTGTGAGAAACCTCGTTTGGGATCACCTGCATGGTTATGCCTCCCCGACTCCACTCAATGATATTGATGTGATCTACTTTGATCCCATTGATACCTCTTACGAATCGGATCTTCGATACGAGGCTCAGCTTAAACAACGGTTACCTGAATTGAATTGGCAAGTTCGCAATCAAGCCAACATGCACACCAGAAATGGGGATGAGTCTTACCAAAGCTCATTGGATGCGATGAGTTACTGGCCAGAGAAAGAGACCGCAGTGGCCGTAAAGCAAAGCCTCAATGGAGACATCGAGTGTATTTCGTCTTTTGGTTTAGAGAGTTTGTTTGATTTGCAAATCACGCCCAACCCAAAGCGTAACCGAGATATCTTTGATCAAAGAGTACAATCCAAAAACTGGCTGACCCAGTGGTCCAAGTTAACGATTAGTCACAGTTAACTAGCTTTCGAATTCAAAGCTAAAACCATTGACTAAAAGCCCAATCAGATCGAACATGCCCCCACTTGTTAGCTTATTAATTTATTAGCTTAGTAACTAATCAACTCATCAACCGCGCGCGACCACTAACTGGTGCGCTCTCTCGTCATACTGAGTAACGACCATGAACCAACAATACATGCAGCAAGCTCTTGAAGCTTCGCGCCAAGCCCTACCCGATTGCCAACCAAACCCGCCAGTAGGCTGCGTTTTGGTAAAGAACGATAAGGTGGTGTCTGTTGGGTACACGCAAAAAGTCGGCGGAAACCACGCCGAGGTTGAAGCACTCAATAGCTATGACGGCGGATTGGACGGAGAAATGGAAGGGGTTACCGCTTACGTAACTTTAGAGCCATGTTCATTTGTTGGCAGAACACCCGCTTGCGCTAATACATTGGTTAAAGCCGGTGTAAAACACGTAGTGGTGGCGATGCTAGACCCTGACCCTCGCAATAATGGCCGTGGTGTTGCGATCCTTGAATCGCACGGCGTGAAGGTGGATGTGGGGTTATGCCAAGCGCAAGTGAGTGCTTTTCTAACCCCATATCTTGGTAAATCTTAGCTCTTAAACAGCCAACGCTAGCTCAATTTGACTCGGTAAAGCGGATTGACTGGCTTATCGACAAAATACGACCAGATATGATCGTAGACCGCATGTTGATTAGGGAATGGCGCTAACGCTTTTGCCTCTTCTAAATTGCACCAGCAGTACTCCGTATGCTCGTCATTCAGTTCAATCGCTTGGTTGGGCGGGCATAGTACTGCAAAGACAGGGATTAGCTGAATCACATTCACGTGCGCCTCGTAAAACTGCTCCAGAAACTGCGCGTTATACAAAGCTTCCACTTTAATTTGCGTCTCTTCTTCAAACTCGCGCACGATAGCCTGCCAGCCTGTTTCACCCGCTTCAATCGAGCCCGCGACATGGCACCAAAACTCGCCCTTCACACGCTTCATTAGTAGCATTTTCATTTGTCCGTCGATCTCTGAAATAGCGACACCGGATACAATCGAAGTATTGAGTGGAATCATCACGTTACCTTAGGTTGAATAAGAGGGCGGCAAGGCTACCACCCTTCACTTGTTAAGTTACCTTCTCTGATTAGAAACGAGAAGTCACTCATCAATTCATGAAGTTCAAGCCATAACTCATGGGTTCAGTGTTAACCATCTCGCTTAGCTATCCTGTAATAGAACCATTTCTTATTTGAGGCGTATTTCGATAAAGAGTAGAATCGCCGCCTCGTACTGTGTTTAAAGCCTTTAAACATACACAGTAGACTCACAACCATTTATCACCACGATATAAGTAGTAAGACGACAATATGCACTCATCCAAACCAACGCACGACTCAGAAAACAGCCACACACCTGAGCATTGCTTCACTCGCTTTCTACAGCCGATCGAGTCATATTCGTTGCCTGAGCGTTTCACCTTCCCGTTCTATTATGAACCACACGCACTGTGTGAAATCGCTTCTCATCAGCTTCAACAATATCTAGAAACTCAAACCGACTGGCAGCATGACTTCGGGCTAGATTCTGACGCTGGTCGCGGAAAAATGTTTGGTGTGTTATTGGTGAAAAGCCCTGAAGGTGAATTGGGTTACTTCTCTGCTTTCTCTGGAAAAATCGCAGACCAAAACCTACTGCCCCATTTTGTGCCACCCGTATTCGACATGTTGAGCAGCGACAGCTTTTTCCATCAAGACACAGCCGACATGATGGCTGTGAATGCGAAATTTAAAGCGCTGCAAGCAAACGCTGATTACCTTGAACTGTGCGAGCAACTGGCACAACAAAAAGCACAAGCTGAACAAGAGATTGAAGCGCAACGTTTATTAATTATAGAAGGCCGAAAAACACGTAAAGAACAACGTGAACAAGGCAAAGAAAACCTTGATGAGCAAGCCTTCGAACAGCTAAATAACGAGCTTAACAAGGCCAGTGTTGCTGACAAGAACCAGCAGAAGTACCTAAAGCTCAACTGGGAACAGACCCTGCAAGTGTTGCAGGCTAAAGTTGATATTTTCACGACTCAACTGGCTGAATTAAAAGAGCAAAGAGCACACCTTTCTCATCAACTTCAACACAAGTTGTTTTCACAATACGCTTTCCAAAACGCGGAAGGAAACGTTGAAGACCTTAACCAGATCTTTGAAAACACGCCAAACAAGATACCACCAGCGGGTTCTGGCGAATGCGCTGCGCCTAAATTGCTGCAATACGCGTACTTGAACGGTTACACGCCACTGGCATTAGCTGAATTTTGGTGGGGTCGCTCTCCAAAGTCGGAGATCCGTAAGCACAAGAAATACTACGCTTCTTGTCAGAGTAAATGTGTGCCGATTTTAGGTCATATGATGAAAGGCCTTGAAGTCGATCCCAACCCATTGCTAGAGAACCCAGCAGAAGGCAAAGACCTCGATATCCTGTTCCAAGACGATCACATCGTTGTGGTACACAAACCAGCAGGTTTTCTATCCGTACCGGGTAAAACCATCAAAGATTCGGCTTACACTCGTGTTCAAGAAATGCACCAAGATGTTGAAGGGCCATTTGTTATCCACCGTTTGGATATGGCGACCTCTGGCATTCTGATATTTGCTTTAACACGACGTGCGAACAAAAGCTTACAGAAGCAGTTCATTACTCGTGAAGTTGAGAAGCGATATGTCGCAATGATTGAAGGTGTGCTAGACCATGATGAAGGCTATATTCGACTGCCATTGCGTGGCGACTTGTATGACCGCCCTCGTCAGATTGTTTGCTTCGAACACGGCAAGCCTGCAGAAACCAAATGGGAAGTGATTGAGCGAAATGAGCAAACCACTAAGGTTTACCTGCACCCTAAAACAGGCCGTACACACCAGTTACGTGTTCACTGTTCACACCAAGAAGGGCTTAACATGCCTATCGTGGGTGATGGCCTATATGGAAATAAAGCCGACCGACTGCACCTACACGCAGAAAGACTTGCACTGCACCACCCAGTCACCAAAGAGTGGATGGAGTTCCAGTTCGACGCTGAATTCTAAAATCTCTCATTAGCACAGAGCTTTAAAAAAGGAGTCACACCGCTTGTGGCTCCTACCTCTTTTGGGTATATCTCCACGCTTATTGCACTACATCAAGATTCACTTTGTTGTGAAGAGTAGCATGCCCACCTTCTTCTCTCCTTGAGGCCTTTGATATGTCATCAGCTGCTTTGAATATACAACCCAACACAACTACGTCTTCCGTGATTACTTCGCAAGCACTAAGCTTGAAACCACTCACAGACAAAAAGCCAGACCTAAATTCAGCAATGCTGAGCCTAATTGAAGAAGTTAAAAACGAACTCCCACTTTACGAATCAGAGACGTTTATCTGTGGGCCAAAAGGAAACTGTTCGGGTTGCTCTAAAAAGCTACTAGAAATGGTCGACAGTGAGTTGATGTACTGGGAGCACAGTATTTCAATTGGCCAAGGCCCCAACTTCGAAGAACTGCGCCGTTTTGGTAAGCTATGCAGTAGCGTTAGACGCGGTTTAGAGCGTAACGGTTTAGTCGAAAAGCGCCCAAAGAAAAGATAACAAGCCAAGCCGATAACCACTACAATGTGTCGTTGGCGATTACAAGCTACCCTGCTACTAACTGATTGAACTCGTTAGCTATAAAAGTAATAATGTTTTGTAATACAATTCAGTACGCAGACCGACTTGATAGGTTCGAACTCATAGAGATAAGTTCATCGATACTTTCACCATATTCTTGAACGACTCTATCCTTCTTGTCTGACGTGCCTTAGTCTTCTGTATATCAATATCACATCAATTAGAAACCTATCTTGGACAACGGAGAGCCACCTTGAAGAGACCACAACCAGTACTGGGAAAGACCGGTATGCTATTTTTTCTCGTCATAATAAGTGCTTTCCCTCCATTGACCATCGACCTTTACTTACCTGCGCTTCCGCAGATGGTCGAGGTGTTTAATACTGACCGATCCATGGTCAACCTAACCCTGAGCAGCTACTTCGTTACTTACGCCATCGGTCTTTTGTTCTGGGGGCCGCTCAGCGAAAAATTTGGTCGTAAGCCGATCCTATTAATTGGATTAGCGGGTTATATGGTCGCGAGCATATTGTGTGCGATGACCAATAGCATCGAACAGTTAATTGGCGCTCGTGTATTCCAAGCCTTTGCTGGCAGTGCTATCACCGTTATCGCTACCGCCATTGTCAAAGATCTTTACGACGGCCGAGAACGTGAAAAGATCATGGCGACTATCATGTCACTGGTGATCATCGCACCAATGGTTGCGCCTGTATTTGGTGCCTTTCTACTGAAAATTGCGTCTTGGCGAATGATGTTTGTCACCCTCGCCATTTTTGGTGCATTTGCGTCAGTATTAGCTTGCTGCTACCGAGAAACACTCGAAAACAAATACCAAGGTTCTATATTCCGCTCATGGGGAAGAATGGGCGTGGTCATGAAAAACCGCTCGTTCGTCAAGCTGCTGGTCATTTTCTCTATCATACCGATGGCGTTGATGGGCTTTCTTGCGGCGGGTTCTTATATCTACATCGATCACTTTGGATTGACCGAACAACAGTTTAGTTACGCGTTCGCATTCAATGCATTGTGCGCCTCATTTGGTCCAACAATTTACATGAAGTTGTCCTACCGAATGCCGGTTCAAAAGGTCATCTCAGGATGTTTTGCTTTATTAGCGCTTGCGGGAATCTTCACCCTAACTATTGGCGACCTGTCCCCTTGGTTCTTCATGTTCATCGCAGCACCAGCGACACTGATGGCGATCATCATGCGAGTACCGGGCACCAACTTGATGTTGAACCAACAAGATCATGACACGGGCTCTGCCGTCGCACTGATACAGTTCTTCAGCATGATTTGTGGCTCGCTTGGCATGGTGTTGGTTTCAATACGCCCAGAGTCACTGATTGAAAACCTAGGCTTTATTCAATTATCCGTCGGTACGCTAGGCGGCCTGATGTGGCTAATGGTCAGAAACAAAGAGTTCGTGACTAATAAGTTGAATTAAGCCCCTCCAAAATAGCTAAATTTGTACTCAAACACGATTTAGGGCGTCCTCGATCGTGTTTGAGGTCTCGCCCTCACTGGCTTTAGCGCATATTGGCTCCAATCACCTCAATTGGAGTTAAACCATGAAATGGATACATTTACTGTTCACATCCCTACTTTTCCTTTGTGCTCCATCCATCGCTTCCGGTGTCGGATTCACTCAAGTCACCTTAACTGACAATCCTAATCGCCCGCTAAACACTGCCATTTGGTATCCCACACAAGATGTATCAGACACAACCTTGATTGGCGATAACCCAGCCTTCGTCGGTACGCAAGTCATCAAAGATGCTGAGATTCAATCAGGCACTTTTCCAGTAGTACTTCTATCACACGGCTACCGAGGAAACTGGCGAAACCAAAACTGGTTGGCGACCGAACTTGCGAGTCGTGGCTACATCGTAGCGGCCACTGACCATCCGGGAACCACCTCTTTCGACCAATCTCCAGAGCAAGCCGCCAAGTGGTGGGAAAGGCCGCGAGATATCACTCGAACCATCGATTACCTGTTAAGCGAAGTTCAATGGAAGCAAACTGTTAACGCCAACAATATCGCTGCAATCGGACACTCGTTAGGAGGCTGGACAGTGATGCAATTGGCAGGAGCGAAAATAGATAGAGCGACCTTTGAAGCCGAGTGTCTTATATACCCTAACCCGCGTACCTGTGGGCTGTCTGATGAATTAGGGCTATCACAAGCCCAACCCTCAGAACCAAGCAATAAAAACCTTTCAGACCCTCGAATTCAACGTGTAGTTAGCCTTGATCTGGGGCTTGCTCGCAGTTTCTCAGTCGGCAACTTAAATGACATTACAGTGCCAACCTTAATATTGGCGGCTGGGATTGATATTGGGGACCTACCTCAAGCATTAGAGTCTGGCTACATTGCTGAGCACATGCCTCTTAATTTAAGACGTTATAAGGTCTATGAAAGCGCTACCCATTTCAGCTTCATTCAAAGCTGCAAACCTGGGGCAGTACCGATGCTTGAAGAAGAAGTGCCAGGCGATGGCATTATTTGTAAAGATGGCGTTGGTACATCACGCGACCAGCTACATCAATTGATCTTAAACGACATCATTAGCTTTCTGAATTGATAAACTGAAAAGTAAACACACTCAATCTAACACTTGCGGCGAACTTCGATACTCACTCGGAGTTTGCCCAGTTATCCTTGAAAACTCGCGATTGAAATTGGACTTGGTCTGAAAGCCTGAACTAAGGAAGATGTCAGTTATCGCTTCATCACTTTGCATCAGGAGAGTCTTAGCGTGCTCAATTCGATAGGCGTTAATCACCTTTGAAATGTTCTGGTGGTGAGTTTGATTAACCGCAGACGATATTTTTCGAGCTGGGATACCTAGCTTTCTCGCCACTCGATTCAGGGACAAATCTGGATCTTTGAACACCTGATAATCCTTCATTAACGCATCAAACTTAGCGACGATCTGCGTGACTTCTTCATCCACTTTTAAGCTTGTCGACGATGCCGCAGATACATCAATTGCTTCAGGATAATGGTTTGACGTTGTCAGTTCACTCTGCTGTTGGTTTTGTTCCTGAATTGGTGCCGTGCTAGTACTCACAACGACTACAGCCCCAACAATTGCGGGAATAAGAACTAGGTAACCAATAGACAGAATTAAGTCGGTGTGTTGTGCGTTAAGCAGCAAAATATCATACGACATAATGCTATCCACGAGAGCCGAAAACAGTAAGGCGATACCTGCCGTACGCTCAGCATACAAAACATTCGATACATCACTCAGCCTGACGTGCTCTGGGAAGTTAAACGATGATTTCAACAACAAGCAGCCATAGCTGAGATATAGCGAGATCAACAATAGATCAATCGTTCCATCCCAAATATACGAATAAGAAAAGGAGCCAACCAGAACAACGACTGGGCCTAAGCAATGCAAAAGAGACAAAGGTTTACTTCGATGAGCTCCCGCAAAGCAGAGCCACGCAGCCACCGGTACACTTGCCCCTAGAACCGGTTGTAAGAAACGGAACAGTGCAATATCAAACGTCCAACGTAGCCCAACGACAGTAATCATAAATGCACACAACATGACAAACCAAAATGGTTTTTGACTTGTTTGTGGATAACGATATCGAAGAAAAACGGCCGTGATAAATAACAACAGAGCAGCAACAAATGGCAAGGGAATAGCGAGCATCAAAATTCCATTTATGTTCGAGAAAAGATCATTTCAATATCACGTCACATATTCAGTAAGTGAACCATTGAATCAGTGCGAGTGATAAGTATTGAATATCAATCTATGGTAAATCATTCCTCAGAAAGAAATCTAGAACGAAATCTTGATGGTGTTAACCCGATGATTTTCATAAAGACCTTACGGAAGCTGTTCACGTCCTCATAACCAACTAGGTAGCTAATCTGCTCAACCGGCTTATGGGAGCTTTCCAATAACTCACATGCACTTTGAACACGCACATGTTGGATATAATTGATAGGCGTAAAACTGGTCGCCTTGGTAAATTGACGAATAAAGGTTCTTCGTGTCATGAAGGCTTCTTCTGCCAATTGATCAAGCGACAAAGGGAGATGATGATGCTTCTGAATAAAACGCTGCACCGATACAATCTTGTCATTGCCGTGAGCAAAGTTCGGCACAAAACTCTGATAGTAACGTTGCTCTCTCAACCCCGTATCAAGCACCAAATATTTACCTAGATTACGAGTGTTGGTCGGCGTTGTGTATTTGGTCAGGATAAACAAAGCGAGATCCATCCACGACATCAAACCACCAGCGGTCATCACATCCGCATCATCAATCAAGATTTTGTCGATATCGACTGCGATCTGTGGGTAAAGCTCCGTAAACTTCTGCTGCGCTTGCCAGTGCGTGGTCACGGTTCGCCCTTCTAACAAACCTGTTTTTGCCAAAATGAACACGCCTGCACAAGCTGAGCAAAGTATCGCCCCCCTTTGGTGAGACTCAATCAGGTACTCAAGAAAGGTGTCACTCGGCTCTAGATAGTAACAACCATCTAAATTCGGTGGGAGTATAATGATATCGGCGTTCGACACGCTAACACTGTCATGTGCTTGGATCTGAACGTTGAATTGAGTCTTCTCAGCCGAAGGTTCAAGAGAATTTGCCATCTGCAGAAACTCTTTCACGCCAAACACTGCACTTTGCAGAGAGCCTGGGTAGTCGATGATTTCGACCACAACTGATTTTGTCACTATTGCCATAGAGTCTGTCATTTTTGACGTGCGATAAAAACTACAGAGTATTCATAATACCCCTACACCGCAACACACTAAATACACTAAATACACTAAATACACTAAATACACTAAATACAAAGGTATAGAATATGAAGAACACTGCACTACTACTTATCGACTTTCAAAATGACTATTTCCCTTCATACGAAGGTGCAAAATGGTCGCTGTCTGAAACAGAGAAAGCAGCCGAAAAAGGTGCACAGTTATTATCCGCTTTCAGAGACAAGCAACTTCCTGTGGTTCATGTACGTCATGAGTTTCCGACGAATGATGCTCCGTTCTTCTTGCCAGAATCAGACGGTGCTCAAATCCACAGCAGCGTGACTCCGCTAGAAGGCGAACCTGTTATCGTAAAGCATCAAATCAATAGCTTTAGGGACACCGAACTGAACAAAGTGCTAAAAGATCAAGGCATTGAGAAACTGATCATCGTTGGCGCAATGAGCCACATGTGTATCGATGCTGTGACTCGAGCGGCTACCGATTTAGGCTATGAATGCCACGTAGCGCATGATGCTTGCACTACCTTAGACATGGAATTCAACGGTATTAAGGTTCCAGCTGCGCATGTCCATGCCGCATTCATGGCAGCACTGAGCTTTGGCTACTGCAATGTCGCGACAGCCAGCGAACTTGAAAGCCAACTTTAGTCAGAATCAAAACCGTCTACATGGGCGGTTTTGTCTATATTCAAATCAGAATTAGCTTCCAAACAATTCTTTCAGGCGCAAAAAAGGCCCCTTTCGGAGCCTTCTTATTAGAGTCTGAGATCACTCAACTTGGACAATTGCTACTAAGCTTGAGCC
Organism: Vibrio sp. G-C-1; assembly: GCF_021728015.1. Classification (NCBI taxonomy): domain Bacteria; kingdom Pseudomonadati; phylum Pseudomonadota; class Gammaproteobacteria; order Vibrionales; family Vibrionaceae; genus Vibrio; species Vibrio sp. G-C-1. The sequence goes on along the minus strand of NZ_JAKKCR010000003.1, from coordinate 150,323 downwards.
ACTTGACGCGCTGGGTGTTTGATAAACACAGCGACTACAGCCACGATTGCAAGAGCAAAACAGTAGTACGAGTTGGCTACAATATCCAAAGGCGATAGGTTAAATACCGAACCTAATAGCAATACCTGCGCACCGTAAGGCAATACGCCTTGAATCACACAAGAGAAGATATCCAACAAGCTTGCAGAACGACGTGGAGACACATTGTTCTCTTCCGCCAATTGGCGAGCCACACTACCAGACACAATAATCGCTACCGTGTTGTTTGCCGTACATAGGTTCACCATAGACACCAAGCCAGCAATACCTAGCTCACTCGCACGACCATTCGCTTGCTTAGAGTGTGAAGAGCCAAATGCACGAATTACACCACTTACTAAGTTAGTCAGGAATGCCAATCCACCTTGACGACGCATGAGCTCACTCAAACCGCCAATCAGCATCGACAATAAGAAAATCTCCTGCATGTTGCCGAAGCCTGCGTAGATGTCTTGAGCGTAATCAGTCATACCGTAGTTCTCAACAGAACCTAGGCTCACGCCACCCGCCAGTAAGATACCAATCGTCAACACAACGAACACGTTCATGCCCGATACCGCAAGGATTAGGATGGTGATGTACGGCAGCACTTTCAGCCACTCGATTGGACCAGTTTCAGGTACCTGAGTCGCTGTGCTGTTGAAAGCAAAGATAACAATTGCGATAAGTGCAGCCGGCAGTGCAATGCGGATGTTCTCTTTAAACTTGTCTCTCATCTCACAGCCTTGCGAGCGTGTCGCGGCAATCGTGGTATCAGAGATGATAGAAAGGTTGTCACCAAACATCGCGCCACTTAAAACAACACCAGCCGTCAGTGGAATGCTCATGCCAGCTGAGTCAGCAATACCTAGCGCAACAGGGGCAACCGCAGCGATAGTACCCATCGACGTACCCATTGCTGTCGCGATGAAAGCTGAAATTAGGAAGATACCCGGTAGAATCATACTTGTCGGAATCGCCGATAGACCAAGGTTTACCGTCGCATCAACGCCGCCAGACGCTTTAGCTACAGCCGCAAAAGCACCCGCCAATAGGTAGATCATACACATTGCGATAATATCTTTGTGACCGACTCCACCTAAGAACTGTTCGATAGCACGGTTCAATTTATCTTTGCTTAGCAACAACGCTAGCATCACCGCAGGCAAAGCCGCAATCGGAGCTGGGAGCTGATAGAAAGCAAAATCGACGCCTTGTAACGACAAGTACGTACCTACGCCAATAAACAACGATAGGAACACGATCAGAGGGATAAGCGCAACTGCCGAAGGGGCAATTACCGCATTAGAATTTTTTGAATTGGACATGGAACATCAACGCAATAGAACAGGAAGGTGAGCAGACTAATGTCACACTTAGGGCTTGTCAACGTCTAGACGTCTAAACACCCAAATTAATGCAAAGTAATAGGCACGCCATTGAACATAAAAAAAGCCGCGCTATAAAAGCGCGGCACCTTGGGCTCGGTTAAAGGGGGTTTCTTTTTTTAGTATTTTACATTCTCTGTTTTTGTTATTGGGTTGCTTCTCTATCCCTGCGCTTTCAGTTTTAGACGCATAGCATGCAGTACTGGCTCAGTGTAACCACTAGGCTGAGCACAGCCTTCGAATACCAACTGACACGCTGCTGAAAATGCGATGCTGTTTTCAAAGTCAGGTGCCATATTACGGTAGCTCGGGTCGCCAGCGTTTTGCTCATCCACCACTGCGGCCATGCGCTTCATGGTTTTCATTACTTGGGCTTCATTACAAATCCCATGACGTAACCAGTTCGCAATGTGTTGGCTCGAAATACGCAGCGTAGCGCGGTCTTCCATCAAACCTACATCGTTAATATCTGGCACCTTAGAACACCCGACGCCTTGGTCAATCCAACGCACTACGTAACCAAGAATACCTTGCGTATTGTTGTCCAATTCGTTTTGGATATCTTGAGCTGTCAGCTTTTGATTACCTAATAGCGGAATAGTCAGAATATCATCAACGTTCGCTCTCACTCGCTCACGAAGCTCTTTCTGGCGGCTTGGTACACTCACCTTGTGATAGTGCAAGGCATGCAAAGTCGCGGCAGTTGGAGAAGGAACCCAAGCAGTATTTGCGCCCGCTTGAGGATGTCCGATTTTCGCGTCCATCATCTTCGCCATATTGTCTGGCTCTGGCCACATACCTTTACCAATCTGGGCTTTACCTTGCAGGCCACAAGCTAAGCCAAGATCAACGTTCTGATCTTCGTATGCGCCAATCCAAGTCATGGTTTTCAGCTGTGTTTTAGGAGCGAATGGTCCCGCTTCCATACTGGTGTGAATCTCATCACCCGTTCGGTCTAAGAAACCTGTATTGATGAACACAACACGATCTTTAGCCGCTCGAATACATTCTTTAAGGTTAACCGAAGTACGACGCTCTTCGTCCATGATGCCGACTTTGATCGTGAATCGATCTAGCCCTAATGCATCTTCAATGCGGCCAAACAGCTCATTGGTGAACGCGACTTCTTCAGGACCATGCATCTTAGGTTTTACAATATTGATACTGTTCGCGGTCGAGTTTTGGTAAGCACTGTTCCCTTTTAAATCGTGCATTGCGATTAACGAGGTGACCATGCCATCCATAATGCCTTCAGGGACTTCATTGCCTTGAGCATCAATAATGGCAGGGTTGGTCATTAGGTGGCCCACATTGCGTATGAACAACATACTGCGACCTTTCAGCGAGATCTCGCCGCCCGTCACGCTGGTGTATTGGCGATCTGGATTAAGGTTACGAACGATGGTTTTGCCGTTTTTCTCTAGCGACTCTTGTAGGTCACCTTTCATCAAGCCTAACCAGTTGCGGTAAGCCAATGCTTTGTCTTCACCATCAACCGCAGCTACCGAGTCTTCGCAATCCATAATGGTGGTGAGAGCCGATTCCACCAGCACATCTTTAATACCAGCCACATCAACGCTGCCAATTGGCGCGCTCGGGTCAATTTGAATTTCGATATGGAGATTATTGTGTTTAAGCAGAATGCTTGAAGGGGCACTCGCATCACCTTGATAACCAATGAACTGGTTGCGATCAATCAGAGTGACTTCTTCGCCATTGTCTAAGGTCGCTGTTAGTGTATTACCAATGCTGACGTTGCTGATGCTGTATTTGGTGACGTCTTTATGAGAGACACCGTTTAACGGTGCAGCGTCATCAAGGAAACCTCGAGCGTAGCTCACCACTTTAGCACCACGTACCGGGTTAAAGCTTCCGCCCTTTTCCGCGCCGTCACTTTCACTGATGACATCGGTTCCGTAGAGCGCATCGTATAAACTGCCCCAACGTGCGTTGGCCGCGTTAAGTGCAAAACGTGCATTCATAATAGGTACAACAAGCTGCGGACCCGCTTGTGTTGCAATTTCAGGCTCAACGCTGGCAGTCGTTACTTGAAAGTCATCACCCTCAGGAACTAGGTAGCCAATCTGCCGTAAGAACTGTTTGTACTCGGCCGCATCTAGCGTTTGTCCTGCACGCTCTTGGTGCCAAACGTCAATTTGATGTTGAAGATCTTCACGCTTGATAAGCAGTGCGCGGTTCTTGGGAGCCAAGTCTTCAAGGATAGTTGCAAATGATTGCCAAAAGTCTTCAGCGACAATGCCTGTTCCAGGAATGACCTGCTCATTAATTAATTGGTAGAGGGTGCTATCAATGTTCAAGCTTCCCTGTTGAATACGACTGCTCATAAAATCTCTCTCAAGCTAACTGATGACTACTCATTAAATCTACGTAACTGGCTTAAATTCACGTTACTAGCTCAAATTTACGTTACTAGATTAAACTTACGCAACGGACATAAATTTAGCTAATTTATGCCAGTTATACTGGATATTCACAAAAAAAATACCCTACAAACTGTGTTATTCCGTAACGCCACTCTCGATTTCATTAGCGACACTTTTAATCAAGCGACGCATCCACTGATGGTCAGGATTGGTTTGCAACAATGGACTCCATGCCATCTTCACCTCAAAGGGTTCAATCGCAAATGGCGCAGGCTTGATCAACAATCTAGGGTTATTACGCTGCAGTTGAGCCGCTTTGGTTGGAATGGTCAGGATCAGATTCTTTTGTTGTGCGAAGAGAATCGCCGATAAGTAGTGTCGAGTAAACACCGTGATATTGCGCGTTTTACCAATGCGCATTAATGCTTCATCTATCCAACCGAGCTTTTGCGCTTCGCTTGGGTTGATCCCAACTCCGGTTCCCATTCCGGTCTTACTTACCCAGATATGTTGCGCCTTTAGATAAGACAAAATATCGAAGTTGTCGGCTATTGGGTTGTCACAACTAAATAGACAAGAAAACCCGTCGTGCCAAAGGCTCATCTGATGGAACGACTGTGGAATATCGTCAAAACGGTTGATGATAATATCAACAGTGCCTTGCTCTACATCCTGATAACTCACGTCACTTGGCGTCATGATATCCAGTCGTATTTTCGGCGCGATCTCGCTTAACCTTTTCAGAAGGGGTTGAATAATGGTCGACTCAGCATAGTCACTTGCCATGATACGAAACACGCGTTCACTGTCTTCTGCATTAAATTCCGTGGTCGGCTGCAGTGTCTTCTCTACATTAACCAAGATGTTTCGAATCAGTGGTTGCAACTTATGTGCTCGTTCGGTCGGTATCATCCCTTCACTGGTTCTCACCAATAGCGGATCTTCAAACAGATCACGCAATCGGCGTAGGCCATTACTCATGGCTGGCTGAGTAATACCCAGTTGATTTGCTGCACGCGTTACGTTTCTTTCACGTAGCAACATGTCTAAATACACAAGTAAATTAAGGTCTACACGAGCAATATTCATAAGAAAAATACCGAACATAATAACTATAAATTAACAAAATTATCACATACATGGTTATTCTTTGTCCATGGTTAGATTTAATCCAAATCAAATGACCTCGCCAAATTGGCCAACATGTCCACGTGAAACTAAGGAATAGTTATGTCGCAAATTACACAAGATATCGAAAAGATTGAAGTTGCAAAAAGCGCTGCTGGTGCTCCATGGGATGCAATTAACCCTGAATCTGCAGCCCGTATGCGAGCTCAAAACAAATTCAAAACAGGTCTGGATATTGCTCAATACACGGCAGATATTATGCGTGCAGACATGGCGGCTTACGACGAAGATAGCTCTCAATACACTCAGTCTCTGGGTTGCTGGCATGGTTTCATCGGCCAACAAAAGCTGATTTCGATTAAGAAGCACTTTGATGGCAAGACAGACCGTCGTTACCTATACCTTTCAGGTTGGATGGTCGCGGCACTTCGCTCTGATTTTGGTCCTCTTCCAGATCAATCAATGCATGAGAAAACCTCGGTTGCAGGCCTAGTAGAAGAGCTATACACCTTCCTACGCCAAGCAGATGCTCGTGAGTTAGGTGGTTTGTTCCGTCAGCTAGACGCGGCACGTGAAGCTGGCGATGTGAATCTACAAGACCGAATCCAAGACAAAATCGACAACCACGTAACACACGTAGTGCCAATCATTGCTGATATCGATGCTGGTTTCGGTAACGCAGAAGCGACTTACCTAATGGCTAAGCAGATGATTGAAGCGGGCGCATGTTGTCTACAAATCGAAAACCAAGTAGCCGATGAGAAGCAATGTGGTCACCAAGACGGCAAAGTAACGGTTCCTCATGCTGACTTCCACGCAAAACTTCGCGCACTTCGTTACGCTTTCCTTGAACTAGGCATCGACAACGGCGTTATTGTTGCTCGTACCGATTCACAAGGTGCTGGTCTAACAAAAGAAATCGCAGTGGTGAAAGAACCTGGCGACCAAGGTGATATCTACAACTCATACCTAGATGTTGAAGAGATCGATGTTGCTGATATGGCTGAAGGTGATGTTTGCTTCAACCGTGACGGCAAGCTAGTTCGTCCTAAGCGTTTGCCTTCAGGCTTATACCAATTCCGCGAAGGTACAGGTGAAGACCGCTGTGTATTCGACTGTATTGAAGCAATCAACGCAGGTGCTGACCTTCTTTGGATTGAGACTGAGAAACCACACATTGGTCAAATCAAAGAGATGATGGATGGCGTACGTGAAGTTCACCCTAACGCTAAACTGGTATACAACAACTCTCCATCATTCAACTGGACGCTAAACTTCCGTCAGCAAGCATACGATGCACTGGCAGCAGCAGGTAAAGACGTATCAGCATACGACCGTGCAAGCCTAATGAGTGCGGAATACGACGAAACGGAACTGTCTGCAAGCGCTGACGAGAAGATTCGCACATTCCAAGCCGATGCATCACGTGAAGCGGGTATTTTCCACCACTTGATTACACTACCTACATACCACACTGCAGCGCTGTCTACTGACAACCTTGCGAAAGAGTACTTCGGTGACCAAGGCATGTTGGGTTACGTTGCGAATGTTCAACGTAAAGAAATCCGCCAAGGCATTGCATGTGTTAAACACCAAAACATGTCTGGTTCAGACATGGGTGATGACCACAAAGAGTACTTTGCTGGTGAGAATGCACTAAAAGCAGCAGGTGAAGCGAATACATCGAATCAATTTGATTAATCGCTAGCACTTTTGATTAGTCGCTAACACTTTTGATTAATCGCTAAGACTAAAGCCTCCCCCGCCCTTCTCTCTTACTTAGGTAAGATCCGGGGGAAGGCTTTGAGATAAAGCTACTACTGCCAGCTTTATCTCAAAGCCTCAGATTTGTGTTCCACACCACGGTTAACCGAACAACTTCTGTTTAAGCTAACTGTATCCATATTTGTTCAGATTCCTATTTGTTGAGATTCTTATTTTTTGAGAGTGCCTATGACTTCAATTCCGACACACCTACAAGATGCAAAAACACTGTTATCAGAAAATGGTTTCGCAACGGGTGATACTTGGTATCACGGCACATCTTCAGCTTTACTCGCGTCTATTCAAGGTCAAGGGCTTAAGCGCTCTGGAGACAAAGCGCTCAACGAGGCCGCTTCAAAAACCATGGCAACGATTGGCAATAACTACACAGAATCCGTTGAACCCGTCTTCTTAACTCAGAGTAAAGAACTGGCGTATTACTGGGCTCAGCAAACCATTCGCGAGCGCAGCACTCGTTTTGAGGGTGAAGAGCAACCTATCGTGTTAGCCGTCAATCTATCTGACAAACAACAAGCAAAAGTCAGACCGGATGTAGGCGCAATGAGCCTGTTGATGATGAGTGTTGGCGAGCAATTCATGACTCACTTGACTGAGATCTATCAAGAGAACAACATCGCAGGCCCCGACATCGAGCTTCGCTCAGCCGATCGTATGGACTATCTGAATAAACTTGGGATGGCCTACATTGATGAAGACATCAGCCGAGCTTGTGTTCAAGAGTTATCGGAACCCGCATTGGCAAACTAGTAACGTTTAAAAACGCCTCTAAGTAGAATAAAAATGGCTCCTAATTAGGAGCCATTTTTTATGTGCGAAGTTATTTACATGCTAGTTAATCAATAGACCAGTTAATTTATGGACCAGTTGATCTATGGACACAGACGACCTTGCTGTGCAGGTTGCGTCATTTCAATGTCACCTTGTAGCGAGCGATACACAACGGTATTCCACACTTCACCATTATCCATTTCAAACTCGATAGCATAGTTCAAACCCGCGACAACCTGAGTTCGAACACTCAAGATCTGTTTGAGCTTAGCAGAGGTGTTCATTTGGCCAAGAACGACGTCTAACACTTGCTTAGCTTGTGGTGTGATATCACTTTGCGACCAACCACCCGTCAGATTTTTAGTGCTACAAATCGGATTCGTATTCTCTTGTGATTGAACTGGAACCTCAGATTTCTGACTGCATCCTGCTAACACAGCGACACTAAACAAGGTTGCTACTCCAAGTAATGATGTTAATCGTACTTTCTTCATAAATTCTCTCTACCTCTGTCATTCACGAGGCGTTACCCACAATGATGTTTCATATGCAGACAAGCTTAAACCTCGAATGTCATCACTTCATCAGAAATTATGCTGTAACGATCCCCTAAACACAGAACACTGTCAGAAAAACAAAGCCGAGCACTCATGCTCAGCTTTTTATCTCAATGGCTTAAATATCATTGATGATAAAAAGTCATTGAGGTTAGTGTCTTAATGAAAGTACACCAACATCTCGACATCATCTCCTTGTTGTTCAGCACTAAGTAAGAAATGCACATAGCCTTCTTCTGTTACAGGGATTTGTAGGTACTCATTGCTACCACGGTAATCAGACGCATAGTCATGTTGCCCTGCCGTTGGCCAATATGAGTGACTGGCGAACAGATCAACGTTGCCTCGATTTGGTTGCTCAGTATTCTTATCGTTCAACCACACTCGAACCTCTTGAACGCCCTGTGGTACATAGACTGCTGCATAACGTCGTTGGTGCACAGTCAATACTTGAGCCTGACCGGATTCCAATACTACAGGCGTTAAATCATCTTGTTCTTGTGTTGGTGGTGTTGGCGTTTCTGTTTCTAGCGAAGCCAACAGTGCCACATCATTGAAATCGGTACGCCCCGCAATACTCATGTAGTAGCGTCCCGGTTTGATATAACCTGATGCCTCTGGTTCAAACGCCACATGCTCATTGCTGCCGTTACCATATTGGCTGAATTCAAAATCATAGTAATGCGCCTGTTTGTTGTAACTCACGTAGAGGTCAGCATCACCTTGGCTTTGTCCTAGAACATGACCTTCAATAGAAATCTCGAAATGCTTGGTGTTTTCTGGCACATCAACATAAAACAACTGCTCGCTATACGCCTCTCCGCTCAACACCACGCTTTGGTTCGCGACAAGCACAGTGAACGTCTCGGTGGGACCAGTCGGCTCTCCTGGGTTCGGATCCGGGTTTGGTATTTCAGGCTCGGTTGAGACAGATTCTAACCAACGCTCAAACTCACCATTGTATTGTTGCCCAAGGACTTTCACTTGCTGCGCCCATTCGGCAAACTGACCAGAACGAGACAATGCCAATAAGCTTTCCACTTCTTGCGGGTGTTCTTCCATCATAAAGCGCACCGCTAAGTAACCCCATCGGTAGATACGATTGGAATCGTGGGAGTAAGTGGTCGCAAACACATCCGACAGACTCATTTTTCCACTAGCAATCAAATTAATCGCGGCATCGTAGCCTTGCTGGTAATGCATGAACTCTGCAAAACCTTCTAGCCACCACACCACATAACCATGAGCCAAATTGTCACTAAAGGAACCATACTGGTTAAAGCGCGCATCGAGATAGTGAGTATATTCATGCTCTAAATTGAGAATAGAAAGGTCATCGCCATTGGCGTAACGGTAAGCAACGAAACGTGCCACGTTACCCACTTCAGCAGGGTTTCCTTCTAAATACTGACCGCCGTTATCGGTGGTGTTTCCAAACAAGAATGCAGAGTAATCGGTGTAGCTGCCTTTACTGCCAAATACCGCCACTTCAACGCGGTTGTTGTTATCGTTGGCGACAGGTTGTTGGCCCGTATTCGCCACTTGATGAAACTGTGCTTCTTTGGCCGCCAACACATCACACGCTTCAATGGCTTGTGACGCACTCAAGTCTTGAGATCGGATAATGGCAGGCCCTTGGCATTCATGACGATTAGGTAGAACACGCATCGCTAAATCACGTTTTGCTTGCTCAAGATCCAATCCGTTTAAGCCTTCAGGAGCGTAATACCCCATCATCTCAACCGCAGCTAACCAAAGTTTGTCGTGCTCACTGCCAAGCGGGTTTTGTGCCATCACTTGCTGCATAACTCGCAACGCTTTGTCTTTAGTTTCTTTGTTTGGGCTTGCAAGCAAGCGACCTGTTTCACGGACTGCGTTATAAACAAGAAAGCCGGCATCAGTATCCAGTGCCCATGAGTTATCACGAGCGAACGCTGCAAGTGTATCGATATGCTGAGTATGACTCGCCATATAATCGTAAAAATTATCTCTAGCCGCGTGACCAGCCATTGCTCGAAACAGATTGTTTAGCCCGTCGACCCATTGTGAGTCTTGCGCGGTCTCTCTATTGAAGTGACTCAGTGCCGCAAGTTGTGCATCCATTGTGAGTGGCAGTTGCTTTACGTTATCAACCATTAGCGTCAGGCTTTTCATTGCTCCAACTTGTTCACGACCTTGGTCTAGCGCATTAGGATTGGTAAGGAAGGCAATGGTTGACTGAGCAAACCGCTGGCTCAACGCTTCACTGAAGTCTTGTGCTTGCGCGTTATAGCGAACGTAATAAGCCGCACGAACAAACTCACCAAGGTTTTCTAGCCTGCGAGCTTGTTCAGGTTCGCCTCGATAACGGGAAATTTCTAGGTTCAGCGTAAATTGAATGCGGCTTAAGCTCGCTTCGTTGTAGATATTGTTCAATGAACTTTCATCTGCCGAGAACCAAGCGCTATAACAAGCGTTGTCTGCTGCTGAAACTGAAGAAGCGAGATCAGATGCCTGTTGAAGATCAGCAACATCACATTGATTATCGGCAAAAGAAAAACTAGAAACACTGGCGATCATGCAAGCAAGCGCCAAACGATGACGTGGGAATAAACGGGGATGAGACATACGACACTCATTAGTTAATTATATATTTAGGGTCGCCGTTATATTCCTTACAACTAACAAGGTGAATTTACTTGCATATGATTTATGAGGTTGGTTCAAAAAATAGATATTTTACGTTATTTTATAAATTCAAAAGTTTATGCTCAACTTAACTACGACTTGGATTAAAAATGGAAGAATCTAGCATAAGCTATTGATAATAATATATTTTAATTCATCTTGAATTGATTTAGATATGACAAGCCTATGTTGTTAAGGGGCCGTGCAAGTAGTAGAATCTCGCCCGATTATGCAACTTATCCCTCAAGTAATAGGCTCAAGTAAAGTTACGGCAGACTCGCTCCAAGTAACATGACTCAAAAAAAATACTAAAAAAATTTGTGTCCTGTAGACAGTGCAGATCGAATAAAAATAATTATATAAACCTAGGCTAGGTTCGGTTAATCAAATGAAAATAACGTCGTCTTTAGGCTCACTGTTGGCTAGCAGTCTGTCTATCGAAATAAAACAGCGAGCTCTGATAGAGCTCGTCATCAGTACCTATCAGCCACAAGAGCGCACTGCTCTTTTCCAAAGCGTGACAGAATATCGTAGAAGCCAATTAGAATTGCTTTTCCCTGAGCATCAAAACAAAAGCTATTCGGTATTATTTGAGGTGATGGACTACCGCGATCTGATTCAGCGCTATCCAAACACACTATCTGCAGAGGTTGCTCTTCTCGAGCAGGCTGTAGGCCAGTGCTACATGCATTGGTTAGATTTTTGGTGCGAATGTGAAATTGCCGCAATCAAAGCAAAATCACCATTGAACACTAAGTCCCCTTCTTCTGTTGATCTGCCCATTAAAGATAGTGCCTACTACGGTGCAATCGTTGAACACATCGAAGATGCTCAACTTGTAGTGCAAACGCCCTGTCACCCACAAGGAATGTCAATCAGCGATGCCATTGCTTTAAGCAATCTTGAGGTGTTCATCAAGGGCGAGAAATGGTTTGAGATGCTGCCTTTATTACACCTCTCCCAGGCAGGTAAGCATTTTATTCTACTCAAACATCCAGTTGATGAAGCCTTTCCGACACTGGTTTCCTCTGCGCTGATTCAAGGTTGGTCAAAGAGTGATACGTGGTTAAGTTACGCGCCCCCGTTCAGCAATGAGCAATGGGACTACTGTTTACCTAATCACGGTTACGACGAACTGGCGAAGCTACAACTTTTCACACCGCCTACACTGTCAAAGTGTTACTCTCTGCCAGAATTTGACCAGCAATTCCAGTTACAATTGTCGGCTAAACACGCCCTATGTGAAGTACTGCGTCTGACAGTCAGTGGCAAGACTCAACAAAAGCTCTATTTCCTCTATCTTGCTCAAAAAGAGCTGATGAGTGTATTACATCAAATTGGGTATAAGATCGGCTTCACCATTATCGAGCAACCTTTCATGCTTCAGTTTTATCAAACTATTGAACCCAATGCGTACTTCCACTCAGGGTATTGCGAATTAAATGACGACGGCACAACAATTTATCGCGGGTTCTGGAATTTCGAGATGATGGTAAAAGCATTCAATGACGTCGATTTTCGCAGCTACAAAAGCGCAGTGCGTGAGAGCAGAAAGCTAAGCTCACTAGAAAAATTGAGTTCTGCGGAAAAAACGATCTCAGCAAAAATGATCTCAGGAAATAAAGCAAGGGCGGTATTAAAACCGAGTTCGGTAAGAAAGGATGAACATGTTTGATTTCGGCCTAGAAGCGATCATCTATGCAAAAGCAATCACGCTGCTTGCAACCGTGGCTGTGGTTGTTATGTGGTTGCTCTATTATTGCTACCGCCTAAAACAAAAGAACGAAGTCATTGCGGGGACACACCATGCCCCGTACATCGCCTATTCGATCTGTATTGTTGCGTGGATCAGCAGCAACGCCTACTTCCATACCGATTTATTGCCAGAACTTGGGGCCTCGGCCGCTGTGTTCGCGGCAAAGTTTGCCAACCTCGCCTCTTTCTTTGCGTTTGCCTTTGCCTATTACTTCTCGTGTAAACTCGCAGTCGAACAACGTAATGGTAAGGTTCATGCGTGGCAGCAAGCCATTTTTGTCACACTGACTGTCTACTCCTTCTTTATCAATTTAAGTCCGGGGTTAACCGTTGAACATGTCACGATTGCTGGCCCAAGCCAGTTCGTGATCGAGTTTGGCACACACACACCGTACTTCTTTATCGGGATGATCAGCTTCGTTGTCCTGACGCTATTCAACCTCGTGGCCATGCGCGCCAACAGCAGCAAGCTTACCTTAGCCAAAACCAACTACATGATCGCGGGCATCTTAGTGTTCATGCTGTCTACTGCGACAATCCATCTAGGTATGACCTACTTCTTGCGTGACTTCTCACTCACTTGGCTGCCACCAGCCTTGTCGATCAGTGAGATGTTGTTCGTTGGCTATGCTCTACTGACCTCTCGCTTCTATAGCGTGAAATACCTTGCGTACATGAGCTTAAATACGTTGTTGGTGTGTGCAATTTTGGTGATACCTTTTGGCGCGATATTTATCCCACTGACAGACGATAACCAATGGCTCATTGCTATCCCGATCTGCGCGGTTATCGGCATCACTTGGCATTTACTCTACAAACGTGTAAGCGACTACGCCTCCTTCTTTATCTATGGAAACAAGAAAACGCCAGTACAACAGATCCTCGCGCTAGAAGAGGATTTCAAGCTATCAATTGATGATGCAATGCGTCGTTTGGGTAGCCTACTGCAAATTCCAGAAGATAAGCTACGTCTAGTGAACAGCAACTACAACGAAACCTTCTACGAAGATTATCTGTCTACTAACAAGTCCGTTTTAGTGTTCGATGAGTTGTCTCAGGAGCTTGATTACACCGCACCAGCCAAGCGCTCAATCAAAGCCCTGTATGACAAGATGAGCTCCAACGATACCGCTTTGGTGATGCCTCTGTTTGGTCAGGGGAAATCGGTCACGCACTTGTTAGTATCGTCACACAAGAGCAACGATCAGATGTTCTCTAACGAAGAGATCTCTGCCCTGCAAACCTTGTTAACTCGAGTACAAAGCACTATCGAAGCCGATAGACGCATCCGCCAAAGCCGTGCCCTTGCTAACTCAATCGCTCATGAAATGCGTAACCCACTGGCTCAAGTGCAATTGCAATTTGAACTATTAAAACAGCACATTGATAATCAAGCACCAGCGAAACAGATCCTACTTGATATTGAGAACGGCCAAGCTGCGATTCAACGTGGTCGACAGCTGATTGATATCATCTTGCGAGAAGTCAGTGATAGCTCACCCGAGCATGGACCAATCACCATGACCTCTATCCACAAAGCCGTGGATCAAGCCGTCAGCCATTATGGCTTTGAGAACGAGAAGATCATTGAGCGAATTCGTTTACCACAACATGCTGATTTTGTGGCAAAACTGAATGAAACCCTATTCAACTTCGTTATTTTCAACCTGATACGTAACGCGATCTACTACTTTGATTCTTATCCAGACAGCCAAATTGAGATCAGCACCAAAACAGGGGCTTACGAGAACGTCCTCACATTCCGTGATACCGGCCCCGGCATTGACGAAGCCATCGTTCATAAGATCTTTGATGACTTCTTCTCTTACCAAAAAAGCGGTGGTAGTGGTTTAGGTTTGGGCTACTGCCAACGTGTGATGCGTTCATTTGGTGGCAAAGTTGAATGCCATTCCAAACTTGGTGAGTTTACTGAGTTCCACCTGTACTTCCCTGTTGTGCCCAATGCACCCAAAGCAGATGCGCTTCGTACTCCCTACTTCAATGATTGGAAAAGTAATCAAACCGCAACTGAAAACAAAACCAACGTAGACGCTAAGCCAGGCAACCAAGCGGCAACGCAAAATTCAGAACCAACAAGCACGCTAACCCCAGGGAATCATTTGGCTCCAACCGTACTGATCGTCGATGATAAAGAAGTACAACGCACGCTTGTTCAAATGTACTTGAGTCGACTTGGCGTCAATAGCTTGCAAGCCAAAAACGGTGAGAATGCCGTCGAACTGTTCAAAACACACAAGGTCGATTTGATCTTAATGGACGTACAAATGCCGATAATGAATGGTTTTGACGCCAGCCAAATTATCAAGGCACGCTCTCCTCAAACGCCAATCATTGCTTTGTCTGGGGAATCGGGACAACACGAGTTAGATATGATCAGCAAACTGATGGATGGTCGCCTAGAGAAGCCAACCTCTTTGAAGGCACTGCAGCACGTGCTGGACAACTGGCTAGAGAAAGGCTGGGCGTCAAACGCTTCTAAAGAAACAGAAAGTGAATAACTGGCTACGGACGGTTAAGCTAATCAATAGTTAATAGTTAATAGTTAATAGTTAATAGTTAATAGTTAATAGTTAATAAAAAATGCCCTCAAGAGATGTATTGAGGGCATTTTTTTGGTCAATTCATTGAATCAATAAAAACAATCACAGTTAAAGCTTACTGATGGTTGGCTTCAACCATCGCCGTTTCGATCAAATCCAGTAACCATTTGTATTTGGCAGAGTGTTGGTTTTTCTTATGAAGATAGGCAAATACCTCCATTTTCTCTGCATCTTCTTCTAATCCTTCAATCACAATCGAGCGCAATACTCCCTTGTGTTGTTCGATCACCGGAGGCATGCAGGGTGCGATCATATTGGAATGCTTAATCGTTTCTATTAACCCAACAACTGACGTCGTTCGAAGCGCCATATTAATCGATTTACCTTGGCTTAAAACTTCTTCTTCCAATCGCGAGTGTTTGTTTTGATCGAAGTAAGCAAGGTCTACATGCGCAAATGGAAAGGACAACAAATCATCGATCTGTGCTACATCCTCTTTAAAAGGATGGTCGACTCTTACTGCCAATACAAATTTTAGGGTCACGAGAGGCACGGCAATGATCTCGGCGGGCAGGTTTTCAGCTTCAAAGTGAATAACAAAATCAATCTCATCACTCTTAAGTCTTTCCAGTGAATCTTGGGAGCTAGTATGACTAATCAACCTCGAAAGTGGACTTTCATCTGAGAGTTGATGAAACAGAGAGGGTGTTAACCAAGGCAAAAGATGCGGGTTCGCCTCTATCTTAAAATCTTCGCTTAGTTCGGCAGGAGTAAACTGCTTACCCTCTTCTATCGCCGTGACCAACCCGTCCAATAATGGAAAAACACGTCGATACAGTTCATCAGAATAAGGCGTCGGGAGAAACTGCTTATTGGACAAAACAAATAGCTCTTCACCTAACGATTCCTTAAGCTTTTTGACGCTTTGGCTTACCGCTGGTGTCGAGACAAACAGCTTTTCGGCTGCTTTGCGCAAGCTTTTTTCCTGATACACCACCACAAACACTTTCAATAAGTTCAAATCGACATTATTCAGTTTCATACCTAGACCATAAACTATTACTTAACGAATGGTTAAGTTTATATAAATTAACTTAACGATGTCCACTTTGTATAGTTACCTCACCTTCACGCAGTACACGGATGTAGTGAGATAAATTTATGAGGCATCTATGTTATTACAACGTTCAATCCTTTCTCTAACTCCTTTGTTTCTGGCAAGTGTCGCGTTCGCGGAAGAAGCCGAAATTCAAGATATGTCAGATCCGTTAGCCGTCTATACACAAGGTGGTTTCGGTTACACAGACAAAGGCTTAAACCTGAAAATCGGGCAAACCTATGACACTGGTAGCGATACGACCATGGGTATGAATGTCTTCGAAGTCAAAGGCATCGCTGGTGAAGCCATTGGTTGGAATAACCGAGGCGCAGATGACAGTATCGATTCGATTCGTTTCAGAAACTTCGGCGTAGACTTAACCAATGGTCGAGGCACACAAGTCGATATGTCTTGGGGTTTCGATAGTAATCAAGGTAGTGCGTCATACAGCTTTATACAGGCTCTTCCACAAATGGGCATGTTTAATTTCTATCCGCTTGCGGGTGTCGGTATTGCTGCAGGTGAAGAGTTGGTAGAAGGCTCTGGAGGCAACCTCGACGCGGATCAACTTCGTGATCGCTACAACATGCACGGTACTTTTTACGTGGCGGGTATGTACGCAAAAATGCAACTTACCGACAAGATTTGGTTGAACTATAACCCTATGTATTTAGGCACGATGTCTGGTTCATCAACGTTCAAAGATTATGGGTTCGAGGGCAGTGATTCTGTACTCGCACATGAGTTTGCTGCGAGCTACCAGATTAACCCAAGGGCGAACGTTCGTTATTTTGCAAACTGGACAGAAAACACCAGTATCGAAGACGGTGATCACCGCATCGAATTTAACTATCAGTTTTAAGCAGTCACTTTCTGCTTGGATGAGCTCTTTCAGTTTGAACCAATGATTTCGGTTCGACGAGCCATTCCCGTTTTGACGAATAATTTTGAGTTTTTGAGGACACATTATGAATATGATATCTAAAGCCTTTGTTGGTAGTTTCACTTGCCCATTACGCTCAGCTGCCATGCTAGTTTCTGTAACAGCCTTGTTTTCAGCCACAGCGATAGCAGGCAACGGTGATGCGACAGAAACGATCCAAACGCGAGCAGGTGACTTTACTTTCGAAACCGACTTTCTTCATGGCATTCCAACACAAGAAAGCTCAGCAAAACTGTTTGAACTGATGGACTATCAACGCGCGTCACAAGCTTACATTTGGTCCGTGCCTTTGGTGTCAAACTACGCATGGAAACAAGCCTATGCCGACATGGGTGCAGAGGATGGTCAAATTACTTATGTTGAGTCTCATGAATCTAAGCTAGGAGGCTTAACTTACAACACCTCTACGCCTTACGCGATTACTTGGTTTAACGTAGAGAAAGAGCCCGTTGTTATAGAAATTCCCACAAATGAACTGCGTGGCGCGGTACACACAATGTGGCAAATCGGTATTTCACAGATGACCGAACCGGGTGTCTACGTGGTAAAAGCGAAAGGTTCTGAAACGCCTAGCAACTTGCCAAAAGGCGCAAAAGGCGCAAAAGTATTTGAGTCTGATACCAATAATGTTTTCTTGGGTGTTCGCTTAATGGCTAAGTCAGATCAGCAACGTATGAAAGACTTAGAAGCATTAAAAATTACTGACCTTAACGGCAAGCCGCTCAGTAGCAAAGGCGTGAACTTCCCTGAACGTGGTGACGATGCTAAGCACCCACGTGGTATGGCATTTTGGGAAACGTTGAATGAAGCGATCCAAGCCGAACCGGTGGCAGAGCGCGATCGTATGATGCACGACATGTTACGCCCATTAGGTATTGAAAAAGGCAAAGCATTTACTCCATCAGCTCAGCAGCGTGACATCTTAGAACAAGCTGTAATCATGGGTGAAGCTATGGTCAAAAACATCGATTTCAACAAAACAGAACGTCTACCACATGCGGCTTACGGTAAAGAAGGGAATTCGTGGGAAGTCGCAACGGCTTCAACACCAAACCAAGACCGTCACTATGGTATGGATCTCGATGGACGTGCAGCTTGGTTTTATGAAGCCGTCACTAACGACATCGCAATGCATGGATTTGAGAGCGGCGGTTGGGGACAGATCTACCTAGACAACTACCGTGACGACAATGGCAAAGGGCTAAATGGCAGTAACCACTATACTTTGACGCTAGATGGAGATGTAAATTTCGCCGATTTGTTCTGGACAATTACTGTCTACAACGTAGAGAACCGCGCCATCATCGACAACGATATTGAACGTGCCGACGTGGGTTCAAACATCGAAGGAACGGTCAAAGACGCACAAGGTAATTACACCTTCCACTTCTCGCCAACTAAGCCAGCAGGTGTGAATGAAGCGAATTGGGTGCAAACTCGAGAAGACGAAAACTGGTTTGTTTACTTCCGCGCATACTCACCAAGTAAAGCATTTGTAGAGCAGCAGCCTGAAACCTTGTTGCCTAACTTTAAGCGTGTGGACTGATCGTCTAGAGCGAATCACGTATGACTTGTTCACGCCAAAAATAACTATCAGGTTCAAAGAACAAAACAAAAGAGGAGCCTCAGGGCTCCTCTTTCTCTTTTCTATCTTCACTAATAACCGGGTAAGACCTTGATAGGTTTAATCTAAAAGTGAACGAACGTAGTCTGCAATGTCTGAGTCTTGGCAATGATCAAACAAGCATTGTTGGAAACGCTCACTGCCAACCGCTGTTTTCACGAGCTCTTGGTCGATTGCTCTTAGAGAATCAATAAAGTTATCTTTTACCACCGCCGCTTTCACTTCATTCAAAATTGCTGCGTTACGTTGCTGTGGTTCTGCACGTTCTAGTGGATACCCATTACCACGCTCGCCTGTAAACGCTTTTTCAAAGATATAACGAATGTTGAGTTCACCTGCCCAGCCAAAGCCTTTAGCAAAAGCGAGAGCGAGAGCATTACCGTTATTTATTTGGTTAAACAAGAAAGCATCTGATGGCTCTAGGCAGTAACCACAAACCACACCCGGATGCAGGTTCAATGACATCAAAGCACCTTGCCCTGTTCCACATCCCGTCACAACAAAGTCCACAGCCTTTGAGTTGATGAGAATACTCGCCATGATACCTAAGTGGATATACGTTAAGTGGTGATCATTCTCGTCGGTCATACCTAGATTAAAAACATCATGACCAATGCCACCCGCCACTGACTCTAGCTCAGCTGCAACCATGGCATTTTTACCTGCCTGACTGTTTTCCATCATTAGTGCGATTTTCATTTATGTTCTCCTGCAAGATTGCTGCAAATTTAAAATTCTTAACCGTGTTTGTTACAAGGTCAGTTAACGAGCTAACCAACCACCGTCAACAGCAATGGTATAGCCGTTAATGTAATCCGATGCTGATGAGGCTAAGAACACACAAGGACCTGCGATATCTTGCGGTTTACCCCAACGTTCAGCCGGAATACGCTCAAGAATCGCTTGATTGCGCACAGCATCTTCACGCAGAGCTTGAGTATTGTTCGTTTCCATATAACCGGGTGCTATCGCATTCACATTGATATTGTCGCGCGCCCATTCGTTCGCCATCGCACGTGTCATTCCCATCACTGCGCTCTTTGAAGCCGTATAAGAAGGCACGCGAATACCACCTTGGAATGACAGCATAGATGCAATGTTAATGATTTTTCCGCCAGTACCTTGCGCCTTAAACTGCTTTGCAACAGCCTGAGACATAAAGAACACAGTCTTGGTGTTCACGTTCATTACGTCATCCCAATCTTGCTCTGAGAACTCAATAGCATCTTGGCGGCGAATAATTCCTGCATTGTTCACGAGAATGTCGACTTGGCAAAACTCAGCCAAAGTGCGCTCTATAACCCCTGGAATGCACGCTTGATCGAGAAGATCAGCACTCACGTTTAAGAACGAATGACCTGCCGCACTCATTTTCTCAATAGTCTCTTCAGGTTCTGTTCGGTTAACACCGACAACTTTACAACCAGCTTCCGCTAGGCCTAATGCAATACCTTGCCCAAGCCCCGTGTTGCAGCCAGTCACTATCGCTACTTTACCTTCCAGACTGAATGACTCTAAGATCATGCTCGCTTCCTCAATTACATTGGATTCATTGCGTATCATTACCACCAACAATTAAATCATACAATAAGATGTAAATGCGAGAGCGACGTTGTAGAAGTTCGATCTTGCACCAAAATCAGTCAAGCAAGTTGAAACGAGCACCACAAACTAAATGAATGGGGGAAGTGATTTGAAGAAGAGAAACCTATAACCCACTATGAACCATGAACTCGAAGATCACCTAAATCAGATATTTTAGGGATTTGGCAACAATTCCATGATTTAAAAGAGTAAAAGGGTTATACATAATGATGTGTTATCTAAATTACTGAAATTATCATGACGCTCAAAGAGATCCTTAACATTCCCAATGTCCGCTACTTCTTAATGTTTCGAAGCAGCTACTTTGCGCGTTTTTACTACCCTATATTCACCCTACTTTATTTAGATTACGGGCTAACTCTTTCTCAATTCGCGATGCTCAACGTAGTATGGGCAGCCACCATTGTGCTTGCTGAAGTACCGTCGGGCGCGTTCGCTGATACCTTAGGTCGCAAGAAACTGGTGGTGCTGTCTTCGATTGTGATGTTTGTTGAGATCGCGATGATAGCGCTAGTACCAACCGGAAACCCCGACTTGGTATTCATGGTCTTTCTAATTAACCGGATTCTCAGTGGCTTAGCGATGGCACTGGCCAGCGGCGCCGACGAGGCATTGGCTTACGACACTTTAAAGGAACAAGGCAATGAAGAGTTGTGGCCGCGAGTGCTGCAAATCCAGCTTCGTGTCGCCTCAACCGTCGGTATCTTTGTCACATTGATTGGTGCGGCGATGTACGATGTGAACTTCATGGCGAACATCTTTGATTTCCTTGGACTAGCCGAGCCAGAAAGCACTAAAGATCTGATGCGTATTCCTGTGTTCGCCACCCTATTTGTCGCGATGATCGCTATCTATGCCGCGATTAATATGCGCGAAGAGAAAAAGCTGATGCCAAGTGACCAAACCAAATTGGCAACCACCATCTCAAGTCTTAAATTGACGATCGATGCGGGTAAATGGGTATTTGCTACACCTTACGTACTGTTCATCTTGCTCTACTACAGCCTATTCGAACACACCTCACGCATGTTCCTAACCATGAACAGCCAATACTATCTGGCCATTGATATTCCTATTATCTACTTTGGTTTTATTGGTGCGGGTATCAGCTTGCTTAAGATTATATTGGCAGGGCAAAGCCGAAGATTAGCAGAGAGCATTGAGCCTAAAACCTTCATTTTGGTCATGGGTTTAGCAAGCATGGCGACTTATTACTGGATCAGTTTAGGTTGGTCGATTTACGGAGTCATTCCGGCACTGGTATTAATCTTTATCATCATGACGATTAACATTTTCATCAGCTACCACCTGAATAAAAAAACCGAATCACACAACAGAGCCACGGTTCTCAGCTTTAAAGGGCTGATGTTTAACCTCGGATACGGCCTGATCGGTATCTTGTACGCTTACTACTATAAGTTGGTGTCTCAGGGCTACACCGAACAAGAAATAGAGCAGAATCTTGCCTTCTTGGCCTCACTGTCTTCGTTTTTCTATTACTTCACCTTACTGTTCATTTCGATCAGTGCGATGTTCTATTTCAAAAATAAGAAACAGCTGATCTTCTGAAGAAAGCATCGAACTGTTGAAGAGATCTCTACTGCCGAATAGAGAATAAAGGTGAGTCTCTGGCTATAAACGGATCATGACGCTTCTTATCATGTAATTTTTTGTTAGTATCACCATCAAATTACATAACACATGGACGCGTCATGTCTTTTAGTTGGATAGCCTTTACTCTTCTCGCAGCCTTCAGCCAATCTTGGCGCAATGCCTTTCAAAGCAAGTTAAGTGGCACCATGAGTGTTGCTGGTGTGACGCTGGCGCGTTTTATCTGGGCAGGCCCAATCGCCTTAATTTATCTGTGCGCCCTCTATCAATGGAAGCCAGTATCCACACCTGATTTTTCGGGTGAGTTTGTTTTCTACATTATTGCAGCAGCCATTATGCAGATCCTCGCGACGGGTTTAATGGTGATGTTATTTAAGCTCGAAAACTATGCGATAGGAGCAGGCTTAGCCAAGTGTGAAGCCCCCGTATCTGCTGTATTATCCGTATTGTTTTTTGGTACTGCTTTGACACTAACAGGTTGGGTCGGCGTGCTTATTGGCACGTTAGGCGTACTAATCATGAGTAGTTCTTCTGGTTGGCGAAGTTTGTCTCCGAAAGTATTTTTGTTAGGTATGACGTGTAGTACCGCTTTTGCTTTAACGTCTCTTTGGGTACGTGAAGCAAGTTTGAGCATAGGGTTGCCCTTCCCTCATAGCGCCGCATGGGTGCTGTTCCTCGTCATTTCCCTTCAGACAGTGATTATCTGTACGTATCTCTTTTTCAGAGAACGCGACACGCTGCGCCTGATATTCAAGAAATCTAAACTGGTCGTCATGACTAGCCTAGCGAGTGTTATCGGTTCTCTGGGTTGGTTTAGCGCAATGTCACTTCAAGCCGTTCCGTACGTAAAGACGCTTGGGCAAGTCGAAGTGATCTTCATGGTGTTGATATCCTATTTCTGGTTGGGGCAAAGCATCGCGCGCAAAGACATTCTTGCGCTCATCTTGCTTTCTATCGCAGCGGTCTTGGTGATGTGGCAGTAAGTTGAACGTCATCATGCTTGGGTGTTGGCAAATAAGAACGGGCAAATCATGCCAAGCAAAACATTCATCCGCCGTATAATTTTTACGGTGGCATAAAATGATAAGAACGACCTCCAGATAATTTTTATAGTGCACGTATCAGCTATTAGTATTCCCTCTTACCCAATAGGATACAGCACAATGAAAACACTCGCTCAAATCGCACTAGCAACAATCATTTTTACAACTTCCATGATGGCATTCGCTGAACCCGTAACTACAAACCAAGCCAAGTCAGAAACGGCAACCATAACGGTGAAACATGAAGCAATGACCGTGACGCTAACAGATAAGCATTTTACGTCTGCAGAAGAATCTGAAGCCACTCCTCCTCAGAAGTTAACGCAAAGCCAAAAAACAGACTCAGCGCCACAGCCAACAATATAATGGCCGTGTCAAAACAGTGGACCGCATCAAACTAACGCTTAGAGATCTGTCATCATCAAGCAGTGGCGAGTTGGTTAATATGACTAGGACAAATTGAAGTCATATTGCGACCGTTTGTTTTCGCTTGATATAACGCTTTGTCGGCTCGGCTAATAAACCCATTCCAACTCTCATGCGGATGAAGCTGAGCAACACCAAAACTCGATGTCAAAAACATCTCATGTTCTTGTACTGCTGATACCTCTGAAATAGACAATCGTAACTTGCAGGCAATAACCTGAGCTTGTTGAAAATCGACATTAGGCAATAAAATCATTATCTCGTCTCCGCCAAAACGAAACGCACTGGCTTTGGGCGATGTTTTTATCGCACTTTGAACCATTTCAGCAAAAGACTTGATCACGAGGTCACCTACAATGTGTCCGTGTTGGTCATTGATCGACTTAAAATTATCAATATCCATCATAATGGCACTGACAGGCGCAGTCTCCGCCTGCTTCATGATAACTGGAACCATCTCATCTAATGCTCTGCGGTTTCCCAGTACCGTTAGAGGATCGCTGTAGGAGAGCTCGTGAATAGAACTAAGCAACCTTGCGTTAATCAGCCAAAGCATTGTAAAGCTCATCGACACAATAAGAACGATGCTCACTAAAAAGGCAAGTTGATGAATGAGAGTGGCCGCCATGAAATCCTGGAGCTCAGCGGAAAATAGTGTCACCACGACTCGAAAAACCATAAACCCGCCATATATCGTAAATGACAAGGCCATCATCCGAATACCTAGAGTCAAGTCATCACGCAGGCCCTTTAATACCGCAAAGGCAGTGCAAAGAGTCACAAAAGCCAGATATAAACTAATGAGGATAATTCGAGCCTTTATGGAAGGCTCATAGAACGTGAAGTAAATAAAACATGGCAAAAGAGCCAACATCATTAGACTACTGAGGTAGGTGCATTTGAGAGAGTATTCTCGAAACAGACATAAGCTATACAAGGCGAGATGAAAACCAAGCGCAATGACCATATTGGCACCAATAACGGTGATCCAATCAGGGAACTCCCCTCTTAGGCTCAACATCAACGGCCCAGTTCCGATAACAAATATTGAAATGGAAAAGATTGAAAGCCCTTTAATTGGCTGTTGAGTGAATTGAAATAACAATAAGCCAATACAGTAAATGAAAGAGAACAAAATAATAATAAAATTAAGTGTTCTCATATCCAGCGAAAAACCATCCATGATTTTCTATCTTCCATACGCAAACCAAATCACAACATGGTTAATAATCATACAAACCAAAGAAACATTCACTATATGAATCTTTGTATTTTATAAAATAAGGGATAGATCACATATGCAGAGATTCTTGTCGCATGAGTCCATGATCTGAATAGGCATGTAAAACTCGCCCACACATGGCTCCATAGCATCACGGAATCTACAGGCTTCTGCACTCGTTGCTTGGTTGAATGACGACTGTCTGGCATTATGCGCCCAAGAAGCCTGTGGTTATTGCACAGCAAAGAATGAACGAAGGTAATCAGTGGTAGAAAACAGCCAACAATTAAGTGACCGTTACGACGAACATGGTTACTTTGTTATCAGAAATTATTTCGATGAAGCTCAAATTGCATCGCTTAGAAAAGTCGTGCTGAAATTCCATGAATCATGGAAAGCAGACAACGAAGAATTCTATAAAGAAGAAGCATTTAACTCGTCTTTAATTACGGGAAGCGAATATTTGCTCACCGACGATAGAAGCGTGCTTTTCGACTTCATCAGCTCGAAACAAGTGATGAACGTGGTTGATGCGGTGATTCCGAACAAACCGGCATTCATGAATACACAGCTGTTCTTCAACCCAGTAAATCCGCAACAAAAAGACTTCTGGCATCGTGACTGTCAATACGACTACGACGTTGATGACCAAATGAAAGTCATCATGGAAACCCAGGTATTGCATCTGCGAGTGCCCATTTTTGATGAGCCAGGTATGGAACTTATCCCTGGCACACACAAGCGTTGGGACAACGAAGAAGAGTACAATGTTCGCCAAGAAGAAAACGGCAAAGTGAGCAGCGATGACATCTCTGGTGGTAAGCAGATACCATTAGCCGCCGGTGACTTATTGGTTTTTTCAGCGGATATGATCCACCGAGGCCGATATGGCTTGGATCGTTTGGCTTTGGATATTTTGATCTTTGATTCGGCGGCAGACTATGTCGACTACGTTGATGATGACTGTTTACCAACACCAGCCATGTTGAGCAATATTACCGATCCAAGATTGTTTATGAACACGCTGCATTTGAAATCGATGTTGTGCTCGTAAACGATTAAAACAGTTACATCAAAAGTCACATGACTTGAAAATAATAACAAATATGTTCACATTTATTTCATAGCGCTCGCAATAAGATAGCTTCATATTCAATATTCGAGATAAGCAATATGAAAAAATTGATTACTAGCATGTCACTACTTACAGCACTTGTTTCGGGTGCTGCTTTAGCCGAAGTGAATGGTGAAGATTTTAACGAATTCCCTAAGCAAGATGCGGCTCACTGTTTTGGTTGGGCTGCAGGCTTAGATAAAGACCAAGATTACGCTAAGTTTATTGTCGAGCTATCGAAAGATCGCACAGTGAGTGTCAAAGAAGATCCTTATATAATGGAAGAGTTCGGCACTGCAATGGGTTATTCAGAAGCGATGTTAGAATTTGCTGGGAAAGAAGCTGCGGATGCTAAATATAAACTAGTCTGCGATCCAATCAAACAAAGCTATGGCTTTTGATCGCGGGGTTTCACCGCTACGTCAAAGACTTGATGCAAAGGCTCCACATGGAGCCTTTAAAGTGTACTGACTCAGTCAGGGATTCCGAATAGTAAAACTTATTTATGAACCTTCGCGATTTTCATTCCATGTATCCAGAACAAATTTTAATTGAACCATGCAAAAACTCGTTCTTTCAAGCTCGCATTCTTTCTCCAAATCCAATACAAGCCTTCCTCTAGCTCTTCAACGCTCATACGACTGGGCTGATAAACCGGATGGCTACCATCGTACTTGGACCAATCTTTAGTAAGAAGTCGCCCTTCACGCTCTAGCTGATTAAAAGACTCCGAACCGGGAAACGGAATCATGTAGTGTGGGATCACCTTATCAACCTTGATATCTTCGACGAACTTCTGCGTTTGTTTGAAGATAGAAGTGTCATGTTCATCAAAACCGAACAAAAAATCTCCCCATACTTCAATACCATGAGATCTTATCTCAGCGATGTACTCTTTCATTTTAGATGGTTTCACAAAGCCTTTTTTCTGAGCCTTTAAAGCCTCTTCAGATGGCGTTTCTATGCCTAATAATACAGCTTTGAACCCTGACTTCACCGCAGCACTAAGCAATTCGGTGTCACGAGCAATCAAGACTGTCGTTTCCCCATAGAAGCTCATGTTAAGCGGCTCAATGGCTTTAAATAGTGCCAAAGCATATTCACGGTCATGAGTGAGATTGTCGGAGTGTAACTCAACCCACTCAATACCTAATGTCTTGAGATCCGCTAACTCGCTGACGATATTTTCGATTGGCCTTTTCTGAAACTTATCAAAGAACCTTGGCACTAAACAGAAGTTACATTTAAATGGGCAACCTCTTGTCACAACTACTGACCATGTATAATTGTACGCTTCAGGATTGATGATATTTGTTGGGTATGGATTGAGCATACTGAGATCGACAGGCTCGGAGCTTTCATAAATAGGCTGTAGCGAACCAAACTCTGCGTCACGTAGTAACTGAACCCAGTAGTTCTCAACTTCTCCCATCGCCAAACAATCCGCATATACTGCCGCTTCTGAAGGGTTAAACTGAGTATGTAACCCCCCGAGTATGACTGTTTTGCCTTTTTTCTTATATTTAGAAGCTAGCTCGTAAGCCCGATAAGCATCTGGAGTCGACATAAATATCACCACCAAATCAGCATCATTATAAAGGTCGGCTTTTTCACCTATGGTCTCATCAACCATATCTAACTTGTACCACTTTGGTGTCGCAGCAGCGGCGGCAAAGATGTTTTGTGGAGGTCCCCCCGTAGAGGCTTTGTATTTTGAGTAATCGCTGCCAGCAGACGCTTTAATTAAATAGATTTTCATAACGTATCCTAATTATTAAATTTTGCTTTGCTACAAAGAGCTAAAAAACTCAAAGACTCTATTGTCCATATAGAAATATACCCCTCCCATCACAAACCAACTGATGATGATTAAGGTAAACAAAACTGGATGTTCTTTTAGCTCAATACGTTCAACAAAGAAGGCTTCTTTTGCGCGAAGATTTTCCCATCCCCAAAACCAGCAAAATAGCCCCCAAATCAGAAGTAGATCAAACTTAAGAGCAAACAAGGCCATGGTCAGAGCCAGCAATGTTTTCCACTTAGACATTACTTCAGGCACGTTCATCTTTATTAACTCCTAGTTATTAAACTAGGAATCATTGTAGATAGGTGTTGGTCAACTTTTGGTTAACTAATTTCAATTTGAACAATCGATTGCCAACAACATCGATGTTGAGCAATATTACCGACCCAAGATTGTTTATGAACACGCTACACTTAAAATCAATGCAGTACTCATAACCCATAAAGGTATCCGAACTATGACTGACACTAAGCAAAATACCCGAATTAGCCAGTTCCGTTTCGGTCAGCCAAAAGAATCTCTCAAGTTAGAACATGTCGCTTTAGGGGCACTAGACAAAGATAAAGTTCGCGTACACATTGAAGCCACTAACATCAACCCTAGTGATCTGTTGTCGATTTATGGTGTGGGCCAATACAAACATAGCCACCAGCCGCCGAGAGTACCGGGATTTGAAGCGGTAGGAAGGGTTATAGAATCCAGCAATGCTGAGTTTGCAGTAAACCAGCGTGTGCTTGTGGCAACCAGTGGAACATGGCAGAACTATGTCGATGTATCACCAGATGATCTGTTCCAAATTCCTCAGCATCTAGAAAATGGTTACGCCTGTCAGTTGTACATTAATGCGCTAACCGCATGGGTGCTAACGACAGAGGTAACCAAGTTGAACCAAGAAGATGTGTTGATCATCAACGCTGGCAGTTCAGCCATAGGTAAGATCTTTTCGCAATTATCAGTATCACTCGGCTTCAAAATCATTATCGTTACATCACAACCGAAACGATACCCAACTACCACCAACTGGATATTAGATGCGAACGCTGATCTAGTTTCTCAAATTAAGGCGTTAGACTTGCCTATGCCAACCGTTGCCTTTGATGCGATTGGCGGCTCACCCGGAACCGATCTTATCCACACCCTTGGCAACAACGGGCGCTTTATCAACTATGGGACGCTGTCGTTGGATTTTTACGAGCCACGCTTCTTTGAGTACGCGAAAAGCCAACACATCGATTTCAGCACCTTCTTCTTACGTTATTGGGAAGAAGCGGAAGGTAAAGATGTTCGCCGTGAAAAGTTCACGACTATGCTAGATCACTTCATCACAAACGATATTCAGCTCGACGTTGACCGCTATCTGCCATTCGATGAAGTGCAAACCGCGATTGATCTCATTGAATCGAAAACCACACGCCTAGAGGGCAAGATCGTCTTACTGCCTGTGTAGTTTGGTGGAATTGAGCACACACTATTTACGCCAAACAAGATACAGAACGAATAACCCGCCAAGCGCTGCTGTCACAATACCTACTGGCAGTTCTTGTGGCGCTAATATGGTTCGGCTAATCACATCCCCAAACAGTAAAAGAACCGCGCCCCATAAGGCAACCAAAGGCAGAGCTCGCTTGTGAGTGACACCTGAAAATGGTCGTACTAAGTGGGGTACCATCAAGCCAATAAAGCCGACCACTCCGGTCATCGATACAATCGACGCTGTGCAAAACGCACAACAGAGAAAAATCTCGCTTTGTAGGCGGTGTACGTTGATCCCCAGTGAGCTTGTCGTCTGTTCACTCACCAACAAAGTATCGAGCTCCCGGTAACGCTTGAAAATTAACGCAATCAGACATAACACTCCCGCCAAGGCAAAAATCAAATTATCCCAACGTGCGAGCCCTAAGCCTCCCATCGTCCAGAACAAAATCGAACTCGCCGCTCTCTGGTCGCCTGAATAGATCAAAAAACTCGTGATGGCGCCGAATAGAAATGAGATCGCCAAACCACACAAGATCAAGTTGTCATTGCCCTTTTTCTTCTGCATCGAAAACAGAATCAGAACAGCGGTCGCCGACACAATACCACCCGAGAATGCAGCCAGTGGCAGTGACCAAACACCCAGAGCGTCTCCCACTTTGGTGATCACCAACACCGCACCAGCAGACGCGCCAGATGACAAGCCAAACAGAAACGGATCCGCCAGATCATTTCGTGTCGAGGTTTGAAGCAACGCTCCAACCATCGCCAGCCCTGCACCCGCGATAACCGCTAACAATGCTCTAGGTAACCTTAGATCGATCAGTATTCGACTGGTCATATCCGGCGTTGGATCAGTGAAAGAGCTCAGCCCTACAATCACTTCCTTAAAAGACAAAGGGACTGAGCCAAATTGTAAACTCATCATGAAGGCGAGCAGCATGGCAGTGATACCTGTTAGCCATGCTGCTCGATATTTATCAAATAAAATCAAAGGACTACTACTCTTATCAATAACAAGCTTTCATATAACAACCTTCCCGATCACTCAGAAACGAACGCCTCTGCAAGTTTCTCAATAGCATCGATATTGTCAGGCCCAGGAGTGAGTTGCTCATAACGCAGTTTGACATAACGACCAGAAGTGACCGCATTGGTGTATTTCATCAACGGATGGGCTTCTAGGAAACGTTGCAACGAATCGGCACCACTTGCCGATTGGTAATCCAGAAGAATAATCACATCTGGGTTTTCACGAGCGACATTCTCCCAAGATGTTCTTGCCCAGCTTGCTTCCATGTTGCCAGTGATATTTTGGCCACCAGCAGCTTCAATCATTGCGTTTGGCATTCCGTACTTACCGGCGGTGAAAGGCTTATCTTCACCCGAATCAAACAGGAACACTTTTGGACTCGGCTTACCTGATGCTTTCTGCTTTTCTGCTACTTTTTCAACTCTCTCTTTCCAGCTGCTTACCAAAGCCTCGGCTTCTGCTTGCTTGTCGAAAATAACGCCTAGCTTTTGCATGTCGCCATAAAGCAGATCCATTGTCGCACCTTCTTTTTGGTCTTGGGTATGAATGCAACTCTCAGAGAGCACTAAGGTATCAATCCCATATGGCTTCAGTGTTTGAGGCGTCACTTCACCGCCCACTTTCATTCCGTAATTCCAGCCAGCGAAAAAGAAGTCAGCATCAGCAGCAATCAATGTTTCTAATGAAGGATACTTCGGTGCGAGCTCAGGAATGTCACCTAAACGTTCTTCAAACGAACTCGACATCTTGTACCACCCAGTAATGCCCGTAACGCCCACCATCTCCTTTTGAAGACCAAGAGCAAACGCCATCTCGGTCATATTGATGTCGTGTACAACCACACGCGAGGGCCGCTTTTCAATGGTCAGTGGGCTCCCACAGTTATCAACCGTCACTGGGTATTGAGTGCTTGTCGCATGCGCAAAAGAGAAAGGTAAAAGAAACAAAAGACTGGAAATTACAGGCCACTTCATTGGGCTGCTCCTATTAAAGAGTGATTAGAGAGAGTTAAGTGAGTTGAGTAAGTTGATGCAGCTTCAAAATGATGGATGGTGCTGCATAGATTAGGATGATTGAACGTGAGAACGCGCAATCCAAAAACAGGGATCATGTATCGGTCTTGCATCACGGTATCTGGGGCTGAGAACGCCACCATCTTTTGGTGTGACATCAACAAGACTTTGTCGGCGAATGGCGCTACCAAAGGTAAATCGTGCAGCACCACGACAGACGCAATGCCACGTTGTTTAATTAGGCTCAGAAGTTCAAGACGAGCGAGAGGATCAAGGTGGTTTGTAGGCTCATCTAAGAGTAAAAGCCTCGGCTCTTGTGCGAAGGCGCGAGCAATACTTGCACGTTGCTGTTCACCACCGGATAGCTCACCAAAGCACCGCTGGCTTTTGTGAACAAGACCAACATCTTGCATCGCCTGCTGAACCGCTCGTTTGTGCTCTTTTGCACTACAACAAAACGTATGAGGAGTGCGGCCTAAGCCAACATACTCAGCAACGCTCAAACGAGGATCAACATGCTCATGCTGAGTAACCACCGCGACATGCTTGGCTATCTGCTGCCGCTCAAGGCTTCCAAGTGCAATGCCAGACAACATCAACTCACCCGCGACGGTTTTGTATTCGCCTGTAATGCCTTTCAGCAAACTGGACTTTCCACTTCCATTAGGCCCAATGATGGCAACGCATTCACCGTCGTTCACATCAAATGTCACGTCGGAGACGGCTCTCCAGTTAGCCAAGCCATTAGCGCAGAGCCCGCGCACAGACAATACAGGTTTATTCAATTTCCCACCGAACATCCAAAAATAGCATTTATTGTTATGTTATAACATAACAATAAATTAAAGGCATAGTTAATAATAGAAATATTAAGACCGCGCTAAGAAGCATTGGAAATGGCAGGACAACCCAATCACCTTGAACAAAGACAGAAGTACTTACGAAAATTGATTCACTGAGAAAGTTTGATTCAAGGAATTGAGTATTGAGAACGCAGTAAAGAGTTGTAATGCGTTTCTCCATAACTTAAGTGGTTACGAGATGGTCATGAATCACATTTATTTGAAACATCAGTAAGTTATATCACTATAAATATGACACTGATCACCCATAAGGTAATCTCGATTCTATATGGTAGCGTCATACTTAAAACCACGATGCGAACATACTGATGAAAAGACACATACTATCAAGCGCCATCCTACTCTCTCTAGCCTTTCCCACCTTTGCAGCTGATGGCGACATACACGATGTCACGATACTGGGTACTTCAGATATTCATGGTCATTTTATGGCGTGGGATTACGCGGCAGATAAACTCAATACTCGTGGTAGTTTGAGTCAAATCGCGACCAAAGTTGGTGAGATCCGCAAAGAGCAATCTAACATTATCCTTGTCGATGCTGGCGACACCATCCAAGGCAACTTCGTAGAAACCTTCAAAGACGAGCCTGTTGATCCAATGATGCTTGGCTTTAATCACATGAAATACGATGTATGGGTTTTAGGTAACCACGAATTCGACTTTGGCCTTAAAACGCTCAACAGAGCCGTTACCCAATTTAAAGGGCAGTCTCTCGGCGGCAACATCAAGAACAAAAACGGAAATCCATTCTTACCGGGTTACACCATTCTAGAACGCGGTGGCATTAAGATCGGCGTGATCGGAATGGATACCCCAATGACGGAGGTCTTTGCGCAAGGCACCAACCGTTTAGAAGGCGTCACTTTCACTAACCCAACCTTGGAAGTGAAAAAAATCGTCAAAGAGATTGATGATCAAGTGGATGCCATCATATTGGTTGCCCATATGGGGATTGAAAACGAGAATGACATTGCTGACACCGGTGTCACCGACATTGCCAATGCAAACCCAGAGCTTGATGCCATCGTCGCTGGTCACATGCACACTCGCATTGATAAAGCCGTTGTGAATGGCGTTATCATTACTGAACCCGACAAATATGGCCGCGCCTTATCTCGTATTGATCTTCAATTTGAAGAACGCGATGGCACATTCACTCTCGTCAACAAAGACAGTTTCACCTATAAAATTAAAGGTATCGACTCTGATGAAAATATGGACGAGCTATACCAGCCTTATCACAAACAACTCAGAGAAATGGCGAATCGACCTGTCGCTCAGCTTACCGGCGTTGATTTAGTCCCAGAAAACGAAATCCGCGGCATCCCTCAAGTCCACGTTCAAGACACAGGCATCAGTGCGCTATACCAAGAAGCGAGCTTCTTCTATGCACCCAAAGCCAATGTCATCGCACTTCAAATAGACAACGACAATGCAGAGCTCGATGTTGGCCCAATCAAAGCCAAAGACATCGCGTACAACTACCAATACGCAGGTGGCGAAATCACTGTCTACCAGATGACAGGCAAAGAGTTAAGAACCTACATGGAATGGTCTGCGGGCTACTTCAACTCAGTACAACCTGGCGATGTAACCTACAGCTTTAACCCTGAGCGCAGAGCTTCAAAATACTCAACCAATGACTTCTTTGCGGGCGTGACTTATACCATCGACCTCACTCAGCCTGCAGGTACACGCATCACCAACCTCGCGTTTGCTGATGGCACACCGGTTACTGATCAAACAGAGATCCGTATTGGTATGAATAGCTATCGAATGGGTCATCTAACCAAGAAAGGCGGCGTGCTAGAAGGTGAATCATTCCCTGTACTCTTTGATACGGAAGCAGAGTATGGAGAAGAAGCAGGCACGATTCGTAACATGACTATCAAGTATCTTAAAGAAGAAAAGAACGGCCAGTATGAGGGTAAGCCTCAACAACGATGGGCACTTTCTGGTTTAGAGAGTCGTTACAATGAACAGCGAGAGATCGTAAAGTCATTGATTAATGATGAAACTATATCAATCCCGACCAGTGACGATGGCCGCTACACAAACATCGCTTCTATCAACGTAAAAGAACTGATGTTCAAATCTGACGAAGCCAAACAAACAGCCATAACCACACGCGAAAAGAAACTGGCGCAGGCGACTGAGCAAGAGAGTAAGCAAATCAAACGCGAAATCACTCTGATCAAAGCGCTCAATTAAGCCTGACCTCAAACCAATAACGACTTAACGACGCTTAGAGCGTGGTTAGGTCGTTGTCGTTCCCATCTTCCAACATTACATCTGTACTGAGTAAAACGGTTGATATTGGTGAATGAGCTGCAAAGGCCAACTCATAGTTGGACATTAGTGAGTTAGAAACTTTGCTCTAGCTCAGGTGGCTCGGATTAAGAAAAGTATTTATACTTAAGTAGGCTAAGGTTAATCCGCAGTCGTCATTGGCACCTAAATCTACTGTATTGGCTCAAGCGGTCAAAATATTTGTTTCTTGGAACGCTGAATAACGTTTAGCTACTAACTTCTTAATCCTAGAATAGCCTCTGAAAGTATCGACAATCAACGTCTCCGCGACTCCATTTTTTATCAGCTCTTTCTGAATGTAAGTAAACATGTTAACGAATATAATAATATCGCTAGATAGCATTGCTTGGCTACTTTGATACGGTATACGAAGTATAGCGATATTGGCTCTAACATCATCAATTGTCATCAAGGAGCCTTTGCGCCATCTATCAAATCTTTTTTTAATTGCTTTCAAGTCAGGATCAACGTGGCTCAGTTCATGAACATTTGACATCCTGACTGCTAGATCGGGATCTTTTAACTGAGCTGTGATTACATCTCGATAGAGTTCAGTCCACTTTATGTCCGCTTTAACATACTTTTCACTAGCCCAGCCTTTCTTCACATTGCTCAACATAACACCTGAAGACAAAACAAGACTCGACTCTGTTTTTGCATCAAGAGTAGGTAAACATTTACTTAGAATCGAATAATCTTTAGTAATGAAGTGCTCTTCAAGGAACAGCTCATACAAAGCTGCCCAATACATAACCATATGAATGATATACTGAGTATTTTGGCTAGTAGTTGCATTGGTTAATGGCCAGTCGTCAACCAGAAGCCATTCACGTAGATAACCAGACAAAGCCGTTAAATCATCACTCCCATAGTTTTGCTTTATAAAGCAGTACTCTACTTCGGTATGAGCTATCAAAAATCCCCAGTAATTAGCAAGTTCATCTTGGGGATCTAAGTTTATTCTAAAGCCTCTCACCAATTGCTTGACCTGAAACCAAGCACCAAGGTGCTTAGGGTCTTTGTCCTTGATTTCATTTTGAATATCTTGCAAAAACTCATTTCCAAAGTAATCCGCAAACATCTGGAGATTACAATCACCAGCTCTAAACTTTCTGAAAAACTGATGATCATGGGTAATATTTGAGTCATTCCTCAACCCCCTCGCCACTTTCACCAAAAGATCTGAATTGGAAGAAATAATATTACTTGACGTTAAGGTCAATTTTGGAAGCTGATTAAACATCAGACCTGCGTTTGAAGCTGGATCATACATATTTCAGTGGATTGTCCCTTTTCTTGTCCTGTTGGTGAGCCAGAATCACCACATCAAGTCAAACTATTATGCGAGAACTACAGTGGAAAATAGCATGGAAGATACGATTATTACAGCCTCACAAGCATTAAGCTTGTTAAGCAAAGCACGCTGTGTTGAGGATTGCTTTTTCGATTCAAGCACCAAGTATAAAAACTTGTACTCATGGCCTTCAAAATTTATTAATTCCAAAAAAATATTAAAGGTTTTTACATGTAAAAAGATTGACCATACTAAGTCGTTCTCAGTAAGAGCATACCCTTTACCCTATGACTCTTATCGAAACCTGAAAGATATTAACTTTAAAGAGATCAGCCAGATAAAGATAGCTCGCACCTTGATTCAAGTGCTTTTATTGGTAGAACGCTCAAATTCGATTATTGAAGTAACAGCAAGTTGGGACTTTGCGAAAGCTCCCCTAAGAGTCTTTCCTACTTGTTTCAACGATACAATCGAACTTAAAAAATTCGCACAGTATCGAGATTCAATGTTGGTTTTTAAATGCAGAGGTTATAAATATGACATCAAACTACCAGCATACTCATACAAAGCATTACTTGAAGCTATCAGTGGTATCAGGTCACAAAAAATTAAAATCAAAGACCGCTGTAACTTTGTTGGCGTTGGTACAGACAATAAAGGAAGAAGCAACAGGTATATCGTTCATAGGAATGATTCAAAACACCTTAAGAAGGTCATAAAACATACCCTAATTTCTGTTGACAAGCTTGTAGGTCAATATAAATGGGGTCAGACACTAAAGTCCACAGGTCAGGAGTTTCACTCTAAGAAACAAATTTAACGGTAATGTTTCTAACTGATTCAGTATGTTGAGGTGCAACTCAGCACAATAGTTAGGAAGATCGCAAAGTGTTTGTAGGAATAGCCTCAGCTCTTACCTAGTGCAAAGCATGTACGTTAGATTTTATAACTAATTTTAAAAGTGGCTGAAACTCGGAATGGGGCAGAAACAAGCTAGCAAAACAGCACTAACCCTCACCACTTTCATAAATAAAACGTTTAATAATTTGAGCCATGATTTATCTCACTTAAACGTTGCCACGAACCATTTGACGAAAAATTCAAAGCCTCCTCGGTGACTCATAGCTCCCACTAACATCCGTATTCCTCCTCACACTGATCTATTTCCCTCTTTTCGAAGTACAAGTTATTAATAATTCGATGTAAATCGCTTTCTTTTTCAAATTGTTGTCTACAGTTTTATAGAGCTTGTCGCTTCAATAATTGCCACAAGTAACGACACCTTTTGATGGTAAGTTTTGGTTATAAGGAAAGGAAATGGAAAGCCCAATTGTCACACTCACACATGCCAGAAAAAGCTTTGTTGATGGTAAAGATACCCATCACGTGCTGGACAATGTCGATTTCGCTTTGGCGACAGGGGCAAGCGTGGCTTTGACAGGGGCGAGTGGCAGTGGAAAGAGTACTTTACTCAACCTAATCGCGGGCTTTGAACCTCTATCCGGTGGAGAATTGTGGCTTGATGGCGAGAACACATCAAATTGGAAAGATCCACAATGGAGCCGATTTCGTCATCAAAAATTGGGCGTTATCTTTCAACAGTTCAACTTATTGACCCCACTCAACGTAAAACAAAACATCGCCTTCCCTCTTCATTTAAATCAACAGAAATGGAGCGACTGGTGCGATTATTTAGTTGATGCATTGGGCATCAGTGAGCTACTCGAAAGACACGTATCCGCACTCTCTGGCGGTCAGCAACAACGGGTGGCAATAGCGCGTGCGCTTGCCCATAAACCCAAACTACTGCTTGCCGATGAACCCACAGGCAACCTCGACCACAAAGCAGGCATTGAGGTAATGAAGCTGCTGAGTGAAATCACTACACAAGGCAACACTGCCGTGCTTTTGGTTACGCACAGCCCAGAATGCGCCAGCTTTATGCAGACAAAATTGGTGTTAGATGATGGTTGTTTAAGGAACGCCGATCTAACCCCAAGAGCGGCAGCGTTGTGAGTAATCCAATGAAGCAAACTGGTTTCGCTCAGAACCAGCTCACCCATACCAAACTGACTCTGAACCTATTCGCGGCACACTATCGCCAATCGCCACTGCAAGCCGCAGCGATTCTGATCGGCATTGTGTTAGCGGTCACCTTGTTTGTCGCAGTGCAAGCCATCAACCTCAATGCCAAGCGCAGTTATGCAGAATCGACCGAGCAACTTAGCGCTCAAGCGCATAACCTTATCATTCCACCGGCAGGGCAAAACTATTTGCCAGAATCGCTCTACTTCAGCTTAAGACAAAGTGGACTAAGCGCAGCGCTGCCTGTTATAGAAGGGCGAGTAAGAGACGAGCAAGGTCGACGCTGGTCAGTTCAAGGCAGTGAGCTAATCGCCGCCCTCACTTCAAGAGCTCGCCACGCTCGCATCGACGAAAAAAGCAATACTCAAGCCAAAGAGCCAAACATTTCCCTGTTCGACAATGCCTTACCTTTGCCGCAACTCTTAGCGGGTGAACCCATTGTGATGATGAGCCAATCTCAGCACCAGAGTTTGGACGAAGTGGACACGCTCACTTTGGATGAAGTACTCACCAAGGTTGTGGTACTGCCAGATGAATGGCAACTGGGTAGCCGAATGTTGATGGACATTGGATTCGCTCAGCAACTGCTTAACAAGCAAGGGCAACTGAGCTATATCGCTATTTTTGACACCAAGAGCGACACGAACAGCAATACTCAGGATAAGTGGCGAAGCCTTATCGGCAAACAGGGACAATGGATTTCCAACAACCAAAGCACGGATCTCGGTTCAATTACCGATAGCTTTCACCTCAACCTCACCGCCATGAGTTTGTTGGCGTTTTTGGTTGGCCTGTTCATCGCTTACAATGGCGTGAAGTACAGTTTGCTAAAACGTAATCGGCTGTTGGTGCAAATTCAACAAGCTGGGATTGCGCCAAGCATCGTATTTTCAGCTCTGCTAGTCGAGCTGGTTCTTTTAGTCACAATGGGCGCGTCGCTTGGTTTCATTCTCGGCATTCAACTCAGCCATTGGCTACACCCAACCGTCGCGATAACGCTTGAACAACTTTATGGTGCAACACTGCTTCCCGGCACATGGCAGTGGCAATGGTTAGTGCAGGCACTGCTACTCACGCTGGCCGCAACGCTTGTCGCGTGTTGGCAGCACTTTAAACAGCGCGTGCGACAACCCCTCTCTTCCCATGGCGGTTTCTATCAAGCGCCGGAAGCGTCTAACGAAAATCAGCTGTTTGTTATAGGGTCAGTATTAACCATTGTCGCGTTAGCAGGGTTATGGCTGAGCGAACATCATCGCTTCACCATGGCATGGCTCGGTGTGTTAGTGGTGTCGATTCCTTTGTATTTGCCCAAAACACTCAGCGTGCTAGCGAACTGGAGCGAAAAACGCACCCAATCGGGGTTAATACAATATCTGTTTGCTGAGCTGCGTGAACTTATCTCCCCTCTCTCCCTTGCCATGATGGCATTGCTTCTCGCCGTCACCGCCAATGTAGGAATGAATACCTTAGTCGGCAGCTTTGAATCCACGTTAAAGCAATGGCTTGAACAGCGCTTACACGCAGACATTTACGTTAGCCCTGCCCAAGGTGAAATCGCGAATGTCGAACGTGCGTTAGAGCAGTTTGAAAATGTTGAAACCGTTTATAAGCAATACTACGTCGATGATAACTTGCAGGGCTTACCGACTTTGCTCGGTACCAAAGACAAAGACACACTTGAGCAAACCATGGTGTTCCAATCCTACCGTGATGACTTCTGGACGCGCTTTTACCAAGGTGAGTTCGTGGCAATCAGCGAACCTACGGCGGTGAAGCTCGGCTTGTCCCTTGGAAGCCAACTCAAGCTCGACGCGATCCAAGACAAAACACTCATCGTCGGGGCGATTTTCCATGATTACGGCTCACCGAATGGCGAAGTGTTGCTTGCACCTAATTTATGGCTCGAAAGCGGATTTACTGACTTACCCACCAGCTTGGGAATCAAAGTTTCTGGCGACCCACAAGTGGTGTACGAACAGCTACGCCAACAACTCAATCTGCACCCAAGTCAGCTTTACGATCAAGCACAGATCAAATCGATCGCTTTAGATATCTTCTCACAAACCTTTGCTATCACTCGGGCGCTTAATGGCGTCACTTTAATGGTGGCGGTGATAGGGTTGTTCTGCGCCTGTTTCATGTTGCTCGATGCACGCAAAGCCGCTATTGCAAGGTTGTACGCGCTCGGTGTTAGTCAGCGAAAATTGATGGCGATGGTGGTCGGGCAAATCGTAGTTCTGGTCGCCTTCACTCTGGTTATCGCTTTACCACTCGGCGCTATGGTCGGTTATGTGTTGACGGACATCGTTACCCTGCGCGCCTTTGGTTGGAGTTTAAATTATATGTGGAATTGGAGTGATGCACTCAGCATCGCAGCCATCACCATTTTAGTGGCGGTGATTGCGACCTTGATTCCACTGTGGCGTTTGGTCAGTAAACCCGTGGTATCCAGTTTGCAAAGCGAAGTGTTGTGATGAATCGAGCAATAAGCGTTTTTGTTCTCACGCTTGCCGTCTTGTTTCTTTTAGGATGCGAGGAGTCCACTCAACCATCAGCTCAAAATATGGGTTCGATACTCGGTACTGAAACACAAACCGAGAATGAAACGGCAATCGATCAAGCGCAATTTTCTCCGGTAGTAAAAGGTATCGACATCACTTTCCCTGCCGACCATCAAGCACACCCTGATTTTCGTCATGAATGGTGGTATTTAACCGCAAACTTAATTGATGAAGAAGGCAATGCGTTAGGCCTGCAGTGGACACAGTTCCGCTTCGCCTCTGCCCCACAAGAAAACGACAATCAAGCCAAGCAGCCTAAGAAAACCACGTGGCAAAGCCAGCAAATCTACATGGCGCACAGTGCTGTCACCACTAAAGACAAACACTATGCCGATGAAAAATGGTCACGTGACCAAGCAGAACTGGCAGGCGTCGATGCTTCCCCATTACGTGTCTACCTTGATGATTGGCAATGGAACTCTTCAAGCGATGATCTATTCCCCGCAACCTTGAACGCTAATTCTGAACAGTTTGGCTACTCGCTTAAGTTAACCAGCAACGCGCCTTATCAAAAACAAGGCGAACAAGGCTACAGCACTAAAAATAGCGATGGCAAAGTGGCTTCCTACTACTACAGCCAACCATTCATTAATGTATCGGGCGAGGTAACTATTGATGGAGTAACCCATCTGGTTTCTGGCAAAGGTTGGATAGACAGAGAATGGAGCTCTCAGTTTTTACTCGACTCGCAACAAGGTTGGGATTGGTTTGCGCTGAGGCTGAGTGATGAAACCAGCTTGGTGGTATTTCAACTTCGAAACTCAACAACAGGCAAAGCCAATTATTCCCATGCAAGGTTGATGAATCAAGATGGCTCCGGCATCACGATTAAGCAGCAAGACATCAGCTTAACAGCCATCATGCAAACGGAAATCGATGGACGTGACTACCCAACAGAGTGGCAAGTTTCGATTCCAACTCAACAAATCGAACTGACCGTCTCGGCACTCAATCCAAATGCCAAAATGCCGCTGTCGGTTCCCTATTGGGAGGGGCCAATCATAATTAAAGGTTCGCATTCTGGATCTGGCTATATGGAGTTGACTGGGTATTAAGTCGTGTATTAATAAAGGTGGAATCTGACAACAAATACATCGCGATAACCATCAACTAAACCACTTTTAACCAAAGCCTCTACCACGGAGGCTTTTTGCCATTCATCATGTTCTATTTATCTAAACGCTTGTTACAAAATATCTAATTTAACCAAACATTGAGCTCCCCTAAAATACCAATCATATGATTAGGGGAGATAGAACATGATTAGCTCAGTACACAATGACGAACTCAACAGATACATAGAAAGACTAGACTTAAACCTTACAAAGGCTCAGGTTCGTGAACTTGGTTGGCAGCAAGGTAATGAAGAGGTAGGAAAAGAAAAGACAGTATTAGGCTCGTGGTTTTTCTTTTCTTTCTTTGGCTTATGTACGTCTACATGTCTTGCGCTGCTGATGTATATCTCATGAAGATAAACAAAACAATGACCACGTATAACCAGCATGGAACGTTCAATTGGTTCGAGGTCGATGGAGAAACGTACATACTGTTCAAGGTCGGCAGCAACAGTGCTCTATTGAACCAACATTATGAGGATGTCACCGAACAACAGGGCGAAATATATGGGCTATTAGGGGCGATTCCATAAGCTCATACTGCACGTATTCACTTATAGTGTATCTATTCACTTATGTTCTCTCTACTCACTAATTAGCGAAAACATCCGTTCTTTTGGCAACAAGATCGAGCTACAACAAACGGTTCTTATACTGTTCTGGCGTTTGGTTCGCGTAACGTTTGAACATGGTGATAAATGGGCTTGCTTGGTTATAGCCCAATGTAAGAGCGACCTCTTTGACCGATTGGCCGTTTCTTAACAAGTCCATCGAGTACAGATAGCGGACACGCAATCGCCACTCGGTAAAGCTCATACCGAGCTCCGTCTGGCAGTGGCGAGAAAGAGTTCTTTCCGTGGTGTGAACACGTTCAGCCCAATCTTTCAGTGTCACTTCGTCGGTTGGGTTTTCTTCAACAGAAGCCAATATAGGCGCGAGGTACTTATTGTCGGTCGAAGGCAAGAAGTGGTGTTCAACCTCACGCTGCGCAAGTTGGTCAAGCAGTACCTGAACGAGCCTTTGGTCTTGCTCTGTTTCCGCAACATTTATCCCACGATCGCGAAAATCATCGATGATAGAAGACACAATCGGCGTGATCTTTATAAGGCTGGTTTTATCTGGCAGGTGTTGCGTGAGTTCTGGGGCGATATTTAGCGAGCAGTAGTCCAAAGGCTTACGGTTATAACTGCAATGCATCACCCCGGCTGGTACCCAAATCGCTAAATGTGGCGGCGCTAGAAATCGGGTGCTTTCCGCTTCCATCTCTAATATACCGCCACTGATCAATTGAACCTGTCCCCATGAGTGG
The DNA here is from genome assembly GCF_021728015.1 of Vibrio sp. G-C-1. Lineage (NCBI taxonomy): Bacteria > Pseudomonadati > Pseudomonadota > Gammaproteobacteria > Vibrionales > Vibrionaceae > Vibrio > Vibrio sp. G-C-1. The sequence goes on along the minus strand of NZ_JAKKCR010000003.1, from coordinate 107,763 downwards.
CTATGAACTCGGGTTTCAGTGTTCGAAAGAAACGCTTCAAAATTCATAAATACGTTGGATGGTGCCTTATCAATTGATAAGGATGGGTGAAGGTTTCTGGAGTGTTTTTTCAAACTTGTCTTCCTATCGCGCCTGATGTCTTTCTAAAGATACTTGTAAGTATAACGACCTGTCAAACTAGCCGCATCAACTCATTTGCGACGGAATTCACATGCATTATCTCTTACCATTTTTTACAGTCTGTATCTGGGGCGCCAATGCAATCGTCAACAAGCTTGCTGCAAGCACCATAGAACCTAGCGCGATGAGTTTTTACCGCTGGTTTTTTGCGATGTTAATTCTCACGCCTTTCTGCATTCGCCCAGTGATGAAGCAGTGGGCTGTTATTAAGCCTAACCTATCTAAATTAGCGTTCCTCGGCTTTTTAGGCATGGTGTTGAACCAATCTCTAGGTTACTACGCGGGCTTAACCACAACCGCTTCCAACATGGCCTTGATCACGTCTTTAGTCCCGTTGATCAGTGTGTTTCTAAGCGTTCCTTTGTTGCACAAGTCGATTTCTAGTTTGAGTATTGTGGGTGGTGTGTTGTCACTGTCAGGCTTAGCTCTTATGTTAGGTAAAGGCGACCCTTTGTTCTTCATGCATCAAGAATTGACTCAAGGCGATGGCTATATGCTAATTGCAGCCTTTGTTTATGCTTCTTACTGTGTGTTATTGAAACGCTGGAAAATGCCAATCAGTAGCTGGGTGGTGATTTACATTCAGGGTCTGTTTGCTGTCGCGATGCTTACGCCACTTTGGCTTACCAGCGAACAGCTATTACCACCGCAACAAGCGATCCCATTGATAGCTTACGCCGCAGTTGCCGCTTCAATTTTAGCGCCTTGGATGTGGGTGAAGGCGATTGACACCATTGGTGCTGACTCAAGCGCGATGTTCATGAACTTGCTTCCGGTTGTTGCGATCGTATTAGCCGCGACATGGCTTGGCGAAGAGATTAACCAGTTCCACATCATTGGTGGTGTGATGGTGATTTCCGGTGTCATCCTTGCTCAAATCAAAAGAAAACCAAGGCTTGAGGCACCTCTCCCTCAACAAAGCTAAACGCATTACCCACGCTCACATTAGGGTAAATATTCAAACTCACTTTTCTTACAGTGCCTACTTCCGAAGTAGGCACTGTTGTTTTATTCACAAGCCTTTCAAATGCTTTTAATACGCGTTCATTGTGGTTGCAACATGTTACCGACTCAGGTTTAATGTATTAAGTACTGTTTAAGTTGTAAAAGGAATTACAATGACTCAACCAACGCTCCCTGTGATCATCTCGTCCCTGCTTGCTTTGTCATCTGCTTCAAGTTTTTCTGCCACTGTTCCTGCTGATGTGCCATTAGCTGAAGAACTATTAGCTGAGGAACAACATTTTGTACGTGGTAATGGCGCAGAGCCCAACACACTAGACCCTAGCTTCGTAAATTCAGGCATGCCCGGTGACATTATCGTCAATGATATGTTTGAAGGCTTCGTGATTGAGAACAGTGACGGGCAGATCATCCCAGGGCAAGCCAAAGAGTGGTCTATCAGCAAAGACGGCAAAACCGTGACGTTTGTATTGAAAGATAACCTCAAGTGGTCGAATGGTGAGCCAGTCACAGCATCCGATTTTGTCTTTGGCTGGCAGCGCGCTGTGTCTCCTAAAACAGGTAACAACACGGGTTTTGTTTTTTCGACGGCTAACATCGTGAACGCTAGCGAGATTCTATCAGGAGACAAAAATCCCTCTGAGCTTGGCATCAAAGCATTAGATGAGCACACGGTTGAGATTTCACTTTCAAAACCTACGCCCTACTTTATGAGTTTAATGAGCATCAAGACCTTTTTCCCTCTACCCGCTAAGTTGGTTCAAGAGAAAGGCGACCAATGGACTCGCGCAGAAAATATCGCGACCAACGGTGCTTACACTTTGAGCAAATGGGTACCCAACGAATACGTTGAAGTCGAGAGAAACCCAAACTATTGGGATGACACATCGACAGTCATCAACAAGGTGACCTATTTAGGCTTATCGTCTCAAAATGCTGAGCTGATTCGTTACCAAGCTGGTGAAATTGATATGACCAATCGCGTTCAGCTTGAGTACTACCAGAAATTAATCCAAGAAAGCCCTGAACAGATCAAAGCGCAAGCTCTACTGGGTTCTTACGTTTATTCATTCAATACACGTCAAGCACCGTTTGATGACGTAAGAGTACGCCAAGCACTGAGCATGGCCGTCAATCGTGAGATTCTGGTCGAGAAAGTTACAGGTCAAGGTGAGCCAGAAGCATACAGCGTGACGCCGAATAATATTCCTGACTACACAGCGCCTTTGTCCGAATTCAATTCTTTAGACAGCACGCAGCGTTTAACAAAAGCCAAAACACTACTTGCTGACGCTGGATACAACGAGAGCAACCCACTCAGATTCACACTGACTTATAACACCAGTGAGAATCACAAAAAGATAGCTATAGCAATTGCATCGATGTGGAAGCCGCTGGGTGTGAAGGTAGAATTGGAAAACATGGAGTGGAAAGCGTATGTTGCGGCAAAAGGCGCTGGTGACTATCAAGTTGCACGCTCATGGGCATTTGGTGACTACCCAGAGCCTTCTGCACTGTTAGAGGCCTTCACTTGTGATCACTCAGCAAATGAGAGTGGCTACTGCAATCCCGATTACGATGAGCTCTTACAGCAAGCGAGTAAAACGGAAGATCAGTCTAAACGCTTTACTTTATACCAGCAGGCTGAATCGCTACTTAACGAATCTGCAGCAGTTATGCCTTTATATCATTACAATCACACCCGATTAGTGCGAAATACTCTCAAAGGCTTCCCTAACAATAATCCGAAAGGAAATATCTACGCGAAGGATCTATACTTTATTCAAGAGTAAAAATGAGCTGAATAACAAATACTTTTAACTACCACTTTAGTGGTAAAAAGACTAAAATAATTTAACTAAACCAGATAAACAGCGGTTAGTTGGCTAAAACAAAATAAGGTACCGCAATGAGTACCAAACGGCTTAGAAACACCTAGCATTACGCTAGGTGTTTTTTTTGCAATCTGCCTTTCTAGCTGTCAGCTCAACATTTATTGGTTCTTAGTCAATGTGGCTAGGCACTTGCTCAATCTTGCTTCATCCGCGTTAGCCACTCGCCTCTACCGCCTTTAAACATCAATATTCATCCGTTCGTCACCCGTTTTAAAAAATAGTCTTAATCGTGAGAAACACCGCTTTAATTTATGTCATCTTAAGTATATTGTTATTAGCAAGTAACAAGCATGTTATACAGCACAATAATAATGAAGGAAGATAGATGAGCAGTAACAATAACCGACCAGATGGTAAACGAGACGTTACTCTGCGTTTTTTAGCTGAACCTGGGGATGTGAACTTTGGTGGTAAAGTTCATGGTGGTGCAGCAATGAAGTGGATCGATTTAGCAGCCTACGCTTGTTCTGCTGGGTGGAGTGGTAAATATTGTATTACCGCTTACGCAGGGGGGATTCGATTCGTAGCTCCGATCCATGTTGGCAACCTTGTAGAGGTAAGTGCGAAGGTCATCTATACCGGTTCATCTTCTATGCACATCGCTATCGACGTTCAAGCCAGCGACCCTAAAGAACTCAACAACCGCCTAACGACTCACTGTATCGTTATTATGGTCGCTGTTGATGAAAATGGTAACCCGACTAAGGTGCCAGAGTGGGTGCCAGAAACACCAGAAGACATCGAATTAAGAGATTCGGCTATTCGCCTAATGAACATGCGAAAACAGATCGGTGAAGAGATGGAAGCACACGTTAAGTACCTTAAGTAAACTTTACCAACCACGCTACGCTACAAAACCATATTACAATGCCAAGCACCTGCTTGGCATTGGTTGATCTAATACCCTCGATCTTTGCAAGCAAAGCCTCAGTAGATCTAATACGACCTATGAGAGCGTGATGCCCAGCCAAAGGTTGAAATGAATCGGCACTTGTTCGCGGATTTATTTTGACTGTAATAAAGTCGTCATTTTGCTCTGTTTAAATACCGCCAATCATAATGGATGTATTTGAATTTCCTGGAGCCACTCTTGAGCGTCACACGTCCCACTCTTAGCGAATCTACATTGAACAATTTAAAGGCGGTTGAGTACCAATGGGTTAGAACTTTGTACGTCGAAGGCTACGACAGCAACGAAATTAACCACTACATCCAAACTTGTTTTGGTGGTGACCAGACGTTTGCGGATCTATTTCGCCGTGTGGCACTCGATCAAGAAAGCATCTATGTTCTGTTGCAGCATCTTGGCTGTGCTCCTTCTAGTAGAGAATTCTAACCTCAACATCCGATTCCCCCTTATCTTTGAATCGAAAGATACTTCCAAGCAAACCAATAACTACGAGTGATAGCTATTCACGATGCATCAACAGTAGCCTGCCGTTATAGACATTTTCTGTGCAATCAGGCTAATCGTTGCATACAAATCATTGAAGTATCACGCATTGAAATATTAGCAATATATCAATAGAGCAACTGCCCCTTATACTGAGTGTCTGATTTGTGAGACTCGTTCATGTCTTCCTGTAAAAGGAATGAGGCAGGAGAGATTCGGGAGAGAAGTGACTCGAAACTTTAATGGCTAAAGCAGCTATGAGCACAAAAACTGACAGGTAAAACGAACATCCGGACAAAGTAAAAAGCAAAAAGTAGCAGGCATAAAAAAACCCAAGTAAATACCTGGGTTAGAGTTACAAAAACCACTAATCATTAATAGCGTAAGGAACCTGATTAGTAGCCAGCTATGCGTAACCTGAGGGTTATTTTTATTACTGATCGGCGGCCAAACCAAATGATGTAATAAAAATGCCAATACAGAGCGACCTATAAGGTCGCTCTTTGTCTTTCTTATAGGGTACAGCTTATCCTTTTACACCACCTGCCGTCAAACCGCCAACTAACCAACGTTGAGCAAGTAAGAACACGATAGTAATCGGAAGTGCTGAAAGTACAGCCGCTGCCGCAAAGTCACCCCATAGGTAGTTCTGAGGATATAGGTATTGCTGCATACCTACCGCTAGCGTGTAAGAGTTCACATCGGTTAGCAGGATAGATGCTACAGGCACTTCACCTACTGTTGCGATGAACGAAAGAATAAACACAACCGCTAGAATTGGCACAGACAGTGGTAATAGAACCAATCTGAATGCTTGCCAAGGCGTTGCACCATCCAGTGCAGCAGCCTCTTCCAACGAGTTATCAATCGTTTCAAAGTAACCTTTAATCGTCCAAACGTGCAGTGCGATACCGCCTAAGTACGAGAAGATTAGACCACCGTGCGTGTTCAAGCCTAAGAACGGGATGTATTGACCAAGCTTGTCGAACAGCGCGTAAATAGCGACTAGAGCCAGTACTGCTGGGAACATTTGGAAAATCATCATCGCTTTCAGGATAGTTTCTTTACCTTTGAAGCGCATACGAGCAAATGCATAAGCCGATGTTGTAGACAATGCCACAATAAGAAGCGACGTCACACCCGCGACTTTAATTGAATTCCATAACCACGTTAGTACTGGGAATGGAGGTGGTGTCACCGAGCCGTCAGCATTCGTTACCGACATACCAAGAGCCAGTTTCCAGTGCTCCAGTGATGGGTTATCGGGAATCAAGCTACCTGTTGCGAAGTTACCTTCACGGAACGAGATAGCGATGATCATCAGTAGTGGGAAGATAATCATTGCCAAGAAGCACCACAACACTGCATGCGTTGCCCACACTCGGTATTTAAGGCCTTTACCTTGTACCATAGCCATTGTCGTGCTCCTTAATCTTGAGACAGTTTAGTGAAACGAAGGTTTAGTAACGCAAGTCCACCAACCAATAGGAAAATAAGCGTTGCGATTGCACTTGCTAGACCAAAGTCTTGACCGCCGCCGCCTTCGAATGCGATTCGGTAGGTGTAGCTTACAAGCAAGTCTGTGTAACCCGCTGGCTCTGAGGTGCCAATCATGTTCGGGCCACCGTTCGTCAATAGTTGAATCATTACAAAGTTATTGAAGTTAAAGGCAAACGCTGCAATCAATAGCGGTGTAAGCGGCTTAATCATCAATGGGAATGTAATACGCTTGAAGTTATCAAGGAAGTTCGCACCATCAATCGCTGACGCTTCGTACAAATCATCAGGAATCGCTTTTAGTAGACCCATACATAGAATCATCATGTAAGGGAAACCTAGCCACGTGTTAACCATCAACACCATGGTTTTGGCAAGAATTGGGTCAGAGAACCAGTTCGGGCTTAAGCCGAAGATATTCTCAAGCACCATGTTGATCTCACCAAAGCTCTGGTTGAATAGACCTTTAAAGATAAGAATCGATATGAATGCTGGTACTGCGTAAGGCAGAATCAGTAGAACACGATAGATTGAACGACCTTTTAGCTCTTCCCATTGCACGATATTCGCAAGTACAAGCCCGATAACAAGTGTGAACGCTACAGTACATACCGAGAAGATCACCGTCCAAATAAAGATGCTGATGAATGGTTCTTTAATACCATCATCTTTCCAAACACGTTCAAAGTTATGTGTACCAATATTAACCACAAAGCCCGGGGAGATTGTGTTACCAGTAAACTCACCATTGGCATCAACAGGTTGATAGAAACCCTCTTCCATGTTTGGCTTGAGAACTTCACCCGTTTCATTGTTGATTAACGTTTGTTCATCGTCTTGTAGCGTGTAAAGCGGAGCAACAGAAGCAAACTTACGTAAGCCACTCATGCGGATGTCGTCACCGTTAGGCAGATGGAAATCAACCGCATTAATCGCAGAGCGGTTTTGGATGATCGCTTTGATCTTCTCTTTCTCACCTTGTGCAGACTCAATTGCAGATAGGTCCATCTCTGTTGCACTCATATCTTCAAATGAAAATACGTCTGTTGCTAACAGCTGGTCGCCATCTTTAACAACGATCTGGTGACCGTCATCAGTCTTGTACAAAGTAAATGGGTAGCTCTCACCGCTTTGGAATGAGCGATCTAAAAGAACGGTTTGAGTACGCTCTAGAGACAGTTGGTTTTTTGCGCTGTAGTTAGTGAACGCAAGCCCGACGGTATAAGCCAATGGAAAAAGAATGAACAAGATCATTCCGGCAATACCCGGATAAATATAACGGTGGGCGTAAGTTTTCTTACTGCCAAAAATGTAAAGTGCCAAAGCCGTTAAAATCACAGTAAGCAACGCAAAAGCGAGCTCACCGCGTGAATACATTAGAATTGTAGCGTAGCCGTTAATTAAGCCAACACTACCAAGCAACCCCCATTTGATGAAGACGCTTTTACTGCCTAAAAGGCTTGATGGTGCTGGGATAGCATCTGTACCTTGAACTGACTGCATAGAGGAACCTGCTAGCGATATAGATAAAAAATAGAAAAGTAAGGAGAGGTTACCCTCTCCTTAAAAGGTAGTGCTTGGTTGTTACTTAGTCATACGACCTTCAGCAGCTTTTAGTGCTTGGTCTACTGTTTGACGGCCGTCAACTACGTTACCGATCGCTTCTTCCATGCTGTACCAGAACGTTGTGAACTGAGGAATGTTAGGCATGATTTCACCATTCATCGCGTTGTCCATTGTTGCTGCAATGCGAGTGTCGCTGTCTAGTTGACGTTGGAAAGAGTTAAGAGCAACAGCGCCTAGTGGCTTGTCGTCATTCAGGCTCTTCATACCTTCATCAGTTAGTAGGTAGTTTTCCATGAACTCAACAGCTAGGTCGCGGTTTGGAGAAGCAGAGCTGATACCACCAGCCCATACACCAACGAAAGGCTTAGACGCTTTACCGTTGAACTTAGGTAAAGTTGCTACGCCGTAATCGATGCCAGCTTTCTTGATGTTTTCCCAACCCCAAGGGCCGTTGATTGTCATTGCAACGTTACCCGCAACAAATTCAGACTCAGCAACTGAGTAATCCATGTCTGCAGAGATAACTTTGTCTTGTACCATCTTCTCGATGAAACCTAGAGACTTCTGAACACCTTCAGTCGCTACGCCCGCATCTTTAATGTCGTAACCTTCTGCAGTCTGTTTGAATGCGTAACCGCCGTCAGCTGCAAGTAGAGGCCATGTGAAGTAAGCGCCGCCACGTAGAGGCCACATGATCGCTTTTTTGCCATCTTTTTTAAGTTCAGCATCAAGTGCTGGGATTTCTTCCCAAGACTTAGGTGGGTTAGGAACAAGCGCTTTGTTATAAATTAGAGAAACTGACTCAACCGCTACTGGGTAAGCGATTGTTTTACCTTCGTATGAAACAGCGTCCCATGCGAAGTCTACGATACCTTCTTTAATTTCTTTAGAAGGTTTGATATCAACAAGAAGCCCCGCTTCTGCATAGCCGCCAAAACGGTCGTGTGCGTAGAAGATCATGTCTGGGCCATCGCCAGCCGCTGCAACTTGAGAGAACTTCTCTTCTAGTTTGTCAGGGAAAGCCACTGTTACTTTAACACCAGTGTCTTCTTCGAAGCGTTTACCTACTTCAGCCATGCCTTCATAAGCTTTGTCACCACCTACCCAGATTGTTAGTTGTCCTTCTTCGATAGCAGCATTTGCACCAAAAGAACCCAGAGCAACTAATGTTCCTAGAGCTACAGCGCTTAGAGCGTTTTTCATGTGAATATCCTTTTTATATTTATACGTAGGGCACATCTACCAAGACGAGCCAGTTTTCAGGGCTTATGATCTGAGAAAATAGACTCTAACTCATCATCCTAGCCACTACGCCCTAGCTATTATGGCTTAATTTCGTGATCGCCATCCGGTCAGATTAGAGACTGAAATCACAAAATCCATACTCATCGTGATCAACATCACCGTTATGGGGTGGATTTATTTGAACTGGATCGCCAATTATTAATAACCCCATTTATCGACTCCTCCCCTACTACTCCCCCTCGTTAAATTTTCATTGGGAGGATGTACCATTGCGCCAATTCACCGAAACTGCATTCATCCAAGAGTGGATAGTAAGAACCCTTTACCAGCGAATGTCGTGTGTAACCGCACTGTTCATTTAGTTGGCTTCACTGCCCGCTGTTGTCTTTATTAAGCATCGAGCTAAATCTGTGATTGAATCACGGGGGAGATTTAGCTGGATGTGGGGGAAATAGGCACCAGTTTGGCTATGACGGGTGGGCTTGGTTAAAGAATCCAAGTCTCACCCACTTTTTTCTTACTCATTCAATACTTACCAATTCCTACAGTTACTGCTGACCCAAAAATTTCTTATAATGATAAGCAGTAAAACTTAAAATTTGATCGATCGAGGACTAGCTAGATGGCGAGTGTCACGTTAAAAAACGTTTATAAATCATATGGTGATGTACAGATTTCTAAGGACGTAACCTTAGATATCAACGAAGGTGAGTTCGTAGTATTCGTTGGACCATCAGGTTGTGGTAAATCGACGCTATTACGCTGTATCGCAGGTCTAGAGGACATTACGTCTGGTGATTTGTACATTGGCGACCAACGCATGAATGACGTTGAGCCTTCAAAGCGTGGCGTAGGTATGGTATTCCAATCTTACGCGCTTTACCCTCACCTTAACCTTTACGACAACATGTCTTTCGGCCTGAAACTAGCGAACGCTAGCAAAGCTGAAATTGATAAGCGTGTTGAACATGCTGCAGAAATCCTTCAGCTTGGTCACCTTCTTGAGCGTCAGCCTAAAGCCCTATCTGGTGGTCAACGTCAACGTGTTGCTATTGGTCGTACTCTGGTTTCTCAACCAAACGTATTCTTACTTGATGAGCCTCTATCTAACCTAGATGCTGCGTTGCGTGTTCAAATGCGTTCGCAAATCACTAAACTACAACGTCAACTTGGATGCACCATGATCTACGTTACCCACGACCAAGTGGAAGCGATGACAATGGCCGATAAGATTGTTGTTCTTGATGGCGGTTATGTTTCTCAAGTGGGTAAACCTCTTGATCTTTACCACTACCCTAAAAACCGTTTCGTGGCAGGCTTTATTGGCTCGCCGAAGATGAACTTTATGTCGGTTCACATCGAGCAAGCTGAAGCAGAACGCGTACAAGTTCAACTTTCTAACGGTATGACTTTCTGGATCCCAGTTGATGGTACGACTGTCAATGCTGGTGACCGTATGTCTCTAGGTGTTCGTCCTGAACACTTGCTGTCTGCTGAAACAGGTGATGCGACGATTGAAGCTGAAGTGATGATGGTCGAGAAACTAGGTAACGAAACTCAGGTTTACCTAAACCTCGAAAGTGCTGATGCTGACGTTATTTATCGCCAACCAGACACGTTGACGATTGAGTCTGGTGACAAGTTAGCGATTGGTATTCCTGCGCACCGTTGTCACTTGTTCCATAGCGATGGTCGCGCATGTCGTCGCTTGTACAAAGAGTACGGCACCGACTAATCGGTTCGCCTTTTTAAGATATAACTTGCCCATATCGAATCCCTCTTACCAAGTAAGAGGGATTTTTTTGTTTAAAGGCGCCAACTACTTTCGCTTTGATGGTTTAATTTTGCGCACCGCTCAGTTAGTTTTTTCGAGCGGCAATAAAAAAGGCCTAGCGGATGCTAGACCTTTAATTGTTTGAGCTAAAAAGCCACCCTATCTAAACGATATAGGTTTGCCCTGCAGAAACTTAGTGGATTGGCGTATCACTTGTTTTGTTGAACTGGCCAAAATGTTTTTCTAACACTTCTGGTGTTAGTTTGCCTTCCGCTTCTAGTCGCTTAAATTCAGCAACGATCGCTTTTTGCTCTTCAATTGATGGCAGTTTTACTTCTGGCTCATCGCCCATCTCTTGAGTCATCTGCTCTAGTTCTTTTTCAAAATCGCTCATGATACTTACCTAAATATTAAACCTAATCAGATTTTACTCATTTACGCTCTGTGATGCTAGAGCGATTAAGTGCAAAGCCCGAAACCAGATCAAGCTAAGGCCAGTTAGAAGAAAACAACCCCGTAAATAAAAAGAGCTGGATTCACGATTAAATGAATCCAGCTCTTCGTCTATGTCTCTTTCTAAGCCATGCTACAGCTTAAAGGAATTAAAGCTTAAAGAGATTACAGCTTAAACGAGCCAACCATCTTATCTAGGCGAGAAGAAAGGTCGCGAAGCTCTTGGCTCGCTTCAGCAAGCTGCTCAGCGGTACCCGTCGTCACTTCATTGATTGCGTTAATCTCTTCAATGTTCTGGTTGATGGTGTGAACTACGGTTGATTGCTCTTCCGTTGCCGTTGCGACTTGCGTGTTACGATCGGTGATGTCGACGATGCGGTCTGAAATGCCACCCAGTACATCTACGGCTTCATCCGATGCAGCTACACCTTCAAGGGTAATAACTTTACCTGTACTCATTGCTGCTACTGCATCTTTAGCATCGCTTTGCAGTTGGTTGATCATCTTCTGAATCTCTTCCGTTGAGTCTGCCGTGCGACTTGCTAGATTTCGTACTTCATCGGCTACCACGGCAAAGCCACGGCCTTGCTCACCGGCACGCGCTGCTTCAATCGCTGCGTTCAATGCAAGTAAATTGGTTTGCTCTGAAATATCACGAATAACTCCCAGAATAGAACCAATGTCTTGAGTTGTAGAAGCCAGTTGCTCTACTACCTGACCCGTGCTTTCGATATCTTGCGCTAAACGGCTGATCGCATCTTTTGCCTTATTCACCACAGAACGACCCACTTCCGTATTACCTGACGCTTGTGTTGCCGTTTCTGCTGCCGTTGCCGCGTTCGATGCAATCTCGCTGATGGTCATGCCCATTTGGTTAATGGCAGCCACCACTTGAAGGGTTTGGTCACGTTGCTCTTGACTGTTGTCGTGGGTGATGTGTGCTTTGTTAGAAACACTCTCTGCTGCCACTTGAAGCGCTTGGCTTGTCGAACACACCTCTTTCATCGACTCATGAATCTTTTCAATGAATCCATTGAAGCCCTTTGAAAGCTGTGCAATTTCATCGTTGCCCTTCACTTCGATACGTTGCGCCAGATCGCCATCACCTTCGCCAAGGTCACCGAATCGCTTAGCCAGAAGTTTAATAGGTTGAGTAATGCTGTTCGCCAGTACTACGCCCATTAGGATAAATACTAATGCCACAACCGCAGTCATGATCAGCATCTTTTGCGCTGTCGCATCTAGCTCTGCAAACACTTCACCTGTTGGTACGACACCAATAACAAACCAGTCCATAGAAGACACATACAAGCTCGCCACAAACAGCTCTTGGCCCTGGCTTTCAGTGGTAATCAGGTTAAAGCCCGACTTGTTCAATAGTTGGCTTGATTGAGGACCGTAAAGTTGTTGAAGTGATGAATCACTGCGAGAACGCTCACGGTGAATTTGAACATCACCTTGGCTATCGGTTAAGAATACGAAGCCTGTATTTTCAATCTTAAAGCCATTGAGTAGGTTAACCATGTCATCCATCGATTTTGATAGACCAGACATCGCCAAACCAGAAGGCTGCTGATAGTTAGCAAACATCTTCACTTCGCCATTCGCTTCTTGGAACATGCTCACCATGGTCGGCTGTCCAGATTGCGTAAAGCCAAAGAACCAACCGTCTTGTTGTTGGTTTAGCTGGCGTAAGAAACCATCTTGGTTCCAGTAGTAAGCTGTTTGACGGTTCGCTACCGAGGCATCGTTCAACTGATATTGGTTGCGAACATTGTTCAGTTGTCTAACCAGCTTATTCTCTAGCGCGGCATCGCGCTCGGTCGATTCGATAGCATCAGAAATGAATTCATTTGAAGCAATTTGCTCCGCAGCTAACAATAACTGAGAGACTTCACGGTCAATTTCACCATTGATTCGCTCCAACATACCGGGAAGCTCAATATCAACCAAACGGTGACTCAATACATCTCTTGCTTGCTGTTGTGCCATCGCGCCGACAATCACTGTCGATGCAAGAACCGCAAAGGTAATTCCAAGTACAACTTTTTGTTTGATACTCAGAGAGTTAGTTTTAAACATATTTGGACCTTTAAAAGAATCGCTCGTTATTGGTATACCCTGAACAGGACTTTTTTAGTGCACTCCAACAAGCAATGCACAATCTGAGTGATGTATCGGCCAAAAACAGTAAAACTAGAGACTTTTCTCTCAAAAAAGCTGCAAATATGATGTAACAATCAAAACCATTCAGATTGAATATGAATTAACTGAGCAAATATCGTACTGTCGAGAATCGATTTTAGCTCTCAGCCCTGATATCTAACCGAACTCAAACAACGACCTCCCCCCGAGCTTTTGTATATAAAAACCAATTGATATGGTAATAATCACACCCTAACGATGTTTTTAGCTAAACACTTGTAAATCTTTCCAATTTTGAAAAAATAAATTCCGCAAATGTACTGGAACTTTTTCCTATTAATAAGTGACCAATACTCAAAATAAGAATCAAATGGCCCCCAGAGAGTCCAAAAATGCATAAAAATAACTTCGAAATCCTTCAAAACTACTTAGAGTCTCAAATCATTGGTCAGCAAGAGCTCGTTAAGCAACTGATGATCGCCTTATTGGCAGATGGTCATATTCTTGTTGAAGGGCCTCCAGGGTTGGCAAAAACCCGCGCCGTAAAGTCGCTGGCTGACTGTGTCGAGGGAGATTTTCATCGTATTCAATTTACCCCCGATCTATTGCCTGCCGACCTAACTGGTACCGATATTTTCCGTCCAGAAACCGGAGAGTTCACCTTCCAATCTGGTCCGATTTTCAACTCGCTTATTTTAGCGGATGAGATCAACCGTGCTCCAGCGAAAGTACAAGCGGCGATGTTAGAAGCGATGGCTGAGAAACAGGTGACCGCAGGTCGAAAAACCTATGCCCTACCTGATCTGTTTTTGGTAATGGCAACGCAAAACCCAATTGAGCAAGAAGGCACTTACCCGCTGCCAGAAGCTCAATTAGACCGTTTCTTGCTGCATTTAGAAGTGGCTTATCCAGACATGGAAAGTGAGCTGGAGATCTTGCGCCTAAACAGAGGCGAAGCTCAAGGCAATCAACCTGTTCAACCAGAGCCTATTTCTCAACAAACTATCTTCGAAGCTCGCCAAGAAGTGCTCAACATTCACATGGCAGACACCATTGAGCAGTACATAATCAGACTAGTAATGGCGACTCGCCAACCTAAGCAATATAGCGACCAGCTTGATCAATGGTTAGACATGGGTGTTAGCCCGCGTGCAACCATTGCCCTAGACAGATGTGCCCGCGCTCACGCTTGGCTTGCTGGCCGCGATTATGTTACTCCACAAGATGTTCAAGCGATGGCATTCCCTGTATTGCGCCACCGCCTGCTTCGCAGCTACCACGCACAAGCTGAAGGGGTCACTGCAAACCAAGTGATCGCACACCTTATCTCGTTGGTTGGTAGCGCATAGGGCTACGCGCATGAATAATCAATTACCTAACCATAGTGACGGTGTCACGTTGAATCTAGACGAACTGCTGCAATACAAAGCGCAGTCTGTTCGCTGGTTGCCTCCAGCCAAGAGCCTGTGGTCGCAACTAAACGGGCAACACGACAGCAATCGTAAAGGTCGCGGCATGAATTTCTCTGAGGTTCGTCAATATCAGGCGGGTGACGATATCCGCAGCATTGATTGGCGCGTCACGGCGAGAACAGGCAAAGCACACACCAAACTGTTTTCTGAAGAAAGAGAACAGCCTGTGATTTTGTTCTTAGATCTGTCGAGCAGTATGATTTTCGGCTCAACCTTGTTGCTTAAATCGGTTCAACTCGCGCACTTTGCCAGCCAACTTTGCTGGTTAACCGTCGCTCAAAAAGACCGTATTGGCGCAGTGATCGATACTGGCCAAGAGATCATTGAGATTAAACCCAGTGCTAACAACCATGCTCCGCTGCGTATTTTGCAAAAAGTCATAGAAATCAATAACGCAGCGCTGACCAACCAAGACAATCACAACGACACAACCTTAGAGCATGGATTGAAGTCTCTTCATCAGCTTTGCCCAAAAGGAAGCGATATCATTATGCTCAGTGATTTTGTCCGTTATAACGAAAGTAATTACTCACTTATCAATCAAATACGTCGACACAATCGAGTTCGCTTGGTGCATTTTTACGACCCGTTGGAGCAAGGTGTTACTGCATTCAAAGGTTCAAAACAGATCACCGACGGCAATAAAACCCAATGGTTTAACTTTTCATCCAGTAAGGAAAAGGAAAAGCTGAGTCATGCATTCGATCTGAAACAACAACAGCTTATGCAAATGAGCCTTTCTTTGGCGATCCCATACAGTTCATTGTCTTGTGCGCAATCGTTAATGAGCCAAGTATCAGGAGTTCAGTCATGAATCAACCTCTCGACTTGAGCCCTATTATTACGCCAAGCGCACCGTCATGGTGGCCTTTGGCATGGGGTTGGTGGTTAATCATTATCACGGCCATTGTTCTGATCGCCTTAGTATTTTTCATTGTAAACAAAAGACAAAAGAACCAATACGCGAAGAACGAAGCACTTGCTTGCTTTCGTGATAGTCAGCCTTCAAATACCTTGTCTCCGAGTGCAGCTCAAGACATCGTTCGTCAGGCTGCACTGAGCTATTTTCCACGCGACAAAGTGGCAGGCTTATCTGGTGATGATTGGTTGGCGTTCTTAGATGCGCAATTGGCGAAGCCGTTGTTCGCCGCAAAACAATCGCAATGGCAACAAGCGCTCTACCAAGATACAGCCTTAATGAGCGACGAACAGAAAAAGGCTCAACAGCAATTGGTTAATGACTGCGAAACCTGGCTTCGTAAAGCCCTTCCTCCAAAGCGAGGTCGTTATGACTAATCTTTTAAGCTTTGACTTACTAAACTCTATGTTTCCAAGCTGGGGCTTACTAAATATCGAGTTTGTTTGGTGGTGGATGTTTTTCCTCGCGCCATTGCCAATCCTTGTTTACTTGTTCTCGCCAAGGTCAGAATCAAGCAGTGCCCTAAGGCTTCCATTTCTACCAGAAAACAGCAATACCAAAACGCCGAGCAGTCGCTTACCCAAGGCGTTGTCGGTCATCATCTGGCTTTTATTGGTAACGGCCATGGCACGCCCAGTTTGGTACGGTGAACCAGTTGAGTTTCAGCCAAAACACCGTGATTTGATGTTAGTTGTCGACCTCTCCGGCTCGATGAGCCAAGAGGACATGCAATTCAATGGTGAATACATCGACCGCTTATCTGCGGTAAAACATGTATTGAGTGACTTTATTGAGCGACGCAAAGGTGACCGAGTCGGATTAGTGCTATTTGCTGATCACGCCTACTTGCAGACGCCACTGACGTTAGACAGAGACACGCTGTCACAGCAACTCAATCAGGCTGTGCTAAAGCTGATTGGTACTCAAACTGCGATCGGTGATGGTATTGGCCTTGCCACCAAAACCTTTGTCGACAGCGACGCTCCTCAGCGTGTAATGATTCTACTCAGTGACGGCAGTAATACTGCGGGCGTATTAGATCCACTTGAAGCGGCGGATATTGCTAAGAAGTACAACGCGACGATTTACACCGTGGGTGTCGGTGCGGGTGAAATGATGGTCAAAGAGTTCTTCATGACTCGTAAGGTCAATACTGCTCAAGACTTGGATGAACGTACTCTAATGGAAATAGCCAAACGCACTGGCGGTCAGTACTTCCGAGCGCGAGACAGCAAAGAGCTGGCAACGATTTACGACACCATCAACCAATTAGAACCCGTGACGAACGCCACTAAGATCTGGCGACCACAACAAGAGTGGTTTGTCTGGCCACTGTCGGCGGCAATGTTCTTCGCATTTATGCTGTTAGCCATTAGGAGAAACAATGTCTAACTTTACTTTTATCTACCCATATTGGTTCTTGGCTCTTGCCGTACTGCCCGCAATTTGGTGGCTGAGCAAGAGACGATCCAAGCAAGGATTATTGGCGTCACACATCGCCCGTTATTTGGCACCTGAATCGAGCAAGCCATCGAAAAACCGCAGCACTTATTTCGGTATTTGGTGGTTAGTCGGTGTCATCGCATTGGCCGGTCCAAGCTTTGAAAAAAATGAACAGCCAAGCTTTGAAAAAACGCAGGCACGAGTTGTGATCATGGATATGTCGATGTCTATGTATGCCACTGACATTAAGCCAAACCGTTTAACACAGGTGCGATACAAGGCTCTGGATCTGCTTTCGTTATGGAAAGAAGGCCTAACGGGAATGGTGGCCTACGCAGGTGATGCTTACACCATCAGTCCGCTAACGTCTGACATCAACACCATCAAGAACTTAGTTCCTAACCTTTCTCCGGATATCATGCCCTTCCAAGGCGGTGATGCTGCGTCAGCAGTCAAACTCGCCATTGAGATGATGACTCGAGCCCATATCTATCAAGGAGACCTGGTACTGATTGGCGATGATATCGATGATCAAGAGAAGAAAGAGATCGACTCGCTACTCTCTGGCAGCAATTGGACATTATCAGTCTTGGCTGTAGGCACGGAAAGTGGCGCGCCAATCTCTCTACCAAGTGGGTCGATGCTGCAAACAGATTCAGGGCAAACCGTGGTGGCAAAAACTAACTTAGACAATATGCGCGACCTGACTCGTCGCTCTGGTGGCACATTCACTGAATTGCAATTTGATAACTCAGACGTTGAACACATCGCAAATTACCTCGACCGAGTTGCGACAACATCAGAAGTGACTAAAACCAATAACTCGCTCAACACCAGAGTAAACAACGGTTTCTGGTTATTGCCGTTTCTGTTACTTCCTGCTCTTGGGCTATTCCGAAAAGGGGGCATTTGGTGTGGCCTAGCTGTGCTTGTCTCATTCAGCCAACCGAATACTGCGTTTGCGAGCCCTTGGAAAACCGATGACCAAGTAGGTTATCAGTTGTATCAAGATGAGGACTTTCAACAAGCCGCAGAGCAATTCGAGCAGCAAGAATGGAAAGGCATTGCGCAATACAAAGCCGGTGATTTCGAAGCGGCCGAACAGACGCTAAAAGGTCTTTCTAGCGAAGATGCTCGCTACAACCTCGCCAATGCACAAGCAAAGCAAGGCAAGTACGACCAAGCAATAAAAGAGTATCAACGTATTCTCGAAAGCGACCCTGAACATGCTTATGCGAAGAAGAATCTAGAGATTGTCGAACAGGCTCAGAAGCAACAGCAACAGCAACAGCAACAGCAACAGCAACAGCAACAGCAACAGCAACAGCAACAGCAACAGCAACAGCAACAGCAACAGCAACAGCAAGACGATTCTGAGCCCAAAGACCAAAATGAACAAGACCAGCAAGACCAGCAAGGTCAGCAAGGTCAGCAAGGTCAGCAAAATGATTCTTCGCAAAGCTCGCAGGATCAACAACAAAGCTCAGCTGACAAGGGGAAGTCGCAAGATCAAAGCAACAAACAAGATCAAAATGAAAGCCAATCTCAGAATACTGACCAAAGCCAAGCTGATAGCCGCCCTGATTCCAAGGCGGATGAAAAAAACGACAAGCAAGCTGAGCAACAAAACAAAGCGGGTCAAAAAGATAAGCCGTCACAAGACAAAGATGACTCAGCGCCTCAGACAGCTCAAGCTCAAAAGGCTGCGAAGAAAGACAGTGATAACAGCGCTCAACAAGCCGCAGCACAAGTATCAGGTCAACCCATGTCGAGCGATCCTGATATGCGAAAACTTGAGCAAGTAGAAAGCGCTCGTGATCCGAGCCAACTGCTTAAAGCGCAAATGATTTTACAAGCACGACAAAAAAGTGCTCCTAACAACCAAAACAAAAAGTGGTAACCATGCGATTTTTAAACAAGCCATTTTTATCAATGCTACTGACACTGCTAATCGGTGTTTTCTCGTCACATTCTGTATTCGCAGCGACCGCTGTTGCGAGCGTTTCCCAAAACAGTGTGACCAAAGATGAAGTCTTCCTACTTAGAGTGGCGACCAATGAAAAAGTATCGTCCGGTGCTTTAGACCTAACCCCTCTTCAGAAGGATTTCTACGTCAGTACCCCAAGATTTGGGTCGTCGATGCGAATCGTCAATGGCAGCCGCACCGTGTCTAGCGAATGGAATATTACCCTTGCCCCACTTCGATTAGGCCGATTAGATATTCCTAGCTTTGATATTGAAGGCGCAAAAACCCAACCGATCACCATCAACGTTGCGGTTAATAAAGCCGCTCCAAAGCAGAGTGATATGGCCGAGTTTCAACTTAATCTGAGTAAAGATTCGCTGTACCCTCAAGAGGTCGCAGAGCTTGATGTAAAACTCATTATTAAGGCTGATCCTAGAAGACTGCAAGATCCTAAAATCGTGCCACCAAGCTCAGCGCAATTAGACGTGGAACCGATTGGAGAGTCTAAGCAATTTCAAGATGTTATCAATGGACAAGAGGTCACCGTTGTTCAGCAATCTTTCCATATATCGTCACAACAAGCAGGACAATTTCAGCTTCAAGGGCCAAAGTTAACCGGTGCTGTTGTTTACTCAACCAACAACTCAAGCACAACGCGCCTTTTCCAGCTCGACACGCCTGTTGAAACCTTAGATGTAACAGTGAATCCTGTACCAAAAGGCTATCAAGGTGAGTGGTTACCAACATCGAACTTCAAGTTGATTCAGAAATGGTCAGATAGCCAAGGCAACGAGCTGACAGGTAGCAATACTTTAGGTGGCGACAAGCAGAATATTGAGATGGAAGCCGGTGATTCGTTAACTCGTACCATCACAATGACAGCCAGCAACTTGACCCAACACCAGTTACCAAAACTGAACATCACCTACCCTAAATCGGTGCGCGTGTATGAAGAGAAACCGCAATTTGGCACTACCCAATCCGGTAATGCTATCGTTGTTTATAAGCAGGTTCTCATCCCTAAGGAATCTGGAAGCATCTCCCTGCCTGGTGTTTCTCAAACTTGGTTTAACACCGATTCGCAATCACAAAAAACCAGTAAGGCTCTTGGTCTTGAGTTGTCGGTTCAGGCGAGTGATCGCGTAACCTCAAGCACGCCGCCTCCTGTTATTGAAACACCAACTCAGCAAGCCAGCCCGACAATTGTTACCGTTGAAAACTCAGGAATGTGGCCTTATCTAACGGCGCTGTTTGCTGCGTTATGGTTAATCAGCTCGGCTCTTGCTTTCTACTTCTGGTCACGCCGCGGTACAGCAATAAAACCAAAGCAAAAAGATGAACGTCAATCAGATACAGCCGAAGCGCTTATTGAAGCTCTAAAAGCAAAAGATGGCGTGATGACCAGAACCTTGTTTGAGCAATGGAAAGTAGAAAATTCAGACTTGAGTGATGAGACGTTAGAAACAATCGAAGTTGAGCTCACCAAGCTAAATCAGAGTCTCTACGCTGAAGCTGGTTCACCAAGTCAGTCATGGGATCCAGCTCTAGCAATCAAAGCGGTTAAGAAACCAAAACGCATCTCGAACAAAACACACAAGAGCACATTAGAAAGGCTTTAATTAACCAGCGTTCTAAGTAAGCAGAAAGCTAGTTAAACAGAAAATCTAAGTAAACAAAAAAGAACGAAGCCGTGATGACCACATTGTGATCATCACGGCTTCAATCGTTTTGAGATCAGAAAAAATAAACGCCAAACTAAATCAATGGCGTCGCGACCTTTGTTCGCTTTAGAGCAGAGACAATTCGATTTCGCCCTGAATCTTTGGCTTGATACAAGGCTTTGTCTGCCTTGCCATACAGTAGATCGAAATCGAATTGATGTTGGTCTGAGGTTATCGACGCATAACCGACAGATGCGGTTAAATACTGGCTGGTGCTGCTTTCACAATGAAGGATCTTCGCCTCTTCAATGCATTTTCTGATCGACTCTGCACGCTGTTTAGTTTCAGAGTGATGAGTGCCGATCATCAACAACATAAACTCTTCACCACCAATACGGCAGAAGGTTTCTTTATCGCCATGAACATGAGCATTAAGTATCTTGCCTATAGTGCGCAGAGCAGCGTCACCTTCCGTATGCCCGTAAACCGTGTTGTACAAACCAAAGTGATCAAGGTCAACAAGAATGAGTCCAAACGTGACTTCGTGCTCTGTGGCAAATGCCCCTTGATCATCACAATTGAGATCATCTAAAACCTGCGACAACATACGACGATTTCCAAGGCGTGTCAGAGGGTCAAGCTTAGAGATGATATCCAACTGCTCATTGGCTCGTTCAAGCTCTTGAGTGCGCTTACTGACCTCTTGCTCTAGCGTCTCATTAAGCTTTTTGAGCTCCTCTTGCGCCATAGTTCTCTGTAGCACCTCAGCTAAACTCGAAGCGAAGATACGTATCACTTCACGCAGTTGTGAGGTTAAAGGGCTGCGAGTTAGCAAATTATCCGCGGCAATAAACGCAATCGGCTCACCCGTATTGGTGGTGAGCATTGTCATTGCCGTCCAACCGACACCCACAATATTGAAATCGTGATAGATAGGCACCGATTCTTCAAAGGCAACTTGATTAGGGCAAGCGCGAGCTGCGGCTACAATGTCACGCTCCACCAGCTCTGAGCGATAATAAGATTCATCGACGATGTCGCCTTTTATGTCCGTGCCCCACGTGCCTTGCATGTAACTGCAATGTTTATCGGTGAGGAAAACGGCCAGTCGGTCGATGCCTAAATGCTGAATCGCAAAGCTAACCGCCGATTTACAGACTTCGCTTACGCTATCGCAACGAGACAGTTCCACCATACTTGAGTGCAACATGCGGATGTTCTGTTCTTGCCGTTTGCGGATGTAGATCTGAGAAAGCAGAGAGCCAAAGGATTCAAGCATCTGCTTTTGATAATTAGTGATGGGTGAACGGTGAATGTAATTGTCCATTGCGATCCAACCGACGGGTTTATCCCCTTCACGTAAGATCAACATGCCATTCCAACCTTGCCCTACGACCTTGCCTTCGGTGTATAGCGGCGCTTTCTCAATAATAACTAGGTTAATGTGATTGTCAGACAACGCCTCAATGTATTCGGCTTCAAGTTGATGTAAATCGTACTGAGTATGATGCTCGCTGTTAGTTTTTCCCCGCTCATCGGTGCCGTAAGTGCCACTAAAGCAGCGCTTTTTCATATCGAGTAACATGAAGATCGCACGGTCAAAGCCTAGACGGTCGCGCACTGCCTCAACAGAAGCCTTATACAAAGCATCCAAAGAGTCAGGATTAGAAAGCTCTAACGCGACCTGATGGACTAGTTTCATGTTCTCAACAAATAGCTCTCGCAGCTTAATTTCATCAAGGTACTGCGCTTCACGTGTGTCTCTGTGTTTGATCTCAAGTGCCGCGTTCTTTTCCGCACGAATACACTGCCAGCGAGCTGCGGCTAGTTGAAGGACATCAAGATCTTGGTCGAACGTTTGGTTGATCTGCTGAGCATTGCAATTTTGAACAATTAAATAAGTTCTGCAGGCAGGCGCGTTGTCTAGCATCATGATGAACGACTCACCACCCAGCACCTCCATGTGTTCCCACTTACAAGTATTGATAGACATCGGAAGCACACCATCTGCGGTATCAAACTGGGAAACCCAAGGCCAAAAGGTTGAGGGATACTTGTCGAGGGAGGTTAGCTCACCGCAACAAAACAAGGGTAACGAATCGCCTTCTGGTGTTGGCTCGGCAAATACTCCGATCCCTTTTGGGGCAAGTACCTCAACAAGGTAACCAAAAAGAGATTCTGCCAACAGACGGTGGTCGCGAGTAGCAGATATTTGTTTTGCAAAGGCTTTAACAGGCACAGCTTCCGTCCATTGGCTAATGAGATTGAAGCAAAAATACCGAAGCCTTGATATGCAATCAATGTAACTAAAAATGAGATGTTAAGCGGGTCGCAATTTCACTTTTTACATTATCACAAGCATGAGAAGGACGACAAAAATGGGATTTCCTGCCCAAAATTTCATCGACATTGATACTTTTTTAGCGACATAAAAAAGCCCCACATTAGAGTGGGGCAAAACTTCCATCGCTTATAGTTATAGTGATAATTCTGTCGATCTATTCGATTATCTAACCTGCGTTTCAGTTAGCGTGCTGTCCTTTAAAAAAACTAAAACAGCACTGAGTTAATCGAATTAACCAAAGTCACCGTTTACGTAACCTTTAGTACGATCATCTTTTGGTTCGCTGAAGATAACACTCGTTTCGTTGTGCTCTACAAGCTCTCCCATTAGGAAGAAAGCCGTGCGGTCTGAGATACGACGCGCTTGCTGCATTGAGTGCGTTACGATAACGATAGTGAAGTCTTTCTTCAGATCTTCCATCAATTCTTCAATCTTGTGTGTCGCGATTGGATCAAGTGCCGATGTAGGCTCATCCATCAAGATTACATCCGGTTCCATTGCAATCGTACGAGCGATACATAGACGCTGTTGCTGACCACCAGACAAACCAAATGCGTGCGCTTTAAGACGGTCTTTCACTTCATCCCAAAGTGCCGCACTACGTAGTGAACTTTCGACTACTTCATCAATGTGTTTCTTGTCTTTGATACCTTGAGCGCGTAAGCCGTAAGCTACATTCTCGTAGATGCTCATTGGGAATGGGTTTGGCTTTTGGAATACCATGCCGACACGAATACGTAGGTCAGCCACATCAATATTGCCGTAGATGTTTGTGCCATCCATATCCAGCTTACCTTTGATAGTAACGCCTTCAATTAGGTCATTCATACGGTTCAAACAACGCAGCAGCGTCGATTTGCCACAACCAGATGGGCCAATCAGAGCCGTTACCTGACGTGTTGGAATTGGCAGGTTGATAGATTTAAGCGCTTGGTTGTCGCCGTAAAACAGATCTAGGTTCTCAATATCAAATTTGTTCATATTCGTAATCTCTAAATTCTTAAATTCGTGTCTAACTTGATGCTTTCTTTATCACGGTGGCTCTCTTTATTGTTGAGCCAGCTAATGAGCTTAGTAAGTTGCCGTGTTGAAGCGTCTCGCAATCAGTTTTGTAACCATGTTGATCAAGAGAACCAATACGATTAGGACTGTCGCCGTGCCGTAGGCTTGGTTCCACTCATCGATAGTAAATAGCTCTGTTGTCAGCTTATATAGGTGAACCGTTAGTGTACGGCCAGAATCGAATACCGACTCAGGAACACGTGCCACCATACCTGCTGTTAAAAATACAGGTGCTGATTCGCCAATTACACGACCAATACTAAGAATGACCGAAGTTAAGATACCTGGCATTGCGCTTGGTAAGATCAAACGCCAGATAGTGTAGATTTTTGAAGCGCCAAGGCCGTATGAACCTTCACGATAAGTTTGTGGTACTGACATCAATGCTTCTTCTGTAGTACGAATGATTACAGGAAGAATCAGGATACTTAGTGTTAGTGCACCCGACAGAATCGAGAAGCCAAGACCAAGAATCGAAACAAAGAAGGTCATACCGAACAGACCAAAGATAATCGATGGAATACCCGCTAAAGATTCTGTACAGAAACGAATCACTTTAACCAGTTTACTGCCCACTTTTGCGTATTCGGTTAGGTATATTGCCGTCATAATGCCGAGTGGCGCCGCCACTGCAATCGATGCGATTACCATGTAGATCGTGGCAATGATCATTGGGAAAATACCACGTTCTTCACCGGTTCGAGTGTAGTCGTCGGTGATGAAGTTCCAGTCTACGTATTGCAGGCCATTCGATAGGATGTACCAAATGATCCAGAATAAGAAACCAACGGTGACTGCTGCTGCTGCCCAGATAAAGCCTTTCAAGACATTATCTTTCATTTGACGTGCTTGTTTTAGTTTTACGCGATCCATATTACTTATCCTCGCCTACTTCGTTTTTTCACGATTAAGATAAAGCAGAGCACCATTCAACATCATGATGAATACCAGAAGCACAACGCCGGTTGCGTACAGTGCACTCGCGTGAATACCACTTGCGTAAGACATTTCAATAGCAATATTTGCGGTTAGCGTACGAGCCGAATCCAAAATACCTTCTGGCATTGCTGGCGCATTACCCATCACCATGATGATTGCCATCGTTTCACCCAGTGCACGACCGATACCCAGAATCACACCAGTCATAATGCCTGAACGTGCAGCAGGAACGAGTAACTTAAAAATCGTGTAGATTTTCGAAGCACCCAGTGCAAGTGAACCTTCTTTGTACGTACGAGGTACAGCGCGGATCGAAGTTTCAGAAACCGTAATAACGGTAGGAAGAATCATGATACCCAGAACAATGATACCCGCGAAGATAGTGTTACCCGCTGGTACTTGGAAGATGTTCTGAATCATAGGAACGATGATTACTAGACCAAAGAAGCCGTAAACTACCGACGGGATACCCGCTAGAAGCTCAACTGCTGGTCGAATAATATCGGCAAGACGCTTAGGAGCAATCTCAGCAATAAAAATAGCGGTTAATACACCGACGGGGACACCAACAACTACAGCGCCAAGTGTCGAGACAATCGATGCAACAATCATGGTTGCAACGCCGAATAGAGCTGGCGGTAACCAGTCCACACCCAGAACGATGCCAGAAACACCAGCCTCTTGGAATGCAGGGATACTCTCTGCAACGATAAAGTAAGCGATAACGGCTAGTGATACGATGCCGATTACAGCACTCGATAAGAACAAGCCGTGGAAGATTCTTTCTCTCCAGTCGATGCGCTTCTTAGCACGTAGACTTGGCTTGTTGATTTGAGTCGCTTCAGTATTCATAAGCTTTTCACTATTTGCGATGGTCATATATAAAATCTCAAACTTTGTGGCTCAACAAGAGCTCGAAATAGACAAAGTTGAAAGAAAAGGCTCAGCCTAAGTTAGGCTGAGCAATAATTAAGTGTTGGTCAGTTAAGATTAGTTAACTGTGATGTAGCCTTTCTTGTCAGCGATAGCTTGAGCTTCATCTGCAACCATCCAATCTAGGAATTGTTGAGTTTCAGCTGTTGGAGCGCCGGCTTTGTAAAGAACTAGGAAAGGACGAGCAACTTTGTAAGAACCGTTCTTTACGTTCTCAACTGATGCTGCTGCGCCGTCGATAGTTAGAGCTTGAACTGTGTTATCTACAGTACCAAGAGAGATGAAGCCGATAGCGTATGGGTTGCTTGCTACAGAAACTTTAAGTGCGCCGTTACCGTTTGCAACTTGTGCACGTTGAGAGATAGCCGATACTTTCTTGTCGCCAATCTTCTTCTTAAGTTTCATGATGTCTTCGAATGCACCACGTGTACCAGATGCAGTATCACGAGTGATTGCTACGATTGGCTTGTCAGCACCACCAACATCTTTCCAGTTAGTGATGTCGCCTTTGTAGATTGAAGTGATTTGCTCAGCTGTAAGAGCAGATACTTCGTTATTTGGGTTAACAACAACTGCGATACCGTCACGAGCGATAACGAGCTCTTTCAGGTCAGCTGTTTTCTCTTCTTCTTTTAGGTCACGAGAAGAGATACCAAGGTCAGCACTTCCATTTTTTGCTGCTTTGATGCCTGCAGAAGAACCTGGTGCTTGAATTTCGATGAACACTGGTTCGCCTTTATTCATGTAGGTTTCTGCAAAAACTTCAACCAGTGGAGAAGCACTGTTAGAGCCAACTACAGAGATAGTTTCTTTAGCTGAAGCTGTATTCACTGTTAGAGCGCCTAGTAGTGCGATTGCACCGATAACTGTCTTTTTCATCACAAATTTCCTTTAGTGGCGTTATTGCCGTAATGTTTTGCTTGAACGAGGCCTACTTTAGAATCCGAATGTGACAGTTGTGTTTCACTTAATTGAAGCCTATATGACAACTACAATTTATTTTCTTGTTTTCCCCCTACCAAATAGCCTTGAAGTAATAAATTGGCCTCATTCATAGGCGCTGAATATTCATTCCAACCTATTTAAGCCAAACCGTTCAATATCTCGCCCACTGTCATTACCTAATACCGCACAAGGTTCCTCGTCAAATAACCCTATCTTAAAAATGGCTAAAGCCTTGTTTGTACGATAAATAATCAGAATTTATGAAATATCTATCGCATATATAAAAATAGCATCTATTACTGATTGAATTGTCATTCTCAATAGTTAGAATCACTGGTTAATAATAATAATAACAATTGCTTCTGCTCATTTACTTATTCAAAGAAGGACAATACATGCGCCAACTTCTCAGTGGCTTATCAATCAAAATACAAATTCTGATTCCAGTACTCTTTTCCGTCGTACTACTTTTGACGGGTGTCATTATCGGTGGTGACAAACTGGAAAATGCTTTTAAAGATGTATCAACAGCAACAGATCAGCTGATTCTACATAAAGAAGAACTTAGCGAGATCGTCGACAACAGCTACGATATGCGCATCAAGGCGATCTATAGCTTATTTAATCCTGACGACGTCAAAACGCTTGTCGAAACGCTAAATCAAAAACGTGACCAAAATACTCGTCTACTGAACTCGCTTGATACCGTACCAGGCATGCAAGATGAAGTAGCCGCAATGAGCAAAGCGATGAATCACTATGTCGACTTTTCTCGCACCACCATGCTTCCTCTATTAAGAGCGAAACACGGCGATGCATCACTCTCATCAGATTTTGATAACCGCTACCAGGTTGCAATCGACCAATACCGTCACGCGGGTAATGAAATGGTGCAAGCAATCAACACGCTTTCTAAAAAGCTCAACTTACTTGCCACCCAAGAAGTCGACACCAATGGCCAACAGCACACCAGCACACTCAATACCGCGACTATTGCGCTGTTAGTGATTCTTTCAATCGCATTAGTCATCAGTTGGACGCTTGCTGGCATCATTGTTAAGCCGCTTAGCAATATCCAAGAAACCATGCGCGAAGTAGCAAAAGGTAACCTGCTAGTAAAAGCCGAAGAACATGGTGACAACGAAATATCTCGCCTTGCCCAAGACGTAAACAAATCTGTTGAGCAATTGCGTGACACGGTAAGCTCACTGTCTCGAATCAGTATTGAAGTAGCGTCTGCGTCTACAGAACTGGCGGCAGTAATGACGCAATCAAGTGCTAACTCTGATCAAGAGAAGCAAGAGGTTGAACAGGTTGCTTCTGCTGTAAATCAACTTGAGAGCACAGCATCACACGTCAACGAGAATGCAGTACAAGCCGACTCAGCTTCCAAGCAAGCCGACGAAATGGCAACACACAGCATGAGCTTGTTTAACGAGAGCAACCAAGCTAATGAGCAAATGGCGATTCAGCTGAGCGAAGCGGCAAACGTTGTAGGCACGTTAAAAGAGCACTCCGAGCAGATTGGTAAGGTAATTGAAGTAATTCAAAGCATCTCTGAACAAACTAACCTTCTTGCACTTAATGCAGCAATCGAAGCCGCACGAGCAGGGGAAAGTGGCCGTGGTTTCGCCGTTGTTGCCGATGAAGTTCGAATGCTGGCGGCACGTACCCAAGATTCAACCAAAGAGATCCAAGCAATTATCGAAGGCTTGCAGGTTCAATCGGGTAACGCCAATGAAAGTATGAGCAGTTCACTGTCTATGTTAGAGCACAACCAAACGCTCTCAGGCGAGGTGAGCGCAGCCCTTTCTGGTATTGCTAACTCAGTAACCGACATGACAGAAATCAATACTCAAGTCGCCTCTGCCGCAGAAGAGCAAAGCCAAGTGACTGCAGACATCAACCGCAATATCTCCAACATATACAGCCTAGTAAGCCAAAACGTAACCGGCATTACCCAAGCTGCAGCAGCAAGCCACGAGCTATCTAACTTAGCCGAGCAGCAAAAGCAGCAGTTGGACTACTTTAAGGTATAGGGTTTAAGGTGTAGGCTTCAAGGTCTAAGGTCTAAGGTCTAAGACTTAAGTTAAGACCTATATACCAGAATCTAAAAGGCCGTGGAAAACCACGGCCTTTTTATTTACGCATTAAGAACTAAATCATTCTGCAACTAATAAGACGCTAAATTTATATTGTGCGGCGTTGTACTGGTAAACCTCACCATTAATCGAATCAAACGTCATAACACTTTGTCCGTTACCTGCTGAGGTCGAACTCCAAACATAAGCTTCTAAGTCACCTGTTTCAAAGTTAAACGTGTCACCGAAAGCTTTTGCACTAAGTGCAGGTGAGTGGCAAGCCACTTCTTTTAAAGAAATAAGTTCTTTAATGTTTGGCATGCGCCATTGATCAACACCACCAAATTGGTGTAATTGGTGATTCCCATTAGCGTCATTGATTGACTCAACCATGGTCAATGCACTCTGCCATAAGAAAGTTTCCCCATCACCGGTACAAGATAGCGATGACTTATCCCACGTCTTACCTAGCTGGCAACGCATCCAAGTTAACCCTGTGAGTTGGTCAGTAATAGTACCGTTATCATTGGTAACATAGCGAGTGTTAGATGCTGTTCTTCCTAGGTCTAAGCTACATTCTTGAGCAAAGGCACCTGCCGAAAATAAACTAATTAAAGCGACGGTTAGTATGTTTTTCATTGCTATTTACCTTGTAGTGAAACCAAACGAGCAGGGAATTGGTAAGAATCGTAATTATCTGAAGAATCAACATCACCAGAGTAAATCTCTAGCGCACTGATATAACCTCTGTCGCCACCAAGAGTGCCGATTTCGTTGTAATAGAAGCCCCCATCAACGGTAGTATTACTGTACTGATTATAAATAATGGATTGATTCCATACCGACCCTATATAGCTTGTGTAGTCGATCCCAGCCGTTTGGTGGGGGAAGTACTTATAAGTTAAACCGTAAGCCTTACCATCCGAGTTGGTTTCTGTCTCACCAAAGTCGAGTAGATTATAAAATTCATGAAATGTTGGTAAACGCCAGTCAGATTTTCCACATAAGTTAATTGAGTTAATGTGCTCCACGTAATCTTGGGTCGTACAAACTTCATCGCCTTTGGTCTTACACGTCGCTAGATCAACATCCTGATCGTAAGGCGTTACTACTCCAGGTAGTTCAAGGGCTAATAGGCGGTCTTTGTGTTGAATCGAGGTTTCATCGTCAGTTTTAGATTCCCAAATTAAGCCACTTCGCTCATCAAGGACACAAGACCACTGAGCCGCATCATCAGCCAGAGTTTGACCATTATCATCCAACTTAGTGAATTTAAAACCATTACCCGACTGTGCATTTTTCTCTGTTGTATCAAAACCAAATTCAGCATCTTGACCAGGAAAGCTGTCTGGGCGATCTGCAACATCTTGAGTATCATCAGTATCGGAGAAGTATAGAGTTGCACCCGTATCATTCAGCGCCGTCGCTGCCTTCATATCGCCAGCAATAACGTTTGAGAATTCCGTAATTTCATCATTCGTTAAGACACCGCCTACGAAATCAGTGGTGCTTTTATCAAACTTATCACTAAGCTGTGCCAACATATAAGCACGGTATGTTTTATCAAAAACTTTAACCGAAGAAACCACATTTTGCTCTAAACTCGCCAGCTCAGAGTCAGATAGGTGATCTTGAATATCACCGGCAATAGTAATGCCTTTAGCCGCCAGTTGCGCTTTGAGTTTACTGTTCGCATTCTTTACGGTGTAACCATCTAAAACATACCCAGCAAGCAATGAACTAATACCATTAATTTCATTACCTGATGTTTTTTGTAGACCTGGAGCTGCGATGTAAGATAAAGAAGTCTGTACACCATCTGCGTTGCTAACGGCTACACCCGTATCCAACTCCACTAATAGCGGTAGTGAAAGCATCGACTTTTGAGTGCTAGTTAAACTAAATTCACCATTTGTATTTGCCGTCGTGGTTGGTTCACCGCTGTCACACGTCAAACTTTCATTCAAGTCAGAACAAACTTTACTTTTTAGTGCTACATTCTGAGCAGTAATTTTACCTGCAACGGTATAAGTTGGATCTGAAGTCTCGGAACCGCCCGAACCTCCACAGCCCGCAAGAGCCAAAGACATGGCTAAAATAGTCAATTGTGGTTTCATAGAGTTATCTTCTTGTTGTGTTTTTAAAGAACATTGTGTTTGTAAGGAACGCTTTATTAATTAACGGCTTTGCGTTTTCTAAAAAGTTCATCAGACATAACGAACTTTTTGAATTAAGTGAACGACCAAGTGTCAGCAGCAACATAAAAGCAATAGCAAGCGGAGAGCTTCCACCGCCCGAGCTACTGCTAGAGGAAGCCTTTGCACCGACATCACCACAGTCGTATTCCGAAATAGTGCCAACAGCCCAGCGGTTTAGCAGCCCTAACTCACCCATAACATAATCACCAATCTCTAAACGCCAAGTGCCATTACTCGGTTCATCAGCAAACGCGTTAAGCACAGCGTCATGTCTAAAGGTAAAGAAGCTATTAAAGCCATTAGAACGGGTTGCTTGGTGCTTCAGTAAATCAACACGAGTGCCTCGTGGAGAAATTAATGTCACGGTTAAATCGGCAAGCCTTGGGTGTTCAATATCAAGGTAGACACCAAATTGGTCACCAACCGATTGAACCGCATCATTCAGAGTGAAGTTAAATGTTTTGAAACCTATTATTGATTGGTTAGAAGCACTCAACTTACTGTCTGGTAAAGGACTGTTCACTTCTTTCAATGAAGCACTCAGATTAGGGAGCCCATAAATGAGGTCTATTTGATGTTGCCAATTCAACTTTTTTAAAGCTGCGTCATATTGGTAATCTAACGATGTCGTCATGTTGATTGCTGAACCACAAACTTGACCAGTTGGTAAAGCCGTTTCGATAGAAAGCTGATTGCTAAGCTTACTTGCAAAGGGTTTAGTTAACCCCGCCACTTCAATCTCACCTTCAATGTCCGCTAGCCTTGAGGTTGGGTACAAGCCGACATTCAATAACTTTTCTGGATGAACATATCGGGAAGCAATTTCAACGCTAAATGGCTCAATAATTAAATTATGAACGGCAAATTTTTCCTTCAACACCTCGGCGTAGCGGCGTTCTGGGTACAATTCTTGGGCGACAAAAATGGCATTTTCCGCTAGATCATGCATTTTCAATCCGCGTCCTAATCCATACATAGACTCTAAAACTATGGTGTCGAATTCTTGGAAGCCAACTTGGCCGTACAATTCAACAGAACTTTTTAATGCTTGGAATAAGGGCGTAGACCATAGTTCATCACCCAGCTCTCCAGCCACACTTTCGTGAGGTCTATATTCAGCATGTTGAAAATATCGCGCTCTTTGGTTCCATAAACTGCGGGTAGTATTACGGACACCAAAATACCCATCCCAGTTAAAGACGGTATCGATTTCAAACTCTTGCCCTTGAGTTTGTGCATTTTCAAACTGAGTACGGAAACTAAAGGTACCAGCCCAATAATCACCAAAACCTTCTCCTATTGCACCAGTGTGTCCATAAGCCCAATCCTTAACGATTTGGTAATGAATCCCATGGCCAAGCTCATGAATAATGACATCAGCATCTAAGGCATCAGGGGATCCACCAGCAATGCCAAACAACGCCGCTTTGGGTCCGTAATAGTAAGTAGAGTTATCCGCCGATAAACCTCTGCCATCAAACTCTAAAGGTCCATCAAATAGAGAAAAACCTAATTGGTTCAGGTAACTTAATGACTGGTCAAGATGTGCAAACGCCATCACTTGAGCAAATCTATTATCTTGCCAATCGACCTGCTTCAGCTCAGCTAGACTTACGAATGTCGTCACTCCTTCTGCAGGAAGAAAGCTCTGACCATCTCGGTTTGTTATTTCACCGGTCTCGTGATTCACCGTCACTAAAGCTACAGCATCCACTTGAGACACTCTGCTATTGGTCAGATAAATGCCACCGCTGTGGCTAAGCACCTCAACATCCTTGGAAATGTATTGAGGAGGATGTGGGTATTCACTGATATCTGTTAGCAAGGTTTCAGGCGGCGCACTTCTATCCATCGTTCTTAAATCAGGACTGAAGATGCTTAGCTCTGCTTGCACAACCTGTCCAGAAACTAGAGCTGGCGGTCTTTGTGCTTCCAACTGACGAGGAGCTTCAAGCTCAGCTGCAGTTGTTGGCTGCCCATTTCTGATAACCGTGTCTTCAAGACTTTTGAAAACACGTGATACTTGATGATCATTATCAGTCGTTAACACCACAGTTCTTTGCTGCTGATAGACACCATTTTCAAATACATCAAAATTGTAATGATGACCAAGCTTAGACTGGTTTGAATAGCGAAATTGCAAACTACCCACACTAGGATAGGCTTGTTCTAAGTAAGTTTGAGCTTCCTGTTGATTGGCAACTAACGTATTACCTTGAGGGTAATCCCACTGCGCCGCAACACTCGGTAGTGAAGCCAATAAAATGGCGACACATAAAGGTGATTTGATCATACTGAGCCCTTAAAACACATACTTAGCGTTAACAGTGAAATAACGACCCGGCTCTGTTGAATACAGTTTTTGGCTGTCAATGATGCCGGCAACATCTTGATAGCGAACGTATTCTTTATCGAACAGGTTAATGACGTTCGCACTAAGACTTAAACCAAAGTCCCACGCATAGCTCATTCCCATATCAACACTCGCCCAACCAGCAGTCGTCGCACACTCGACAGCAAGACCTATATCGGTTTCGCATTCCGGCACTTTATCCATCGCCTGTGCCCAACTCACCATCGTATAAGCAGAGAATGCTTGGTTGTCATAAGTAAGCTCTGCACTACCTTCCCACGGTGTTAAGGTACGGATTTTATCTCCGTTACCATCTTCACCATCCACAATACCTAATTGAGTACTGGCCCCCCAATTTTCTGTAAATTGATGTGCAATCGAAGCCTCAATACCATATGTCTCGACTCCATTAATATTCTGAAACTGCTTAAAGTAGTTACCTGTATCCGTGTCAGGGTCGGACGTCACTTGTTTCACACCAATAAAATTTTCAAACTTTTGATAGAACACCGCAGTGTAGAATTGAGTACGACCATTATCGTACTTACTGCCTATTTCAAAGGTGTCACTGGTTTCCGCTTCTAAATCCATATTCGGAATAATTTGGAAAGGCGTGATGGGTACAAAATCATGATTTTGAAAACCGTAAATTTTGTCGTAAGTTGGCGCTCTAAAACCGTGGTTATATGAAATATATGAGTTCAAAGAATCGGTGATTTGATAACCTATAGACAAGCTAGGTGATAGCTCTGTGCTGTTTTTATCTTCAACGGTGTAACCATTGATAGTATTTCCTGACGCAGGAGTCAGGCGATGTAAATCGACACGAGCCCCAGCAGTGACGGTCCAACGGTCAATTTCAATCACATCACGTACATAACCAGCAAATACATAAGCTCGCGCAGAGGCGAACGGTTTTGCATCTTTATTGTTCAAACCGTTCCAATCTAAGGTTGTTGCGCTACTTGGACGTTCGTAAAACGTTGTGTCAAAACTCAAACCATATGAGATAGTATGGTTCACATTTTTTTGTGTAAAAGAACTAATAAAATCTGCATCAGCACCGATCACTTCATCGGTAAAATGGCGATCGTCGATCAAGCGACGCTGCACCGTAATATTATTTTGCTCTTGTGATATCAATGCATTAACATTTTCATCAGCAACTGTACTACGCAAATAAACTTTTGTGTCTAGCTCTTCAAACCAAGAATCGATAGGGAAATATTCTGCCCCAACATAAACGGTAAATGACTCAGTGTATGCTTGCTGATCGAAATCATCCGTTTTCCACTCGCCGTCTTTCTGAATCTTAGCAATACCTTCTTGTCTACTTAGGTTTTCTTTATAATATTCAACGTTACCCTTCAGCATCAGAGCATCGCTTGCCCAATAATTCAGCGTGTAAGCACCACTAATCCCATCGATAGAGCGGTTATATAAATCTTCATTGTAGTTGCGCGTTTCTCCCCCATCCCAATAAGCAAGGCTAATTAGGCTTTCTACATTTCCTGAACGGAATGCAAGGTTAGTGGCGCCTTTATATTTATTACTAATGCCCGTATAGGTTCCTGAAACATCGCTATAAAAGTCGCTATCTTTTAAGTAGTCCCCAGGCTGCATCGATTTAACAACCACAACACCACCAATAGCACCGGAGCCGTAAACTGAAGAGCTTGCCCCTTTGATAACCTCAATGCTTTTCACATTCGACATATCAAATGAGTTTCTTCCAACCTTGTCATTCAGATCTTCTGCGCCAAAGCCATCCGACGACTTAACCCCATCTTTTACAATAGCAATTCGATTGCCCGACATACCACGAATCGTAATATTCTGAGCGCGACCAGCTCCCCCAGAAACACTGACTCCAGGCTCGCTCTTTATTGCGTCATAAAGCTCCGTTGCGCCTTTTCTTTCTAGATCTTCACCAGTAATCACGGCAACTGAGCCCGCGACTTCAGATAATGGTTGCTCTATTTTATTGGCTGTTACAATCACTTCTTCAAAGTGATAAACCTCAGATTCAGCGTGCACGAGGTTGGCAGCAAGTACACTCAGTACTGCCGCTGATAGGGGGGAAAGCTTCATTTACTGCTCCGCTTTAATGTCTTTCAGGGTAAGTGATAAAAGAAATGCGTACTCAAACGCTTGTTGCGATTGGGACTGTCGCCTGTCTGTCGAGTGTCCTTGAGTAAAATTTGTCGATAATAGGTAAGGGCCGCTTCCAGTCGTAAGTTCACTGAGTTTTGCGTAATACTTAGCCCCTTCCCAATAAGGTGCGCGGCGGTCATTCAGGCCAACCTGAATCAATATTGGTGGGTAGTTTTGCTCGCTAAGATTCAGATAAGGGTCATATTGCTGCATTACCTTCAATTCATCGGCGATATTTGGGTTGCCCCACTCACCGTACTGCTGAGCCGTTAAAGGTAATGCAGAATCAGACATGCTGTTCACAACGTCGACAAAGGGCACTTTAAGGACAGCACCATCAAACAAGTCAGGAGCCTGATTTAAAGCTGCAGCAACAAGAGTGCCACCAGCACTTCCACCCATCGCATAAATAGGGCGCTTACCGAGATTGTATGCAGTCAAATCACGAGCAGCGGCGATGAAATCCAAGATGGCATTTTCTTTTTTAATTCCCTTACCTGCTTGATACCAAGCGTCACCATAGAAGCCACCACCTCGAACATGTGCAATCGCATAAATTACACCCTCATCAAGTAGGCTAATGATTTGGGACATAAAGTAGGGCTTCATCGTCATGCCATAAGCACCGTATCCATACAAAAACACTGGAGAGGTCTTAGTCAATTTGTCTTTGCGATAAGCCAGTGTGACTGGAATCGTTACCCCACCAGAATTCACCATAACTTGCTCGGTTTGATACGCTGATTGTTGGTATTGAGGGTAATAGTCTTGAGAGAAGCCTTCTCGTTGTAAAGTATCAGTATTCAACCGGTCCCACTTCGCTGGCTGAGTCAAAGACATACTGCGAATATGTAATTTGTTACTCTGGTAGTCGCCCACTTGGCTTACCCAAGCAACTTGGCCTGCGTCAGCCAATAACTGGCTTGAGCGATAGCGATTGTCATTATCGAAGAAGTGCAAAGATTGAGACGCGCCAATCTGACTCACAACAACAGCGCCAGACTCAAACAAATAGAAGTTACTGATTCTAGATTCGTCCGTTGGTTCAAAAACCGTTCGCCAAAGGTTGATATGTGTAGCCTGAGTAAGTGGTGCAGAGTAAAAAGCAAAATCATTGCGCTCGTGATTACTGTTGGCAAACAACATAGAACCCGCAACATCAACGTAGTATTCCACTCCCGCTTTGCGTGGTAAAAGTGGTTCAGAAACTTCGCCGCTATCAAGGTTTAACAAACGTTGCTCGCTCGAGTTTTCACTGTTTGCCTGAACCACAGCAAATTGCGTATCACTAGAAAGGTAATACGAAAGCAACCAAGCGGAATCCACCTCTTCCGTTAATTGAATCGGCTTTGACTCATTTAAGAAGTATTTTGTTAGCGCATATGGTCTCGAAGTTTGTTGTTCAAGTTGAATCAAATACAGGGATTGACCGTCTTTCGACCACGCCAGCGAACTGTCTACATTTTGAGCTACTGATGTGACTTGCTGAGTTTTAAGATCAACAACACTCACTCGATACTGTTCAGTGCCCGTAATATCTTCTGCTATCGCGAGCTTGGTTTTAGTTGAGTCGAGTGCCCAATCACCTAACTGATAGTAATCATGCTCGGCAGAACGAGCATCAATGTTAAGCAACTCGGTCAAATCCTCACTCCCAACTAATCGGGACAACAAGGCTCTTTTGCCTTTGTGATTTAGGATCGCATACTCGTAACCACCGATTTCCTGCCATGGTTTATCGGCGCGTTCAGGGCGATTGTCTTGCCATTTCTGTTGTAGGGATTCACTCAGAGATCGAATACGTTCTTGATATAACTGAGTTTTATCATTCTGTTGATTAAGATAATTGAGTACTTTACTTGCACTACGAGAATCATCTCTGAGCCAAGAGAACTGATCAGATGCGCTAACCGCTCCCGTCAGTAAGAGCGCAAAAGCTAACAACACACACGCTTTCATAAATACAACAAATCCATACGCTAATTTAATAAATTTCGCGTATACTGCACCTAAACGATAATGAGATCAATTATCATTTACATAATTATGTGAGATTAATCACGAGATGGGCATCAATTAATGATGGATTACTATTGTAATCATGGAAGGAATTTATATTTAGATAAGCCTGATAAATCAGTCGATAGTGTTTAGTTCAATCAGAAAATTGACCATTTACAGAATAAGCAAACGTTTACTAAGTTTGTGAAGCGACTATCTCCACTAAGGCAATTTTGAAAATTTGGCTAACGTCGTTAGCTCAGCAAACCTTACTGACCGTTCTCAGCAGCTCTGATTCTTTCAATCGCTTCTACCCTTCTCAGCTGCTGTGGCTGAAAATGAGCTTCTCTAAGCTGGGAGATCGTCTCTTTTTGTTCAATTTCTGAGAGTGCTGAGTCATTCAAAATGTCATTTCGTTCAACAAAGTATATTTCTAAAGCTCCTTCAAAGCTCTCTCTTTGTTGATCAAGCGCTTCGAGCCGCTGTGTCGCTTCTTCGCCGACCAGCTCATTTCTCTTCAAGTATTTGCCTTGTTCATCTAGACCTTCTGAACTGGATAGCTGTGGGAGTAATACCTGATTTTGATGGCTCGTTTGAACGTAATCTGGCTGTTCAGATAGATAAGACTCAAGCCTTTGCTGATATTCCGGCTCGTCTAGCCCTTCTTGTTTCAGAAGTAACTTTTCTAAAGCGATTTCCCTCATTCTGTTGTCATGGGTAAATAGAATACTTATCTCGCTCTCACTGAAAAATTGAGATTGGAGATCGAGCAGAGCTTGATTCAGTGCACGTAAGTCATCAGCGGAAATGGATGTGGTGTCGAATTGCACGTCCAATGATGTCAGTGCCGACTTGTACTCAAGATACTTGGCAAACAGTGCTTCATCGACAATCGTAGCTTGTGATTGCTCGTGGTGTTTTGCCACATTGTCACGAATATCTTCAAGGGTTAATTCGGTATTGCCTGACACGAAATATTCCATCATGTCTTTGGCTGATGCATTATCGATTTCGGTATCTTGTTGAGAGGTAACCTTTAGTGAGGAGGCGTTCTGTTGTTTGTTGTTTAAATTTAGATTGTCTGTTTGTTCGGGCAAAAAGGTTACATATAAAAAGACCGCCGCTGTGCTCATCAGGGCTATCGTAGTTATCGACAAAATGGCGGTCTTTTTCATTATATTTTCCTTATGATCTTAACTTTTGGGCAGTGCGACCTACAGGCCAGCCAACTTCAATCGATTCGCGTGTTGGCGATATAGCGTCACGGGATCGGTCTCAAAGAGATGATGGATGCCCAACAACCCATTAATCTCGTCTAGGTGATTCATTTTGTAATCATCACCAATCACTTTGCCCAAATGCGCGCTGCATGCTCCCACTAAACCATCATTAGGTTCATTGAATGCTAAGCCAAGGATTGTCATCGCTCCGTCGGTAGGATCGAGAAGATTGGTGAAAGTGGAGGATCCTGTCCATGAATAATAATAAACACCGTTATTGGCTTGCCATTCACCATCGCCACACGCAGACGTCGGAACGCCTTCAGGGTAAAACTGATTGAATGCAAGCGAACCTTCGGTGGTCAACGCTTCAAGGGAAGCAAGGCCATCTTGATCAAGATCCGTTCCGCCAGATAATAGGTTGATAAGCGTAGTCAATCCACCAGCCAACTTAACCGCAATACCTTCCGCGGCTGAGCCTTCTGATACGGTTCCACGCACGAGGTCGGCGACTTTCGAGCCTTTATGAACACCACCAATGCTCGTCACCGAAGCAACCAAATCAGGACGTACTGATGCCACATAGCGCGCTGTTGGTCCGCCGTGGCTGTGACCAACTAGGTTCACCTTACTTGCCCCTGTCGCGGCTAACAGTGTTTCAACTTGAGCCAACAATTGCTCGCCACGCACTTCAGAGCTGTTGGTCGCTGATACTTGCGCTACATAGACGCTCGCACCATCTTTGGTTAGGGATTCAGGTACGCCATAGAAGTAATCGACACCCGCTAATGTATCGAAACCAAACAGACCATGTACCAACATAATGGGGTATTTCGTTTGTGTGTATCCACTGACCTCTAATGCCGATGCGCTTGTTCCGGCATAAGCGCCAAAACTGGATAGACAGGCTATCGTCCAAATTAATATCTTTTTCAATGCTCTTTCCTTAAACAGATTAGACCTCTGATGAGTAAAAGAACCGTAGTTGATGATTTTATAAAACAGAAAATAGCAACTTGATATTTGTGATGTTGAACTTGAATTAAACAGTTGTGATGAACATTAGAAAAATAGAATCAGACCAGACACCGAACCACAATAAGCTATTGATTAAATTAACATTTAACAAAAAAACCATGAAACTATAACTTCAATTATCTTGACCAAATAAAAACCAACATTCACAAAACAATTTATCTCGTTTAGATCTGCGGCGACAAACTGGCAAGTCATAGCCCACTAAAATCGAATATTAATGATAAATCCCTCGCTTCGACTTGATTGTTTTTCAACCAGAAAGTCGTTGGAAATTTGATACTTATACCAATTATGAAACGCCAACAACCTGAATGTATTGACGAGAATTATTGATTCTAGATATAGGTCGTACCAGTTATTTACTTATCCAGTTATCAACAAGCAAGAGGCAACAAACAATAGGCAACAAGCAACAACGTTTTGTTTGGCTCACTAAATACAAAAGAGAATACAGTGATGAAAAATACGGCTTTAATACTCGCGTTAACCATACCATTTGGGGCTTATGCTGCTGATGACTCCATACCGACACCAGAATCGATGACATCCGCACAAGTGCTCAGCACACAAGGTTCTGAGACCTATTCTTATGTTCGATGTTGGTATCGAACTGATGCATCGCACGACTCTGCAGCCACCGACTGGAAGTGGGCGAAAAAAGAAAACGGCGACGATTACACGATCAACGGATATTGGTGGTCTTCTGTTTCTTTCAAGAACATGTTCTACAGTAATACCCCACAGTCTGAAATCAAACAACGTTGCGAACAGACTCTCGGCATCCAGCATGACGCAGCTGACATTACCTACTTTGCCGCAGACAACCGCTTCTCTTACAATCACTCCATCTGGACCAACGATAACGCTGTGCAAGCCAATACCATTAATCGCATTGTCACTTTTGGTGATAGCCTCTCTGACACTGGGAACCTATTTAATGGCTCTCAATGGGTTTTCCCAAATGCAAACTCATGGTTTCTAGGGCACTTTTCAAACGGTTTGGTTTGGACCGAATATTTAGCAAAAGCCAAAGACGTTCCTCTATATAACTGGGCCGTCGGTGGCGCAGCAGGTACCAATCAATACGTGGCACTGACTGGCGTCTATGATCAAGTCACCTCTTACCTAACTTACATGAAAGTCGCTAAAAACTACCGCCCAGAAAATTCACTATTTACTCTAGAATTTGGCCTCAATGACTTTATGAATTACGACCGAGAAGTCGCTGATGTGAAAGCTGATTTCAGTAGCGCTTTAATCCGATTAACGGAATCTGGTGCGAGTAATATTCTACTGTTTACATTGCCCGATGCGACCAAAGCGCCGCAATTCAAATACTCGAC
Organism: Vibrio sp. G-C-1; assembly: GCF_021728015.1. NCBI lineage: Bacteria > Pseudomonadati > Pseudomonadota > Gammaproteobacteria > Vibrionales > Vibrionaceae > Vibrio > Vibrio sp. G-C-1. Next base: position 66,580 of record NZ_JAKKCR010000003.1, on the reverse strand, counting down.
TGAGCAAGAGATCATTAAAGTTCGTGGCAAGATCTTAGAGTTCAACCAATTCATCAAGGCGCAGGCCGAGTATTACCAAAGCCACGGGAAAAACGTGGTGTTGTTCGATGCAAGTGCATTGTTCGCCAGCATTACCGATGACCCAAAACAACATGGCTTTCGAAACGCGAGTGACGCCTGTCTTGATATCAATAGAAGCTCAGCAGCAGACTACTTACGAAGCCATAGCTTGACTAATGATTGCGCAACCTATGGTTCAGACAGCTATGTATTCTGGGGCGTGACACACCCAACTACAGCGACTCATAAATACATTGCCGATCATATTTTGGCGTACTCGTTCTCTACCTTTGATTTCTAACGAGGAAACCTCGTCGAGTATCATCAAATACCGTCTGTAAGTACCAGAAGCTAAGGGCTTACACGAAGTACAGGTATAAAAAAACCGCCATCATCGGCGGTTTTTTATTTGCATCAACCTTTCAAAGCTAAGCTTTTAGGTCACGCAAGTTGATTACTCGTCGTCCACTTTTGGTGCGACTTTCTTCTTAGGGATAAACACGGTATCACCCACAGCCACATTTTGGTGGAAGCTCTTATCACGCTTAACCGGTTTCTTCGGCGTTTTCTTAACTTGGGTGCTGGTCTTCTTCTTCGCAGGTCCGCCTTTAGCAAAAGCAGGTTTACGAGGCTTAATACCTTTGAATTTACCTTTTAGACCTTCAAGCACAGAGAAAGTAAGATCTTGTTGAAGGTAAAGCTCAACACGCTTAAAGCTGTCCCAGTCTTTTGGACCAACCAAAGAGATTGCATCACCTTTGTTACCCGCACGACCAGTACGACCAACACGGTGCACGTACTCTTCTGTATGCTTAGGCATATCAAAGTTGATAACGTGGCTTACGTTTGGAATATCGATACCACGCGAAGCAACATCGGTTGTTACCAAGATCTTGTAAACCGCACGCTCAAATTGACTCATGATCGCGTTACGTTGCGTTTGGTTTAGGTTGCCACTCAATGCAACGGCTTTAAGCTTCTTCTCGTTTAACTTATCCGTTAAACGATCAGTATCGGCACGAGTTGCAGTGAAGATCATCACCTGACGGTATTCAGCTTCTTCAATCACACGATCCAAGATCGCTTCTTTGTGATCGAGATGGTCACACAGGTAGAACTTCTGAGTGATATCAAGGTGCTGCTCGTTAGAAACACCAACAGAGATACGCTTAGGTGCGTCTAACATTTCATTTGCAATGCCATTCACTTCCGCGTGATCAAGCGTCGCAGAGAACATCAACGTTTGACGACGACGGTGCTTAGCTGCATTCGCAATGCGACGCAATTCAGGTGCGAAACCTAAATCCAGCATACGGTCAGCTTCATCAAGAATTAGCGTTTCAACACCATCTAAAAACAGTGAGCGGTGCTCAAGGTGATCGGCCAGACGACCTGGAGTCGCAACAATAAAACGAGGGTACTTACGCAGGGCTTTAACTTGGTCGTTAAAGTTTTCACCACCCAAGATAAGTGTGGCTTCGTAAGACAGACCGCCAAGCATGCTACGCAGCTCGCCGTAAACTTGTTTTGCTAGCTCACGAGTAGGAGCCAAAATTACACCACGAGGATCTTTAGCAGAAAACGCTTTTGTTTTTAATGCTTTATGTATCATCGGCAACACAAACGCCAATGTTTTACCTGATCCCGTTTTTGATGAAGCCAATAGATCCTTACCAGCAATAGCAACAGGGATCGCTTTTGATTGGATCTCTGTCGCTTTCTTGAAGTCGTAATGTTTTAAGTTCTTCAGTAAGCGGTTATCTAAGCCTAAATCTTTAAAGTGCAAAGGACTCTCCAGTCATGATGGTATTGAATAAAATTAATTTAACATGACATGATACCGCGAAAGTACTTTATAAGGATAGAGATCACAGTAAATTTATCCTTTTATCTGATGTTAACTAGAATATTGTATGCGTTGCTAACAAAGGGACCACTCTCCAAAGTAGTATCAAAACGACCTCGAAACCCCTCATCTCAGAAATGAGACAGAACGTGATGCTTAGCTAATTACCTCAAAAATTTAGCAATTTCTTTAGTTATTGTTTTTGCAGTTAAAAAATTAGTCGCTACAATCATTAATGAAGCGACTATATGATAAAGAATGTATAGCGCATCTTTTGATGATAAATAAGCAAGGAGTTCTTATGAATAAGACGTTAATCGCAGCTGCAGCCTCAGTATTTATTTTAGCTGGTTGTTCTTCAGAACCTGAAGAAGCAGCAGTATCAGAAATGGACCAACTAACTAACCAAGTTGCTGAGCTAAGCAGCGAAGTAGAAGCACTTAAGAGTGACAAAGCGGCTGCTGAAATGAAAGCTCAAGAAGCATCAGCTGCGGCTATGGCAGCAAAAGAAGAAGCGGATCGTGCTAACGACCGTATCGATAACATTGCTGAGTCTTACACTAAGTAATTGAGATAGAAACTCAATGAAGCTGTAGATTTCAAAAGACGTATATACATGCAGTAAATTGAAAACACCACCTCTTTCGAGGTGGTGTTTTTTTATTGAGGGGAAAGAAAAAGAAGGCTATTGGGCTTTACTCACAACCGATCAAATTAGAACTCAATCACAGGCGGTGCAATTTCAACAGGCACACCATTTTGAGCAAAGATGACTGCTTTGGCTTTTGAATTAGGAAGATCAGCGTCTTCAAGCCACCATTTTAGTTCAACAGGGATTTGCAGTAATTTCTTAGAGCCATCACTTCGCGTCAAAGGTTCGTGAGCTTCAACAAATACACTTCTATCTGGCTCCAAAGACACCTTAATAGGCTCATCGATTATTGTGACTTGTTCACCACGATTAACCTGTTCAAAAAGCCACTCGATATCTTTAGGTTCCATACGGATACACCCAGAACTGACTCTCAAACCTATCCCGAAATCCTTATTAGTACCATGTATCAAATAATCACCAGCACCATAAGCAAGTCGCAATGCATATTCACCTAAAGGATTTTCAGGCCCAGCGGGAACCACTCTTGGTAGCTCAATCCCTTTTTCTAAGTACTCTTTGCGAATTGAGCTTGGAGGAGTCCAGGTCGGGTTAGGTCTTTTTTGGCTGATCTTAGTGATCATCTCGGGAGTATCACGCCCTACTCGACCAATACCGACAGGGAAAACATGCACCTGATTTTTCTCAGGCTCAAAGTAGTACAACCTCAACTCGGCAAGGTTAATCACAATGCCTTTTCTCGGAGTATCCGGCAGAATCAAACGGCTAGGAATGCTTAACACATAGCCTTCAGCAGGAAGAAAAGGATCGACCCCTTTGTTTGCCGCCATTAAAGAGAGAAAGCCAATATCGTATTGCTTTGCAATGATCGCCAAGGTTTCACCCGCCGCAACTTCGTGTTGCTGTATTCTGCCCACGATACGGCTTTCTGTTGGTGGCAACTCAAAAGTTGCAGCAGACACCCACGACGAAGTCATCGCGCCAGCAAGCAAAATGATTACCCGAGCAAGTAAAGTTGTTCTCACAGCAAACAAAGTCGTTCTAATCGTAATCAATGTGGACTTAACAGCAATCAATGTGGATTTAACAGCGACCAACGCTAGCTTATGTAACCTTGTTTTCGTCTGTAACTGTGTTTTCATCGAGTGCGAAGGCGTCGAGTTAGCGCAATACGACATACAATTCCTTGGTTTGTCTCTTTATCAAAGTTTAGATTATCGCTGATCAAACGTCTCTACAACGTATTGTTGCCTCCAATACAATATGCAACAGATTTAGATTTCGAGCTTTATCTTTAAATATCGTGCAATTTACCCATACAAAATCGATTGCCTTTACGCTTTCAACATATTTGGTTATCAATATTAATAAAACTATAATGGCAAAGCGGTTTTGTGACTAAAGTCTCATGGAGCCTCGTTTTAACTCGCTAATATTGCCTCAACAAAACGAATTCAATTCAACAGAATCGGTAATTGATTAAATCCTGTTCCTATCATTACCGTTTAAACTTTGGAGAACGACCATGGCTACACCTCATATTAATGCTCAAGCTGGTGATTTCGCAGAAACAGTACTTATGCCGGGCGACCCGCTTCGCGCAAAATACATTGCAGAAACATTCCTTGATGACGTGAAGCAAGTTTGTGACGTTCGCAACATGTTTGGTTACACAGGCACTTACAAAGGTAAGAAAGTTTCTGTAATGGGCCACGGTATGGGTATCCCATCATGCTGCATCTACGTACACGAGCTTATCGCTGAATACGGCGTGAAAAACGTTATTCGCGTAGGTAGCTGTGGTGCGGTACGTGACGACGTTAAACTAATGGACGTTGTTATCGGTATGGGTGCTTCTACAGACTCAAAAGTAAACCGCATTCGTTTCAACAACCACGACTTCGCTGCAATCGCTGATTTCGGTCTTCTAGAAGAAGCTGTAAACCAAGCACGTGCACAAGAAGTTCCAGTTAAAGTTGGTAACGTATTCTCTGCAGACCTTTTCTACACTCCAGAAGCTGACCTTTTCGAGAAAATGGAAAAGCTAGGCATCCTTGGTGTTGATATGGAAGCGGCTGGTATCTACGGTGTTGCTGCGGATCTTGGTGCTAAAGCACTAACCATCCTAACAGTGTCTGACCACATCATCCGTGGTGAGAAATTAAGCTCTGAAGATCGTCAAAAATCTTTCAACGACATGATGAAAGTTGCTCTAGAGACTGCAATCAACATCTAACGACTTGAATAAGATACATTGAAAAGCGTTACCCCGCAGCCAAGCTTACTTGGCTGCTCAAATAATCCCGAGGGGGAGATCGTGTCTAACGACAAGCTGCCAAAAGATGCGGATGGTTTGCAACTCAACTTTTGTAAAACATTGGCGTGTGACAACTTTGGCTTGAGCGATGCAAAACGGTATGTTTTGCAACACGCAAACCCTAAGCGTCCGGCGATGGTTTGTCGTGAATGTGGAGCTTTCCCCCCCTTACTTAACAATCGTGAAGTGTTAAGCGAACTTCATCGCCTAAGACAACTTCACAGCGATGGCCTTCCTGCTTGCCGCAATGATGATTGCGATAACTTTGGCCTATCGGTTCACACCCACAAACATCTTTATCATGCCTTCGGTTACAGCGGTGACAGGCAGCGTTATCGATGCAAAGACTGCCAATCAACCTTCGTTGACAAGTGGTCTGGATCCAATAAAAAACTTCAGTTTCAAGAGAACCTCATGGGCTTGTTGTTCATGGGCTATTCCGTACGTGAAATCTGCAGAAAACTAGAGATCAACCCAAAGACTTTCTATGATCATGTTGACCACATCGCGAGCCGTTGCCGTCGTAAATTAGCGATGATCGATGCACGATGGGTTAATCATGCCAAAGATTATCAATTCGCTTCTCACTATCAACGTCTACAACCGCAAAGCAACAATGGTGTGGTTTGGATAGCAACGGGTGAGGCGCATTCTGGCTATATCCTTTGCCAACACGTCAACTATTCTCAAAATGAAGAGCCTTCAGGGAATGTTGATCACAATCCTTACGATGACGTTGCGCGTTTTGTATCCAAAGATCACTCATCAGAAGCGAACCTCGAACAACCTCAGCCATCTGACAAGTTGAAAGAGCGTATTGAACAGCAGTACCAAGTGATTTTAGCGAGAGGTAACGTTGAGGATCCTATGGGTAACCTCACCACATTTAGCTACCCTTCGAAAGGCGCGCTGATTCGACCGCCTTATACCTCTTATGCTCACTTCCTACATGTGCTTGATATGTGTAATGAAGATAAGCATGTCGCTATCTATATGCCACAAGATCCATTACTAAGATCTGCCGCTTTAAGTGTATGTTTGCCGCGCATTCAGAGTCAAAATATTGACCTTATGTATGTAGAGGAAGATCCCGGCTGGCAAGACGATCAAAGTTTCGAAAAGATCGACATCGTTCACATGAGTTGGTGGCGCGATCGTTGGGCTATCGCAAATCAAGGTGATAACCAGAAAGGTATTTGCTACCTAACGGGTAACAATCCAGAACCAAAACAGTGGTTTAACACTGCCTCAATTCAGCAAACCAAGTTCTATCAACAACGCTTCCAGCTGTTATTTGATAGCTTCATCAATGAGCCCAGACGTAAGCTTCGTCCTGGCGGCATTCTTCCATTACTCGACATATTTAGAGCTTGGCACAATCTGTGCTACCAAGATAAGCAAGGGCTCACGGCAGCGCAGCGCTTAGGTGTAGCAGAGCAGCCATTGACCCTAAAGCAACTACTTTCATAGAAACAGACCTCTAGATAATTATTCGGGAACTCATTGATTTTAAAGCAACAACATGAGGTAACACCCATAATTGGAAAAGATACATGTTCCTTTAAGGCCCTAAGAAAGATAATTGGTGCTTATCTCAAATCACACTCTTATAATGATTGTGTTATCAATATGTTCGATAATTATGGATCTAACTCTTGGACAAAAATCAGTACCTTCTTGAAACAGAACTAGAACAACTCAAAACTCGTGTCGACTCTGAGCCATCGGTGATCCTAGAGATTGCTCAACAGTGCCTAGTCCGATCGGAGCAAGTTCTGTTTGAAGAGGGTGCTATCCAGTCGTTAATGTTAATGGCAAGGTGTAGCTGGAACCTGATGGATTACCAAAAAGGTTTGAAGTACATCAAGGAAGCCTACAAGCGCCAAAACCGATTAGATACCGACCTTTTCCTCCCTGAAATCCTCCATTTACACGCGCTCCAGTACTGGGGACAAGCCAAATATTACTCCGCCCAACAGTTCTGGATCAATGCCTTAGAGCAATCTGCACTGGTTGATGAAGTCGAGATTCAAATTGAATGTCTCATTGGACTTGGCAACATCTGGCGAATGACTCATGAATATAAGCTTGCACGTTCTACCCACCAGCTTGCCGTTAAAGTGGCTAACAACAGCCGCATTGGTTGGCTAGAGGGCAAAGCAAGAATACTGCTCGCTTGGGATTACTACCTGCTTAACAACTATGTTGAAATGCTGTCGGTACTCGACGGTGCAGAAGAAGCGTTAAAAGAGCATAAAGATAACACTTGGCATGCCGAAGTATGGGACTTTCGAGGCCTTGCTCTGCTTGGGCTTGAACGCCTAGATGATGCAGAGCGCGCGACAGCCAAAGCGCACAATCTAGCCGTAGAACACAACCTCGTTTGGATGAAAGCGCACTCTTACATCAGTCGAGCTCGATTGGAGCTCCTGAGAAAAAGACCAGAACATGCGGCAGAATTGCTGAAACTCGCTGAACACTCTGCAAATGAATTCGATAATGGTGAGTTGCTTAGCCAGATTTGTTACCAACAATCCTTGGTTGCAGAAGAAAACCAAGATTTCAAAGCTGCGTTGGTCGCCTTTAAAAAGTACCGTCAATATTCCATCGGTATGCTTAAAGAGCAAACTAATCGTGTCGGTTTAGACAAAGCGCGCAGTTCAAAACGCCAGCTTGAACAGAGAGCACGAAAGCTGATTAATCGTATTCGTGGCCAGCATGAGTACGATCCTGAAAAGCACCTCTCTTATGTCGTTTCTGAAACCTTTTGGTGGGAGAAGCTGGTCCTCTTTAAGACAGAACTTAAGCGCTCGAACCACAGCATCATTATGTTCCATCATGTCGATACCGATTACTTAGATGTCTGTACCGAGATTGCTCATACCTTGTGTAATCAAAACGACTTCATCGCTAGGCTGAGTTCAGAGCGTGTTGCTATGATGCTTTCAGAGAAAGGCGAAGCCGCAGAACAAACCTTCCAAACTCTCAGCACCATGCTAGAAATATATCCATGGCATAGAAAAGGATTAAAAGGTTCGAGACCTACCGTCAGCCTCAATGATATTTTGACGTTCCCGTTCACTCTTGAACAATTAGAAGAAGACGATGCTGAGGTAATAGAATAATGGAAACCCTATTACGCAAGATCACAGATGCTGGTTTAGACCCTTCATCGGTATCGGGTGAAGAAGCGATCATATTCTGGAACCACATTCGCCAGCACGTTTCGACCACGCAAACTGAGCAAGCGCACTGCTATATCATCAGCTCTGAGTACCGTGCCGAGTTACAACAAAATCAAACCAGTATCGAAGAACTCAGGCTGGCACTCGACCTACTCCACCTTCCTGTTGATATCGAAGACATTCTCACAGTAAAGACCAGCCTAAGCGACCGCTTGGTTGAAATTGGTGATTACACATCGGCACTGAATGAATTCGTCAGCTCATCGACAATTGCGGTTGAACACGGCCATATCGATGAATATGTATTGGCTATCTTAGGCATGGGGAACCTGTGTGATGCCTATGGTGATCACAACAGAGCTCTTCGCTATTACCAAAAAATCAGCAGTATAGACCACGCGATAAGCAGTCGCTCACTTCGCCTCAAATTCAAGCTGCATATGGTAGCAAGCCTACTTCTGCTCAACCGCATTACCGCGGCCAGCGATTTACTGAATGAGTGCGAAGAATTAAGTATTCTAGTGAGTGACAAGTTGCTCACAGCTCAAATATTGCTCTACCAAGCGAAAGTGCTTCGTGCTAAGAAAAAATACCATGAAGCCTTACGTTGCCTATCAAAAGTTCAATACCCAGCCAACAGCACTCAAGCAAGCTGGCTCGCAACCATGACTCGTCTCGAGTTAGCACATTGCCTAAGTGCAACCGGAAAGCAAGACTATGCGAGCATGATTTTGTCGAGCACAGACAAACGTGTAAAAGCCTACTCATCGCCAGTGCTTGCGAAGCGTTTCTATGACTCTTTGAGTGACGTATGTATGAATCAGGGCCGTTTTCAAGAAGCTCTAAGCTATGAGAAAAAAGGTTACCGAATTGAAACGGATCTGATGAAGCAGATCCCGATCAGCGAACTTGGTGCAAGCCAACTACGCCGCCTATCGCGTTTTGAGTTACAACTCAAACTCATTCTCTCTGAACAAGAAAATAGAGAACTCAAAGAGACGACTGAACAACACAAGAATACAGTTGCTCAACTACAACAAGATGTTTTCACCGACCCACTGACCGGGTTACACAACCGTCGATGGTTAGATGTGAAACTAAAAGACCTGCTGCTTCACGAAGCACCTTTCGCATTAATGGTTGTTGATATCGACCACTTTAAGTCTATCAATGATGAATTAAGCCACTTAGTGGGTGATAAAGCGATTGTCAGCGTTTCTCAAGAGTTACGTTCATACTTTAAGTTTAGAGGCGCGTCATGTGTCAGATTTGGCGGAGAAGAATTCCTCGTCATTCTTGAGAACACTGATCTTCCTAAAGCAGAAATGCACTCTGAAAATTATCGAGAGCGCATCTTCCAATTCGGTTGGCATGAGATACTTGGGGAGCGCGGTTTGACCGTAAGTATCGGTATCACTTTACATCGTGACGGAGAGAATACTCAGCGTACCTTCTATCGTGCCGATAAAGCGCTATACCGAGCTAAAGCCAACGGCCGTAATCAAGTGTGTACAGAGTAGTGGCATGTAGCTCTGTGACTCTATAGCTCTGTAGCTCTGTAGCTCTGTAGCCAAGCCTGCATCTTATTGATAAAAGAACAGAGATATTCCAGCAAGGGCAGCAAGCGTCCCTATGACGCTTTGCTTTGACACCTTCTCCCCTTTAATCGCATAAATCACCAAAATAAAGACCGGACTGGTCGCTATCAATGTTTGTGCAATCGCAGGGTTCGCATTCTTCAATGCAACTTGCTGAAGCCACAATGCCAAAAAGGTTCCGACAAATATCGCCCCTAACAACCAAAGCTTGTCGAGTTTAGTCATCGCCCATAAATCTCTTTTTATCGATGAATACGGCTTCTTTTCAAAAAAAGGGATAATCAGCATTACGGCAAACACACCTATCGTGAGACGAATCAGTGCACCTAATAATGGTGGGATATCACCCGCTACTAACGCGTAATGAGAAATCACCACACCGGATGCCTGACAAACACTCGCCACAAGCCCATAACCAATGCCACCCCACTGTGCTTTGTCATTCGATTCACCGCTCGCCGATTTTGATGGTTGGAAGACAACGAAGGTCACTGCTAGTGTTGTAATCACGACACCGAGCCAACTTTGCAACGTTAATGCGACACCAAGAAACATGAGTGCCAGCACACCAGAAAGAGGCGGTGCTAAAGATTCCAGTAACAGCGTCTTATTGGCACCGATTCTTTTCAACGCCGCAAAATAGGCGCTGTCTCCAATCGCAATACCAATCACACCTGAAATTGCCAATATCAGAAAATGGTTGGTGCTCAATTCAAATTCAGGCATCGGTATTAACGGCATGACCAACAGCATCATGCCAGAGGCTACTACACCCTTAACAATGTTCAATTGCATCGCAGAGAAGCGATGTCCAAATTGCCCATAGATCCATGTCGCACATGCCCACACAATTGCAGCGCCAATGGCCGCCAATTCACCTATATACATCCGTATTTATCCCTTGTGGTTATGCACGTCATTTAGAATCGTAGCTGTCATCATTTCAGCTGAAATACCAACTAGAAAGCCGAAATAGCCTCTTCAAACGCGATGAGATTTTATAAGATTCATCAATGCTTTTATTCGCATTAGAAGCGACAACACATTATTTTCAACTCGGTAAATCATTTTTATAACAATTACTTGGATGATAGCGTAGTATATTTATAACTAATATCTAACATTACAAGGATCTGTTATGTTTTTAGACTACTTTGCGCTCGGCTTACTTATTTTCGTAGCATTAGTAATCTTTTACGGCATCATCGTTATTCACGATATTCCCTATGAAATTGCGAAAGAACGCAATCACCCTCATCAAGATGCTATTCACGTCTCAGGCTGGGTTAGCCTATTCACCTTACATACTATTTGGCCATTTCTTTGGATTTGGGCAACATTATGGCGCAAAGATCGTGGTTGGGGCTTCGCTAAATTAGAAGAAGAACAACACGATATTCATCATCGCGTCGATATTCTCATCGATCAAGTGAGTACTCTTCAGGAAGAAATCGCACAGCTCAAGCAAGCAGGTGCTGAACAAAGCAGTCCAGAGAAAGAGACAAACAACGTTCAAGATCAGGAGGCTAAGTAATGGATTTACTGCTGATAATGACCTATGCGGCACTTTGTATCACCATTTTCAAGGTGTTCAATATACCGCTAAATAAATGGACAGTACCTACTGCCGTACTTGGAGGTGTGATCATAGTAGGTACCCTAATTCTACTAATGAACTACAACCATCCATTTACACAAATCGGTAACCAAGTTTACTCAACAACGCCAGTCGTTTCAGGCGTTAGGGGTAAAGTTATCGAAGTGCCAGTAGAAGCAAACAAACCTCTGAAGCAAGGGGATATTCTTTTCAAAATAGACCCAGTTCCATTCGAAGCTGAAGTCGCAAGGTTAGAAGCCAAGGTAAAAGAAGCAAGCCAAGGTGCTCTTGGAATGGAATCTGAAGTGGTTGAAGCAGAGGCTGCAAAAATCAAAGCCATCGCGGAAAGAGATAAAGCCCAACGTGAGTTTTCTCGTTACAAGCGTGGTTACGACAGTGGCGCTTTTACCGAGCAACAATTGGATACTCGCAGACAAGCTTACAAAGCATCGGAAGCGGCCGTGAAAGTTGCAGATGCAAACCTAGAACAAACAAAGATCGCCTTGGACTCTGAAATAGGTGGCGAGAATACAGCGGTTTTAAGCTTATTGGCTGAATTACGTAAAGCTCAGTTTGATTTAGAACAAACCGTGGTTCGAGCTCCCACTGACGGATACGTTACGCAACTAGCATTACGCCCGGGTGTAATGGCAGTTCCACTTCCTTTAGCTCCCGTGATGACGTTTGTTCACACAGAGGAGCAGTTCTATACCGCTGCATTTAGACAAAACTCGCTACAGCGCCTACAACCGGGTTACGAAGCTGAGTTCCTATTTAGAGCATTGCCAGGAAAAGTATTTAAAGGACGTATTGATGAAGTGATTCCAGCTATTGGTGAGAGCCAATTCCAAGCTAGAGGCGCGCTTCTAGGTACTGACGCATTGCGTACCAGTGGTCGTGTGTTTGTTAAATTGAGCATCACTGATGATCTGTCTGACTACCATTTACCTATGGGTACCGCGGTTGAAGTTGCCGTTTATTCTGACAGCTTCACTCACGTGTCTATCATGCGTAAGGTCCTTATTCGCATGAAGAGTTGGCAAAACTATCTATATCTCGACCACTAACTATATCTAGACCACTAAATGGTCATAGATATACGACGATCCCGCTTAACACATTGTTAAGACGAATGAAAAAGCCAGACCCGCTCTGGCTTTTTTGTTGCTTGATTAACCGTAAAATTGCGCTTTTTACACGATATTTAGGTGTTCAGATGGAATTTTAGACATCTAGACACTTACCTTCCCTTATGGAAGGGTTCTACTGTATAATGCGCGCCTTATTTTTTATATTTGCCCAAAAAACGTTCTCATTGAGACACATATTAATAATGGCGAATATTCGTTCTTTATCATGCTTTATCTTTCAGTATTCGAGGTTATCTATGAACTTTTCAGCTAAAACAGTGGTCGTTATCGCCATTGGCGCGGCACTGTACGGCATTGGTGGTTTACCTATGTTTGGTGTCCCAGTGTTTGCGAACACGACATTGAAACCAGCAATGGCAGTCTTAGCACTATTTTCTGTTTTGTTCGGCCCTATCGTTGGCTTCTTGGTTGGCTTTATTGGTCACTGGGTAACAGATTTATTTGCTGGTTGGGGCGTATGGTTAACTTGGGTACTAGGCTCAGGTATTGTAGGCATGGTTATCGGCTTGTTCCCTATGATGACTAAGAACCGTCTTCAACAAGGCGAACTGCCAATGAAAGATTTTGTATTGTTCGTGGTACTTGCCCTTGCAGGTAACGTTGTAGGCTACGGCTGTTCCGCGTTCCTAGACACTATCCTATACGCAGAACCGTTTACTAAAGTCTTCACTCAACTGTCTATCATCGCAGCGGGTAACACCGTTCTGATCGCTGTTGTGGGCTTCCTGATCCTAAAATCAGTCGCTAAACGCAACAGACAAAGCCGCAACCTGACTGAGGCATAAGCGATAATGACTATAGCATTTTCGAACTTCTCTTTTAGATATGAGTCGCTAGATAAACCGACGCTAAAAAATATCAATCTAAGGATAGAGAAAGGAGAGAAAATCGTCATTATTGGACCAAGTGGCAGTGGTAAATCTACCCTAGGTCAATGTCTCAATGGCCTAATACCTCATGCAATTAAAGGTGAGGTAACTGGCTCTTTAGAGATCAACGGCAAGAATATCTCTGAATTTTCGATGCACGACTATACCGAGCAGGTAGGCACAGTATTGCAAGATACTGACAGCCAATTTGTGGGTTTGAGTATCGGTGAAGATATCGCATTCGCATTAGAAAACCAGTTGATGTCGAACATTGACATGTACCCGTTAGTTAAGTCGACTGCAAAAATGGTTGACCTAGCGGACATGCTTGAGCGCTCTCCTCATGACCTATCTGGTGGTCAAAAACAGCGAGTATCGTTAGCGGGTATCTTAGTTGATGACGTTGATATCTTGCTGTTTGATGAGCCTCTGGCAAGCCTTGACCCTAAAACAGGTAAGGCAACCATTGAGATCATCGACCAACTGCATAAAGAAACCAACAAAACCATCGTGATTATCGAGCATCGCCTTGAGGATGTCCTGCATCGTGATATCGATCGTGTGATCTTAATGGAGCGCGGTGAAATCGTCGCGGATATGACTCCCGATGAAATTTTAGCGTCTAAGTTACTTGATACGCACGGTATTCGTGAGCCTCTTTACTTATCCGCGCTTAAAGCGGCGAAAGCCCCACTAACCTGCGAAGATAAGCTGTCAAACCTCAAAGCTTTGGATTACAAAAGGTTCCGCCCAGCAGTTCAAGCTTGGTTTGCTGACCGCCCTGCCCCAGCTGCAGAAAAGCAGTATCAGCCTTTACTCGAAGTTCATGGTCTGACTTATTCTTACGATGGCGAGAAGAACGCACTCGAAGATGTGAGCTTCAAGATTGGCAAAGGCGAGTTTGTTTCGATTCTGGGCAAGAACGGCTCGGGTAAATCTACCATCACCAAACTCATCATGGGTGTGATCGATGCCGATTCAGGATCTTCCTATCTAAATGGTGAAGACTTATCTGAGCTTTCTATCTTCGAAAGAAGCCAAAAGGTCGGTGTGGTAATGCAGAACCCAAATCATATGATCTCGCATCATATGATTTTTGACGAGATTGCTTTTGGTCTTCGTAACCGTGGCGTTTCAGAAGATAAGATCAAAGAAAAAGTTGAGAACGTTCTTGAGCTTTGTGGGCTGAGTAAATTCCGTCACTGGCCTATCGAAGCTTTGAGCTACGGTCAGAAAAAGCGTGTAACCATCGCTTCTATCTTAGTGTTGGAACCTGAACTCCTCATCTTGGATGAGCCGACAGCAGGTCAAGACTACCGTAACTACACATCCATGCTGGCATTCATCCAAAAGCTTAACCGCGATTTGGGTATTACTGTGGTGATCATCTCACACGACATGCATCTCGTTCTAGAGTACACCACACGTTCGATCGTAATCGCTGACAGCAAGCTTATTGCCAATGCAGCCATGACGGAAGTGTTTAGTCAGCCATCGCTTCTAGAGCGTGCAAACCTCTGTACCACCAGTATTTATGAACTCGCGACCATGATGAAAATCGACGATACCAATGCGTTTATGCAGTACTTCATCGACTACGAGAGAAGTTCTCTATGAACGCATCAAAAGTAAAATTCGGCATCAACTACATTGATACCAAATCCCCCCTGCACGCATTAAATGGCATCACGAAATTTGCACTCTTCTTAGCTTGGGTAACCGTGGTATTGACTACGTTCGACCTGAGATTGATTACGCTGCTTATTATGACTGGTTTATACCTATTAAAGCTCACCAATGTGCCTATACGCGTGTATAAGCCTTTGTTATTAGGTACGGCGAGTGTCTTAAGTCTAAATGCTTTATTCATGTTCCTGCTTGCTCCGCAGCAAGGCACTGAGCTCATCGGTAGCGAAACTGTATTACTGACATTACCGGGTAACTACTCGTTGAGCCAGGAGACTCTGTTTTACTTAGTCACGGTCACGCTCAAGTACATGAGTATGTTCCCGATAGCGTTAATATTCGTATTCACTACGCACCCGACTGAGTTTGCCGCGAGCCTCAACCGTATCGGCGTTCCGTACAAGATCGCCTATGCGGTAAGCTTGACGCTGCGTTACTTGCCAGAAGTTAAGAAGGACTTCATCAATATCATGCATGCTCAGCAAGCTCGTGGTGTAGAACTCTCGAAGAAAGCGCCCCTAATAACTCGAATCAAAAACGTGGCTAAGGTTCTAGGGCCGCTCATTTTCTCTAGCTTAGACCGCGCAGACGAGATTTCAAATGCAATGACGCTTCGCGGTTTTGGCCGACACAAGGCACGTACTTGGTATAGCTATGCGCCTTTGAAACGTATCGACTTTGTTTGTTTGAGTGTCATTGCTTTTATTGTGGTGTTGGCCATAGCGAAACGCATTCTTGAACCTGAATTGTTTTGGTATCCATTCTAAGTTTTCATTTACCACATACAAACAACGACTTAAAATTACACACCGCTCAATAGGGCGGTGTTTTTATGTGTGCCAAGATCTGATTAACAATTGAACCAATAACTCAATACTGACTATTTTTGACGATAAACTGACCGTTTACTTACGTCTTTGGTTTGAAATCTAATTTAGAAACTCTTAATATACATGTTTACAGAATGTTACACTCAATAGAGATTTGTAATGGCTCGAATTACTCAAGTACAGAAACTAGAAAATCAAAAGCACTACGACGAGATCGTACTAAACCTTTTTCTGGCTGAAGGACATGAAGCACTAACTTATGCAAGGATTGCTCAAGAAATTGGCATTAGTTTGACGACGCTTCAGGGCTATTATCCATCGACTCGCGCTATCCGATCAGCGTTACACCAACACATGCTATCAATTGTTATAGAGAATCTAGAGTTCTCGTCGGAAGAAGTATTCATTCAATCTTGGCAAAACGCTCTAGATAATGATCAATTTCGATTCGTGATCAAATTGATGTTTTTCCATGCCTCCCAGGTCAAGAGCCCTGAACAGTTTAACATCAGTTCAGATGGTCAATTCCGCGAGATAATGTTTAATAGCTTTGGGCTTGATTCCGTTCGAATCCTTGAGACTGTCGTAGGACGTTCAATGTTCTATCTCACGAACTTTAATCAGCATTAAACCAAGCGTTATAAATACAAAAATGGGAGCCTTTCGGCTCCCATTTTCTTTTTAGTTATCGCTTACTTCAACTTATAGACCTAATTTAGCTTGTAAAAAACGGTCGATAGCGGTGGTAAACGCAGCTCAATCGATGTGTCTAAGCCTTCGCTTTCTACTGATTCAACCTTAGCAACCGGCTTCACTTCAAAGCCACTGCCTGCATAATCCGCAGAGTCTGTATTCAATAACAAAGAGTACTGACCTTGTGCTGGAACACCTAAGCGGAAGTGCTCATGAGGAACGGGGGTAAAGTTTGAAACCACCAATACACGCTCGCCTGATTCACTGATACGCTCATGAGCTAAGATACTCGCTTCAGCTGAATCCTGTAGACGCCATTCGAAACCTCTAGGGTCGAAATCAAGATCATGCATTGCGGCTTCAGAACGGTACAGATTGTTCAAATCTTTCGTTAAGCGCTGAACACCTTGATGACGTTCATAATTTAGCAAGAACCATTGCAGTTGATCATCGTGGTTCCATTCCGCCGTCTGACCAAATTCAGCACCCATGAAGTTCAGCTTCTTACCCGGCTGCGCGTACATGTAACCCATGTAAGCACGTAGATTTGCCGTTTGCTGCCACTCATCACCAGGCATTTTTTCGTGAATAGATCCTTTACCATAAACCACCTCATCGTGAGATAGAGACAATACATAGTTCTCACTGTGTGCATAAACCAATGGGAAGGTAATTGTATCGTGGTGATATTTACGATTGATTGGATCTTCTTGGATGTAAGACAAACTATCGTGCATCCAACCCATGTTCCACTTAAATCCGAAGCCTAAACCACCCATAAAGGTTGGGGCTGAAACACCAGGGAAAGCCGTCGATTCTTCAGCAATCGTCATCGCATTCGGGAAGTGCTTGTAAACTTCTTCGTTCATCCACTTAAGGGTTGCGATGGCATCGTAGTTTTCGTTACCGCCGTCTGCGTTCGGAATCCATTGATCATGGCTACGCGAATAATCGAGGTACAACATCGAAGCAACCGCATCAACACGAATGCCGTCGATATGGAATTGTTCGAACCAGTACAGTGCGTTTGCAACCAAGAAACGACGCACATGCTCTTTGCCTAAATCATAAATGTACGAATTCCAATCTTGATGCCAACCACGACGTGGATCTGGATCATGGAACAAAGGTGTTCCATCAAAATTGGCTAAGCCGTGATCATCACTAGGGAAGTGCGCTGGAACCCAATCCAGAACAACACCTAAACCAGCTTGGTGACATTGATCGACGAAGAATTTGAAGTCATCAGGAGACCCAAAACGACTCGTTGGTGCGAACAAGCCTATTGGCTGATAGCCCCAAGAACCGTAAAACGGATGCTCTGAAACCGGCATCAACTCGACATGCGTGTAACCCAAGTCCGTTAAATATGGGATCAATTCAGCAGCAAGTTCACGGTAGTTTAAGAATTCCCCTTCAGCGTTACGCTTCCAAGAACCAGCGTGCAGTTCATAGAACGAAAGTGCTTCTTTACGCTTTTGCGTTACTGGGCGATTCTGCCACTGAGTATCTTGCCACTCGTAACGAGCGTGATCGTAAGTCACAGAAGAAAATGAAGGGTACTGCTCAGAGTAAAAACCCCATGGGTCAGCTTTGTGTGGTAAGCCTTCGCCATCAGGTCCTTTTAATTCAAACTTGTATTGAGCGCCTTCTTCCAGTTCAGGAATGAATAGGCCCCACATGCCATAATCTAAACGTTGCATTGGATGACGACGACCATCCCAAGCGTTGAAGTTACCCACTAAGCTTGCCGCTGTTGCATGCGGTGCATACACCAAGAAACGCGTACCTGAAATCGTCTGTCCATCACGCTCTAGCGTAATAAACTGAGCCCCCATGTGATGATACATATCTTTAGGTGTATGGAGATCTTCATAACTCGCGTACAGATCGTGGTACTGGTATGGATCATCGATGATCTGCTCGACTCCAGCCCAATCAACCGCGAGCTTGTAGTGAGTAAAACGTAAATCTCTCTCTTGCTTAAGAATGAAACCACTTTCACCCTCTCGCGCTAACTCAATACGAGGTTCCTTTCCAACAATCAACTCGACTTTATTTGCCCCAGGAATCCACACACGTAATGCACCTTGCTCAGAAGGTAGGTATGGCCCTAAAAACGCAAATGGGTCAGTGAAACAAGCCTGTGATAGTTGGGTATATATTTGTTTTTGCTTTGAAATCGAACTTAGTTCCAAAACGCTTCTCCCTAACCAAACATCCAAAAAATATAATACAAAAATGCCCGCTATTAGTGCGGGCAATATAACGACGGTTTATTCTACCAGATGAGCATTCATTATTGAGTGACCGAGGTTGTAGTTTCGTACGGCGTAAGCAAAAAACCACCTATTTTCAAGCCACTCAACGTCATTACTTAGCTGCTTTTTCTCGAACGTCAGTTAGCTTAGAAGCGATACGATTTACCCCTTCGTGAGCAAATATTTCGTCCAAGTTCATTGATAGTTTACGACGCCAGTTAGGGTATTCATCGACAGTGCCAGGGATGTTTACTGGCTTGTCCATCTCTAACCAATCTTCCAGTTGAACACTAAGAAGTGTCGAACCACCAGCCGCAACGTGCAGTTGAAGTGCTTCAGCAAGATAAGAGTCCATCGGTACTTGGCTTGCATCACGACCAACACCTTCAGGTAAGAAGCCATGCCATGCTACTGAATCTAAGATACCTTGTTTGCACTCCAGACGGTCGTCGAACAAGGTTTCTAGCTGTTCTGCATCTGGGTATAAACCAATCTCTTGACCCATTTTCAAGTCATCACAATGCCAGAAGCCGCGAAGCGTTGGCATATCATGAGTACAAAGTGCCGCCATCGATTGTGGTGCATAATGTTTCGGTGAGATAAAGCCACCGTCATCTTCTGATGTTTCGAAGAAGAATACTTTGTAAGAATGCACACCCGCATCCGCTAGGATATCGACGATTTCATCCGGCACCGTACCTAAGTCTTCACCGATAACGCTACATTGGTAACGGTGAGATTCAAGCGCCAGAATTGACAGCATGTCTTGTACTGGGTAATAGATGTACGCACCCTTGGTTGCGTTTTCACCTTTTGGAATCCACCACAAACGCAGTAGGCCTAATACGTGGTCAATACGAAGTGCACCACAGTGCTTCATATTGGCACGGAGTAGCTTGATGTATGCGTCGTAGCTCGTTTCTTGAAGCACTTCAGGATTAAGCGGTGGTAAACCCCAGTTTTGACCTAGAGGGCCAAGCACATCCGGTGGAGCACCGATGCTCGCATCCATCACTAGGTTGCCTTCATCGGCCCATGTTTCGCTGCCTGAATCCGCAACACCAACAGCTAGGTCACGGTACAAACCAACGGCCATGCCTTTCTCTTCAGCAAGAGATTGTGCATCGTTGATTTGGCAATCCGCTAACCACTGCAGGTACATGTAAAGATGAACATTCTCTAGGTTCTCTTTAATGTATTTCTGTGTCGCTGGGCTTTCGAATGTACGGTACTTCTCAGGGAATACAGGCCAGCCCCACATACCTGAATCTTCAGCATGTAACTCACCGTGCAGAGCATCAAACGCCGCTTGATGCATCAGGCTTTCACCGCCTTCTTCAACAAACGCTAAGAACGCTTGTGCACGATCGCTGTTCTTGTCTAGATGACGAGTCTTAAATTCTGCGAATAACAGAGGCAAGATGCTCATCTTAAGCTCAGACACTTCGGTGTAGTTTACCCAGTGCGCTTCACGAGCTTTTTGTAGACGCTGTTGGAATTCAGCGCTGCCTACCGTTTGTTGTGCTTCAGCACTTAATGCGAATTCAGGTACTGAGCTCACATCAATGTATAAGATGTTCAACCAACGACGTGACGACGGGCTGTATGGGCTCGCGCCTTCTGGGTTCGCTGGGAACAATGAGTGAATTGGGTTTAGGCCAACAAAATCACCACCACGAGAAGCGATATCAGCAACAAGCTGTTTAAGGTCGCCAAAATCACCAATACCCCAGTTGTGCTGAGTTCTTAGTGTGTACAGTTGAACACTTGGTCCCCAAAGCTTTTTACCTTGCTCGATTGGTGACTGCTTGAAACACGCTTTTGGCGTAATGATCAATGTCATCTCGTAAGGCTTCTTACGGCGCTTACGGCTCACAATCAGCTTGTGATAACCCCATGCCAAATCACTTGGCAATGCAAACACTAAAGGGCCACCCTCGGCACGCTCGTCACGAACGACTTGAGATTGAAGATAGCCTTCAAGTACCTCTCCTTGCTCGGTTTCTAAGCGCCAGCTGAACTCACTTTCACGAGCACTTACACCTAGATTAAGCGCCACTTCTACTGGCTCACCGTCACGCAAGACAAGAACTGGGTCTAGTACATCTTTTTTGTGTTTTCTTTCTGCAGATTTAAGCAGTGCATCATCGCTGCTTGTATCGTAGCCCAATGAAGCCAATAGAGACGTAATCGTCTCTTCTGATACTTGTGCTTCATCGCCCCACGCACTAACGTAACTGTCGGCAATGTTTGCCATTTCTGCGACTTGTTTTAATACGGTCTGTTCTTTCATCGCTCTCTCCGAAAACGTTCTGACGCTTTCTATTTTGTAGGGTTGTTAATTTAATTTTTTACTAATCAATTAGCTTGTGACAATCGGTTTGTAAGCAGCTTGTTTATAAACGACAAACCTTTAAGCCTTTCGTTTGCTCACAAGCTAATTGAGCCAAGGCAGAAACTGCCTTGGCTACTTTGGAAGTATTAACGGTTAACCGCTTCAAGTTTCCAGATGTTGTTCACGTAGTCGCGGATTGAGCGGTCTGATGTGAACTTACCAACCAATGCTGTGTTAAGAATTGCTTTCTTAGCCCAACCTGCTTGGTCTTTGTACTGCTTGCCCATGTCTTCATGTGCTTTCACATAAGATGCGAAATCAGCAAGACATAGGTACGGGTCGCCACCGTCTAGTAGGCTATCAAACGTTGCACGTAGAAGGCCTGGTTGACCTGGAGAGAACTCATCGCCAGTCAGTAGGTCCAGAGATGCTTTCAGCAGTGGGTCTGCATTGTAGTAATCGTATGGGTTGTAACCCTGAGCTTGCAATGCCACCACACCATCAACGTCTAGGCCAAAGATGTAGATGTTTTCATCGCCAACTTCTTCACGAATCTCAACGTTTGCACCATCCATCGTACCGATGGTTAGCGCGCCGTTTAGCGCCATCTTCATGTTGCCCGTACCCGATGCTTCTTTACCAGCCAGTGAGATTTGCTGAGAAACGTCTGCTGCAGGGATGATGATTTCAGCCATGCTTACACGGTAATCAGGGATGAATACCACTTTCAGCTTGTTGCCAATACGAGGGTCGTTGTTGATCTTCTCTGCAATCTTGTTAACTGCGAAGATGATCTCTTTCGCTAGGTGGTAACCCGGTGCTGCTTTCGCTGCGAAGAAACATACGCGTGGCTCACACTCGAAACCAGGTTCGTTAAGAATACGGTGGTACAGAGATAGAATGTGTAGCAAATCTAGGTGCTGACGCTTGTATTCGTGAAGACGCTTGATTTGCACGTCGAAGATAGCGTTCGTATCTAGCTCGATACCCATGTTCTCTTGAACCCAATCAGCAAGGCGCTGTTTGTTTTCTTTCTTAACAGCCATGAATTCTTTTTGGAATTTCGCGTCTGTTGCAAACTTAGCGATGCCTTCAAGCTGCTCTAGTTTTGCTGGCCACTCAGTGCCGATCTTGCCAGTAATTAGCGTAGATAGGCCTGGGTTACAGAACTTCAACCAACGACGTGGCGTGATGCCGTTCGTTACGTTAGTCAGTTTGCCAGGGAAGATTTCGTTGAACTCTGGGAACAAGTCTTTCTTAACCAGTTGAGAGTGAAGCGCAGCTACACCGTTTACTTTGTAAGAGCCAATCACACATAGGTTTGCCATGCGAACCATGCGGTGGAAACCTTCTTGGATGATAGAAAGCTTCGCTTGCTTCTCACCGTCACCAGGCCACATCTTACGAACTTCTTGCATGAAGCGGTGGTTGATTTCAAAAATGATTTCCATGTGACGTGGAAGAAGACGTTTGATCAAAGATTCAGACCAAGTCTCTAATGCTTCTGGAAGTAGTGTGTGGTTCGTGTATGCGAACGTATGAGCACTGATTTCCCAAGCTTGGTCCCAAGTTAAACCTTTTTCATCGATCAGGATGCGCATCAATTCAGGGATAGCGATCGTTGGGTGCGTATCGTTCAGTTGAATCGTTTCTTGCTTAGGCAAATCTTCTAGAGAGAAACCTGCTGCTTCGTGACGACGTAGAATATCGCGAACAGACGCTGCTGAGTGGAAGTACTGCTGCATTAGACGCAGTGTCTTACCTTTCTCGTGGTTGTCGTTCGGGTAAAGTACTTTAGTGATGTTACCTGCATCGATTAGCGAGTGTTGCGCTTCGAAGTAGTCACCGTTGTTAAAGCTTGCTAGTGAGAATGGTGCGATTGCCTGACATTCCCAAAGGCGCAGTGGGTAAACCGTGTTTGACTCGTAACCTACGATAGGTAGATCCCAAGGCATTGCTTTCACTTCCATACCCGGAACCCAAGTACGAACTTCTTTACCGTCGATGTATTCAACTTCTACATGACCGTAAAAACCAATGTGTTGTGCTAGTTCTGGACGAGCCACTTCCCATGGGTAACCTTCAACACCACGCCATGCGTCAGGTGCTTCTTGTTGACGACCATCTTGGAAAGACTGTTTGAATAGACCGTATTCGTAGTGAAGACCGTAGCCCACTGTTGGGTATTCTTGAGCGGCACAAGAATCCATGAAACAAGCGGCTAGACGACCAAGACCACCATTACCTAGTGATGGGTCGCGTTCTTCTTCTAGAAGATCAGTTAGGTTTTGACCTAGCTCTTCCATTGCATGAGTGATCTGTTCATACAGACCCATGCTGATTAGGTTATTACCTGTTAAACGACCAATCAAAAATTCTAATGAAAGGTAGTTAACGCTTTTCGCGTTCTTAATTTTTTCATCATTTTCAGTTTCTAACAGATCAAATGTTGTGAGTTCTGCTAGCGCACGCCCCATTGCTAGGTACCATGCGCGGCTATCTGCGTTTTCAATCGTTGTTGCGTAGGTTGCAGATAAATGCTTCTTAACGCTTTCTTGGAACGACACTTTATCGAAAGTTTTTTGCTGAGTTGGTTTCATTTCAGAAATCTCGCTTTTAATAGTTCTAATTCATCTGTGACATATCGTGCATGGTCACCATTAACTAAACATCCTCCCGCTAACGCGACAAACTAGGAGTAGATGGGAGGGCGTAGGGGGCGTACCGACATAGGGTTAGTGATCTGACTCTCATGTTCTGACTTCGAACAAAAACTTGGAGTGACTAAGATCACAAGCTCCCGTTCGATAACTTACCTTCGATTGATGTGACTTTTATTTAACCGGATTAAAGTCATTATCAAATTTGATATTCAGATCACGAAAATAATTTCGTCCTCTCATCTTTTGCATAGATTCACGTGTTGAAATGAAGGAAGTCACATTCACAAACCAACCCGCCATGTGAGCAAAGTCTCAAATAAAGGGCGTAGAAGCCTAAAAACATGCAGGAGTGCAAGGTTTCTGAGGAGGATCATAGTCGGTGCCGTTTTGCTTCACGTAATATGATTGAAGACTTAAGTAATTAGGCTGATGTCATTCGATTACACTCAACGATAGATTGAGGTAATCCAGAACATAAGCCACGGAATAGGTGAAAAACTTCGACATGTGGATCCCTTCGAAACTGACTCGTCCCGGCCGCTTACATAATGCAATCCTACGACCTAGGGTTCTCGATCTGCTCCAACACGCAG
Source organism: Vibrio sp. G-C-1 (assembly GCF_021728015.1). Classification (NCBI taxonomy): domain Bacteria; kingdom Pseudomonadati; phylum Pseudomonadota; class Gammaproteobacteria; order Vibrionales; family Vibrionaceae; genus Vibrio; species Vibrio sp. G-C-1. The sequence goes on along the minus strand of NZ_JAKKCR010000003.1, from coordinate 42,283 downwards.
ATTGCTATAAGCTTGTATTATTCCGCTCTCCAGCGGGGTACGGCAAAACCACAATGGCAGCACAATGGCTGGTAGATAAACCCAATGTGGGTTGGTACAGCATTGATGACAGTGACAACGATGCTTTTCGCTTTATCAACTACCTAATGCAATCACTCAATAAAGCAACTCAAAATGCCTGCCCTAATGCCCAAAAGCTGGCAGAAAAACGACAGTTTTCATCGTTGCATTCTTTGTTAAGTGAAGTGTTTGCTGAGATGTCTGAATTCCATCACGAATGTTTCCTTGTGTTGGATGACTATCACTTGGTCAACAATGACGACATCCACGAAGCAATGCGCTTCTTCCTTAAACACATGCCTGACAACCTGACGCTTGTTGTGACTAGCCGTGGGACACCACCACTTGGCACAGCAAACCTTCGTGTTCGTGATCTGATGATTGAAATTGGCAACGATTCACTGGCTTTTGATACTGAAGAGACGACGCGCTTCTTCAATCAACGTGTCGCCGATGGCGTAGATGACACCACCGCTGGCAGTATCTGTACTTATGTTGAGGGGTGGCCTTCGGCGTTACAGCTTATTGCCCTTCAAGCTCAACATCAAAAACGTACCCTTGCGCAATCTGCAGAATCGTTCTCTCACTTTAACCATGCTCACCTTTGGGATTACTTGGTTGAAGAAGTATTCGATCTACTGGATAAAGAAACCCGACAGTTCTTAATGCAGTGTTCAGTACTTGATCATTTCAATGACGAATTAGTCTGCGCGCTTACACAGCGTGAAGACGCACTGGGTATGATCGAATCACTCAACCGATTTGGCTTATTCATCTACCCGCTTGAAGGTGAAAAGAACTGGTATCGCTTCCATAACTTGTTTGGTGAATTTCTGGCGCACGAGCGTCAAGCTCGAATTCCGCAACAAGAAGCCGAGTTGCACCGAAGTGCCGCGAAAGCGTGGATCAAACAGAAAACGCCTCATCAAGCACTGCGACATGCACAACGTGCTGAAGATCCAGAGCTGATCATTCAAATTTTGACGGAACACGGTTGGCCGATGTTCAACCAGGGCGAACTTTCATCTCTAGAGATGGCGATCAAGCAACTGACTACCGATCAACTATACAGTGAGCCGAAGCTATCAATGCTGCGCGCTTGGCTGGCACAAAGTCAGCACCGTTATGATCAAGTGGGTACTTTGTTGGAAGAGGCTGAGACTCAATATCAAGCTCGAAACATTGAACTCGATACTCAGCAACAAGGCCAATACAACGCCTTGCGCGCCCAGGTTGCCATCAACAGCAATGAACCAGAAAAAGCGCTGGAACTCGCCGAGCTTTCGTTAAGTCAGTTGAACACCACCGTTTATCGTAGCCGCATTGTCGCAACCTCGGTTGTGGGCGAAGTGAATCACGTGATGGGAAACCTGAGCCGTGCGCTACCGATGATGCAGCAAACAGAGAAGCTTGCTCGCCAATATCAAGTTTATCATCAGGCTCTGTGGGCGATTCTGCAGCAAAGCGAAATCTTGATTGCTCAAGGTTATGTTCAAGCGGCATTTGAGCTACAAGACAGCGCATTCAAATTGATCGAAGAGCATCAGCTTCAATACGTTCCTCTGCATGAATTTTTGCTGCGTGTTAGAGCTCAGATCTTCTGGTGCTGGAACCGACTAGATGAAGCGGAAGAGTGTTGCTACAAGGGCTTAGATATCCTTGGTCACCACTCACCAAGTAAACACCTGCACAGTTACTCAATGCTGGCTCGTATTTCATTGAGCCGCGGCGAGATTGATAAAGCGTCGAAGTTTATCGACCAAATTCAACACCTGCTACGTCAATCAACTTACCACGTAGATTGGACCGCAAATGCTTCTTTGTCTTTGATTCTGTTCTGGCAAGTAAAAGGCAATAAAGAGGCAATCCGTGATTGGCTAAGCGTGGCGGTTCGACCTGAATCGGCGAGTAACCACTTCTGTCAGCTTCAATGGAGAAACATCGTACGTTCTCACATCATCCTCGAGCAGTATGAAGATGCGGAAGAAGCGCTGACTTTCCTTAAGAGTGAAGCGCAGCGTTCACATCTGATTACAGACACCAACCGAAACTTGATCGTTGAAGCGGTGTTGCGTACACAAATTAACGATGAAGACAGCGCACGCGTGCTACTTGAAGAAGCGCTTCATATGACCAACCAAACCGGTATGGTTGGTAACTTCTTGGTCGACGGTGGGACTATCGGGCATATCTTGGATAAATTGAGCAACAAGCCAGGCTTAGGTGACTTAGAACGCCATCGCGCTCAACAGATCATGAAAGATATCTCAACCACCCAACGCAGCCGCTCGGTTCACTTCGATGAAGACTTTGTTGAGAACTTGGTTAATCACCCGAATATTCCTGAACTTGTGCGCACTAGCCCACTCACCCAGCGTGAATGGCAGGTACTCGGTCTTATCTATTCAGGGTTCAGTAATGAGCAGATAGCTCAAGAGCTCGATGTAGCGGGGACCACGATCAAAACTCACATCCGTAACCTTTATCAAAAGCTCAACATTGCTAACCGCAAAGAAGCAATCAGCACGGCAGAGAACTTGCTGCAGTTGATGGGTTACTAAAACGGATTCGAGATTGATTCGAGATTGATTCGAGAAAAGCTTAAGCTAGTCACCAATGGTGGCTGGCTTTTTTTTCATCTGAAGTTTAGAGCTTAAAAATGTAGGAACTGGAAAAGAAAAAAGACAATCACCAAACGACAGGCAAAAAAATAGCCAACCGCAATAATCGCGATTGGCTCTATATATTTGTGAACAAATCATAAGTTCACTAACAACGTCAGTTGGCTAGGTGACCCTCGGCTTAAGAAGGGTCAATGTATATAATGCAGTTAGCGTGCCAACTTTAATTCGGCGTTTTATAAGCCCTGCATCGCATAAAAACCATGAATTTGTCATGCGAATTGCAAAGTGCATTTGCATAATGCAACCAAGATGCAATATTGATAAGAGATCAGTTTCATCTCTGTTCTTAATGACAAATTACTAAGTGGTTGTATTTTAAATGTAAGGCAAATGTTCACTTCAACTTATTGCCTTACAATTAAGAGAGTAATAAAAGCCCTTCCCCAATGGCATATTCATACTTTTTTTACACTAAAGTTTGTATACTGCACAAAATCACCCTCAACTCTATGAAGCAATGAACTACTTAAGTACTTTTTTCAAAGGCATGGCAATGGGCGCAGCAGACGTTGTTCCTGGCGTGTCGGGCGGAACCATCGCATTCATCACTGGTATCTACGATACGCTGCTAGAAAGCATTCGCAGGATTAACCCTAGCGTACTTGGCTTATGGAAACGCGAAGGCTTCAAAGCCGCGTTTAACCACATCAATGGTTTCTTCCTGATTTCACTGTTCGCAGGCGTATTCACGAGCATTGCGACATTTGCAAAACTGATTTCTTGGTTATTAGTCACCCACCCCGTTCCACTGTGGTCTTTCTTCTTTGGCCTGATCTTGGTGTCGGTTTTCCATATTCTTAAGCAAGTAGAGAAGCGCGATATGATTCGATTCGTGTTTTTGCTGCTTGGCGTTGCTTTCGCCTATAGCATTACCGTGCTTAAGCCGCTGCAAATGGAGCCTACCAGTATCAATATCCTCATTGCGGGTGCGATTGCGATCTGTGCGATGATTTTGCCGGGTATCTCGGGTAGCTTCATTCTGCTATTGATTGGTATGTATGGCCCGGTTCTTGGTGCGGTTAAAGAGTTTCAAATCGATGTGCTTGCGCTATTCCTTAGTGGCTGTGTGATTGGCCTACTGACTTTCTCGCACGTACTTTCTTGGTTACTGCGCTCATTCCGCGATTTCACATTAGTGTTCTTAACTGGTTTGATGATCGGTACGCTGCCTAAGATTTGGCCGTGGAAAGAAACCATCAGCTGGCGCACAAACTCAAAAGGTGAGCAAGTTCCTCTACTTCAAGAAAATCTGTCACCGTTTGATTTTGAAGCCGTAACCTCTCAGCCTTCTCAGCTGGTAATGGCGATTGTGATGATGTTGGCTGCTATTGCCTTGGTTTTAGGACTAGAGAAATTTGCAGAGCGCAACGCTGACTAATCATTCAGCCAACTTCTGGAAAGCGTTTAGAACGGATAATGCTTAGAAATACTAAGCTCACTTCTCGATTGAACAGACAAAAGCGAAGCCAATGGCTTCGCTTTTTTAGTTCTACCATACGCACAAAATTGCTTTTTGATACAAGCACGTATTGAGGGGTATGATAACATCGCCGCTATTATAAAATTAGATGAGAACACGACATGCACCCAGCATTAAAGGTGGTGGCTCTTGGCATTGCTCTCGTGGCAGGTTTTTATGGGCCGCAAGTATTTCAAAAATTTAAGTCGGTCATTGAGCACTCAACTGCCGAAGTCAACTTGGATGACTACTGCATGCTTTCAACCACATCGTGTGAGCAGGAATCCATTTCAATGTCGCTTGATCGCGAAACCGCGCAACCTCTTCTACCCACAAAGATAAAGGTCGTTTGGGAAGGTGCTGCATCTGAGACACTGATGTTATCGCTCACCGGTTTAGAGATGGAAATGGGATCAGCGCGTTTTCAATTGAAGAGCATTGGCAATAATACCTATGAAGGTGAAGTGATTTTACCTGTATGTACTTTAGATAAAATGACATGGGTCGGTGAACTCACTGATGGTGTCGATACTGTAAACCCTGCAATAAGGATGGCAAGATGAGTAGAAATTGGTCGTTAGCATTGGTTGTCGCTTTTGTACTTGGCTTTGGTGTCAAAAGCTATCTTGATGGGCAAAACGAAGTTCAAGAACAACACGCTGCAAAACAAGAGTTCTCCGCAACGACTCTTTTCGGCAAAGACAACCAACCAACGGAAATCTTTGACCAAACCGATGACAGAATTCGCATCGTTTACTTCGGTTTCACACGTTGCCCAGATGTATGCCCTACTTCTTTGGCTATGTTGGCCGGAGCACTTAACCAAGTTTCTGATGAAGCAAAAGCCAAGATTCGCCCAATGTTTGTTTCTCTCGATCCTGAACGTGATGCCGCTGAAGCCTCGTATGAATACGCGCAATACTTCCACCCGATGATGGAAGGACTAAGTGGTCCATTGGATATCACAACGACTCTGGCTCATAACTACGGCGTTATTTTCAGAAAGACCAAGCTTGAAGGTTCAGAGTTGGAATACACCCTAGACCACAGCTCATATTTTTATTTTTTAAAGCCCGACGGTACCTTGATTACCAAAGTGCCGCATACGTTGACGCCAGCGCCAATTGTTGAGGCTATCAACAAGCTGACGCAGTAAAACGTAAAAACAAAGAACTTACTCAATAAAGTTCAAAAAAGTCAGGTCCCAGACCAAAAACATAAAAATTAAGGACAACAACATGAAGTTAAAAGCACTTGCTCTAGCAGGCTTATTGCTCACCCCTTTTGCTCAGGCTAGTAGCGATATTATGGTTCATGACGCGTACGCTCGTGCAACACCGCCTTCAGCAGTGAACAGCGCGGTATTCACGACTCTGATGAACCACAGCGATAAAGATCGCGCTATTGTTTCTGCAACAACACCTGCAGCAGGTAAAGTAGAACTTCATGATGTAATCATGGATGGCGATGTTATGAAGATGCGCCAAGTTCAAGAGATCACAATCCCAGCGAATGGTGAAGCGGTACTTAAACCTGGTAGCCTACACATCATGTTGTTCGACCTAGCAAGCAGCCTAAAAGAAGGTGAGCAAATCGAGATGACACTGACTTTCGCCAATGGTGAAACGCAGACCTTCGATGCGCCGGTTAAGAAAGTAATGAGCGGCATGAAAAAGATGAATCACGATCATCATTAATCGTATTCACAATTGATAAAATAATTTAAGCCACGATGACTTCTCGCCAGCGTGGCTTTTTGTTAAACTGAGTTCGCTTTTTATCCAAAGCCTGAACACATAAATAACCCAAGGAGAATAGAAGATGATTGTAATGAACACACTAAAACTGGCAGTAAAAGTAACGCGTTAATTTGTTTGGTTAATCAAACTTAAACACCGATCTACCAACTTATCGTCTTCCATTGACGACCGCACACTTTTACCCGGTTTACTGTTGATCGTAAGTGATCAATATCTGCATGCCTGTAAAGCATGACTCAATCCGGGGTCCTATCTATTTGAATTCGACCCAAGCTCAAAACATTTTTGACGTCTCGACGCTTTTTAATCTCATCAATGCTTATTGATCTCATTAACAACCTGAGATCTCACAAGAAGTTAATGCTCTCATAAGACTTTAATGCACTGATAAGAAAAGAAAGCTCGCACGTCTGGGTAAATAGACATGAATTCACAAAACGCATTTTCTCATCCAATGTCGCTTCAACAGCTTGGATGGCAACCTGTATTCCAACAACAACTGACACTCGAAGACTATGACCATTCCGTCATTGCTCGCATTACCGCGCACCATCGCAGCGGTTATACGCTTGCGTCAGAACAAGGCGAAATCGTTCTACCCGTTCACCAAAAACAACCCGCGATGACGGTTGGTGACTGGGTGATGTTAAACTCTGATCTGCAATTCGACCGCTTACTTGAGCGTCAGTCTCTCTTCAGCCGTAAAGCAGCAGGCAGTCGTGTGGCAGAACAGTACATTTCAGCCAATATTGACACCGTATTTATCGTGGTTTCGTTAAATAACGACTTTAATCTAAGCCGCATCGAGCGCTATCTAGCACTCGCCAATGAAGCACAGGTTGAAGCGGTTATCGTACTTACCAAGAAAGACTTGTGTGACGACTACCAAGACAAAGTACAGCAAGTGCAAAGCCTAGATCCGATGCTGATGATCGAAGCCGTTAATAGCCTAGACCAAGACTCTACTCAAGTATTGTCACCTTGGTGTAAAACAGGCAAAACCGTCGCTTTGATGGGTTCGTCTGGTGTCGGTAAATCGACACTCGTGAACTCGCTACTTGGTGAAACTCAACAAGAAACGGGCGGTATTCGTGAAGACGACAGCAAAGGCCGTCATACAACCACGTCACGATCGCTCCACTTGCTAACGTCGGGCGGTTTATTGCTCGATACTCCTGGTATGCGAGAGTTACAACTCGCCGATTGTGCTGAAGGAGTAAGTGAAACTTTTTCTGATGTGGAAGAATTAGCGATGCATTGTCGCTTTTCTGATTGCAGCCATGAGTCAGAACCAGGATGCACAATACGCAAGGCCATTGAAAGCGGTGAGCTTTCTGAAAGACGATTCTCTAACTATGAGAAGCTACTCAGAGAGCAAGCAAGAAATGGAGCCTCACTGGCAGAGCAGAGAGCGAACAGTAAACAGCTTTCTAAAATGTACAAAACCGTGCAGTCAGAGAGCCGTAATATCAAGAAATCGTCTAAATAGCCGATTATTGGATTAGGTTTACAACACGTAAATAAGCCCTATGTCCCTATCGCGTATTAGCTCATTAATTCATGAGCTCTTTAACGCATTGGGCTGGGGCTTTTTGTATCAGCGGGGCTTCTTTATATCAACAGGTCTTCTTTATATCAACAGGAACCCAATGGGATCATTTCTGCACACAATGATCTTGCTAATCGACTCTGACGGCACCAGAACCAGAACATTGACCCGAATGAGTATTATCATGCAGATTTATATCTCAACAAGAGTACAAAAATTTAACATTTAGCTCTAAAAACACCACGTAGCGCAAACAATCACCCTAAAAGTAAACTATTCCTAGACACCCTCTTAGATCCCGCTAATATGACCGCCCATTCCACTAGTGTATAGTTGGATTTGGTACAACTTTATAAAAAAATACATCACTATAATAAATTAACAATTGCAGGTATTTTATGCAAAATCACAACATGCTCGCCCGCATCGCTCGTGGAAATCTCGTTCTACAGATCCTTGCTGGTATTGTTTTCGGTGTCGTTCTCGCCATGGTTTCTCCTTCAGCAGCTCAAGATGCAGGCCTATTAGGTAGTCTGTTTGTTGGTGCTCTGAAAGCTGTTGCCCCAATTTTAGTATTCATTCTTGTTGCAGCTTCTATCGCAAACCAAAAGAAAGGTCAGCATACTCATATGCGTCCAATCATTGTGCTTTACCTGATTGGTACGTTCTCTGCAGCACTGACTGCTGTAGTACTGAGCTTCATGTTCCCAACCACTTTGACACTGGTTGCTGGCGCTGAAGGTGCTAACCCTCCTCAAGGTATTGCAGAAGTTCTTCATACGCTTCTATTCAAGCTTGTAGATAACCCAGTTAGCGCACTAATGAACGCTAACTACATCGGTATTCTTGCTTGGGCAATCGGTCTTGGTCTTGCTCTGCACCACGCATCAGCAACAACAAAAGCGGTTTTCGAAGACCTTAGCCACAGTGTTTCACACATTGTTCGCTTCATTATTCGTCTTGCGCCATTTGGTATCTTCGGCCTTGTTTCGACTACATTCGCAACAACGGGCTTCGATGCACTAGCAAGCTACGGTCAACTGCTAGCGGTTCTACTAAGCTCAATGCTGATCATTGCTCTTGTCGTTAACCCACTGCTTGTCTTTGTAAAGACAAAACAGAACCCATACCCACTTGTACTGCAATGTATTCGTGAGTCTGGTGTAACGGCATTCTTCACTCGTTCAAGCGCTGCAAACATCCCAGTGAACATGAACCTTTGTAAGAAGCTAGAGCTAGATGAAGATACTTACTCTGTATCAATCCCTCTAGGCGCAACCATCAACATGGCGGGTGCTGCAATCACCATCACTGTGTTAACGCTTGCAGCTGTACACACAATGGGTATTGAGATTGATATCTTCACTGCGATTCTACTAAGCCTTGTTGCTGCAATTTCAGCATGTGGCGCATCAGGCGTTGCCGGTGGTTCACTGCTACTGATTCCTCTAGCTTGTGGCCTATTCGGTATCTCAAACGATGTAGCGATGCAGGTTGTAGCGGTTGGTTTCATCATTGGTGTGATTCAAGATTCGGCTGAAACAGCGCTTAACAGCTCAACTGACGTAGTGTTCACTGCGGCTGTATGTAAAGCTGAGCAAAACAAAGCTTAACAGCTCTTGGTATTAGGCTTTAACTCTAAGCTCTAAAAGCAAATAGCACACAAATAAAAAGGGAAGCATTCGCTTCCCTTTTTTGTTGTCTTGGTTTTCTAGATTACGGTTAGAAGCTATATAGATTTATAGCTTTATAGCTTTAGTCATTCTTGTCTAACTCATCAAAGCTAACCAACACGTTTTAGTGGTTGCTTTTCCAGCTTGGATCCACTGTTGCCTGACTGAAGTCTAGAGAGTTAGGGCTTGCTTCTTTGTTATGCGTTGCTTGATCGCTGGATGACCCTTGATTCGCAGCACCGCTATCATGGTTTGGCGTCGCCTGCTGGCTGTAATCGACGTTAGAACCTTGCTCACTCGACGCTTTGGTCTCTAAATGACTCCCATCGACGTTTAACTCCTCACCTTCTTCATCGGACGCTTCTTTAACCTTCTTAGGGACAGGGACATTGCGTTTGTAGAGCTTGTTGAGCGCCTTAATGATTGAGTGCTTAGTGATTGCTTCTTGTGTCAGCTTAGTCATTATCGGTTTAGTCAGAGCCTGTAAGCCCACGACAGCATCCACACCAAGTTCCCCGCCGACTTTATCCCTCAAATGCTTGGCTTCTGAGTAACCAAAATGAGCCGATAGAAATAGCCAAATATAAGCGATAGCGTTGCCGTGTTCACCATGGTCAATCCAAGCTTCACCTGCTCTAAACATGGCTTCTGCACTGTTCTTTTCTGCGGCCGTCTCAAACCAGTAAACAGCCTCACCATGGTTAGGCTCAACACCCACACCGTTCAAATAACTCATACCGAGCTTGATCTTGCCGTCTAAGCTATTCTTTTCCGCGGCCTTTTGGTACCACTCGACAGAGCTTTCGGCAGAGTAGTCTGGGTTTTCTTTATCTAGACACCAGTCACCGATGAACAGCATCGCTTCAGTATTACCACCAGCCGCAGACTCTTCAATATAGGTATAACCCTTAGGGATGTTCTTATCGGTTCCGCGACCAAAGACGAGCGCTTTGCCCATCTCAAATTTCGCAGACACGTCATTGTCCAATGCGGATATCGCAAGCTGCCAAAAGTTGGCTTTCTCTCTTAAAATCAGGTCTTCTTTACGCTTCATGCTTAGGCGCACAATGCCGTACATGCCATTGATATTATCGAGTTGCGCCGCTTTGTCGTACCAATACAGAGCTTCCTTAATATTGTTACGTTCAGCTTCTTTTGCCAAATACAGAATCGACGGAACATGCCCCGTTTCGGCTTTGAAGTGACGCTCTTTTTGCTCTTGTATGCGCGCTTTTTCAATCGCTTTTCGATAAGCGACAGCACGAGCCTTACGTTCTTGTTCCAAGCGCTGCTTTCTTAGCGATAAAGAGATCAGCCACACGGCGACAAGTATTAACGAAAGAGCCGTCGCACCAATTGCGATTCCCATTGTACTCATAAAATATTTTAACCTAACTCGGCTGATACTAGCCCCGATATCGGGAAAGCGATCAACCCATAGTGAATGTTTCTAATTACAGGGAAAAGCGCCGTTATTAAAACGTTCTGCCCTAAAATGAACTCAGTTCAGTATCTCAGGAATACATAGCGATAAAAAGTCTACTTAGACCTATCCTTATGCACTCCATAAATGGTGTGATCTTGCTTCAATAGAGTTCGATAATGAAGACCACCATTGAGCAAAATAATCTTAAAAAACGACAACGAAATTGATGAATACCTATAGCAATTTCATGTCGCTGTAGTTAGTTCAGTTGGCCGTATATGTAAGCCAGTTCAGCAACCGTTTTAGCAGAAAATTTCTTCATTAAACTCGCTCGGTGTACTTCTACCGTTCTCATCGCGATACACAATTCATCGGCAATTTTCTGGTTACGTTTGCCGTCGATAATCTGCTTAAGAATATCGATTTCTCGCTCAGTTAACGACGCATACGCTTGGCGATAAACATTCATGTGTAAATGCTTTTCAGAAGCATCCAAACCTTGTTTGATTGCCTCAGCTAACTCACTGCCTTTAACTGGCTTTTGAAAGAAGTTCACCGCACCGGCTTGCAATGCCTCGACCGCCATTGGTACATCACCGTGACCCGTCAGATAGATCACCGACAGTGGGCTCTGCGCCTTCACCATCAACTCATGAACTTGCTGCCCTCTCATTTCGGGCATTCTACTATCCAATACCACGCATCCTGGAACACTCAGATCCACTGCACCCAAAAAGCTCGGGCCATCTTCATAAGCTGTCACCTTGAAATCGTGCTCTTCCAATAAGAACACCAATGAGTCACGCATCGACTCATCGTCATCAACCACATAGACCGGCAACGTTTGATGAAGTTCAGGCATAACAAGATTCCTTATGAGTCATTTGAAATAAAGGAAGGCAGTGTCACCGCGACATGACAACCATGAGGAGTCAGTGAAGTGATGCTCATTTTGCCACTGTGGTCTTCAATCACATCTTGGCAAATCGCAAGCCCTAACCCCAAGCCGTTTTCTTTGCTACTCACAAAGGCTTGAGTGACTTGTTGCTCGGTAAAATCTAAACCGGTGCCGTTATCGATAACCGACAGTATCATTTTATCCGGTTGATACTCGGTAATCACTTTAATTGTCGATGGTTCGTTGTTTTTGTTACCAATATCAGACGTAGCGCTTTGTTCGCGATGCATCTGAGCATTACACGCGTCCGTCGCATTGTTGATCAAATTTACAACCACCTGCTGCAATCCGACAGAGTCAACATGTAGCGTGATAGGTTTACCCACGACATAACGTTCAATGGTTATCTTGTGTTTCTCTAATCGAAATTGCAGTAGCTCGATGGTATCTGTAAGAAGCACTTCTATATCAGTTTGAGATTTATCTGATGAGCGTTTTTTGATCATGTTTCTTAAGCGCTGGATGATCGCATCAGCACGGTCCACTTGAGACTGGATCTTCTCAAATACAGGCTCTATGTCAGTCAGCGGTTTGTTCTTCGAAATCCGCAGTAAACCACCTTCGCTATAATTCCGAATAGCTGCCAAAGGCTGATTAATCTCGTGTGCCAAGCTACTTCCCAGTTCACCAACTACCGCGATACGTTGTGAGTGCTCTAGCTGTTCACTCTTACTTTTCAGCTTGTACAGCGTCGCTTCTAGTTGCTTTTTGCTGCGACTGAATTTGTATTCTAGCCAGAAGTGGTAAGCATTCAGAGACACCACGAGAATAAAGAACGCCCATGCCCACTGTTGATTGTACTTGAGCCAGATTAACGCTTCTTTCCACCAAGGTTGTTGCAGTGGATGCATGTCGAGTTGTTGATATAGCTTATCGATCGACAGCAGGCTTGTCGGTGACGTCCAGCCCGATGCATTCGCTGCAATGGCTGGCGCACTGCTTTTTGGCATAGCAAATAACACCTGACTCATTTGTTTCGCCAGTGCCGAAGACGCTCGCTCTGTTTTGGCAAACGACCAGTTAGGGTACAAAGGTGTAGACACCTGACATCGGAACCCTTCTGGTGCTTGATTCTCGATAACACGATATTGACCCGCCACCAGCAAACCTTCGCTGATCATGCTCTCGACCAAACACGCAGGCACCACCGCAGCTTCAATGTGCCCTTCACGCAGTTGATACAAGCTAGCATCAATAGGGAAACCTAAGAACTGAGTATTAGAGAAAAAGTGATTGGGGTTGAGCCCTTGTTGCATCACTTGGTAACGCATAGTGAGGTAACCACCAAAAGCATTTTCAGAGACTGCCGCAATCGGCTTACCGCTAAGTTGTTCGAGAGAGATATAAGGCGACATTCTTCTCACCACCAAGGCGGAACCAATGCTGCGTGTATTACTGGTGCCTTGAGCTTCAAAGTTATGACTGGTCATGGTTGCCATCCAAGAAAGCGCATACTGGCGTCCTAATCGAACCGCCTGACCGGGGTTGGTGATAACAAAATCAACAGTCACATCTTTTACCGCTTCGGCCATCTCTTCCAAGTTGAAAGGCTTAAGAACAAAGTGTTTTCCGGGAATGCGCTCCGACAACCAATCCATTGTCGGCTGCCAACGCTGCTGTGCGGAATGCTTGCCTCGAGTCGCCAACACGCCAACTTCTATGATTTGCTCAGACTCAACAGTGCTTGTCGTTGCAATCTCTTGCTCCGATTGAGCCGCTAAACACGCGCCTGCGATTAGGCTCAACCAACAAAGGCCAACGATTGTCATTAGGTTTCTGACTGTCACTGAAATCTCTTTCTCCAAACGGACTGTTTATTCAATTTATTCTCGATTCATTTTATGTCAGCGGCGTGTTTCGCGCTTAGCTCATGCTTGAGCGCCCTAAATAAGCCCCTAAAACAAAGCATAACAGCTAGATAGCGAAAACCACATTTGTTCTAGATCAACTTTGATCTGGGTATGTGGAAATCCACAATACCCCGCGTACGCCCAAAATCTGACAATGAGCCCAACAGATCGAATACCCATTTATAGGTACCTCCATGGACTCATTGAAAAGACGGTTTCTCAGCCAATTCGGCAAGGTTTCCGCTGGTGCTGCGCTCATTCCCATTGCCGGAATCAACACCGCAGTCGCAAGCACAGCCATTCGCAATAACAACCAACCTGACCGCAAAGGCGAAATAGGCAAACGCTACGCCATGGCGATTGATTTACGTAAGTGCGTTGGCTGTCAGGCGTGCACTGTTGGCTGTAGCGTTGAAAACCAAGCACCAATTGGCCAGTTCCGAACCACCGTAAAACAGTATGAAGTCTCCCTTGATGATGGTTCGACGGCTCAACAAGACTTGAAATCATTCATGTTACCTCGCCTCTGTAATCACTGTGACAACGCTCCCTGCATCAAGGTTTGTCCTGTTCAAGCGACCTTCCAGCGTGAAGATGGGATAGTGATGGTCGACAACGAACGCTGCGTAGCCTGTGCTTATTGTGTTCAAGCTTGCCCTTACGATGCTCGCTTCATTAATAACTACACCCTTACCGCTGACAAATGTACTTTCTGTGCACACCGCCTTGAAGACGGCTTACTGCCTGCTTGTGTAGAAACCTGTGTCGGTGGCGCGCGTGTCATTGGCGACCTTAAAGATCCAAACAGCGAGATCAACCGTCTGCTCAATGAAAACCAAGACGACATCAAGGTGCTTAAGCCAGAGCAGAATACCAACCCCCATGTTTTCTATATCGGCATGAACGAGCGATTCGTTAGCCACATTGAAGGCCAACCTGCGATTTATGATCCAGCCGCCATAGATAACTCATCCTCTAGCCAACAAGAATTGGCAATCGCGACACAAAGCAAAAAAGGAGAGACAGCATGAATATCACTGAGGTGTTAGTCCCCGCTCAAGAGATCGCTTGGCTACCGTGGGCGGTTCAATATTTCTTCTACATAGGTTCGGCTTACGCGGCCGCTATTTTGTTTTTGATTGCACTGATATTTAAGAACTCAACCAGCCACCAATTTCGTTCTGCCCTTGTGCTTGTGATGGCCATCGGTGCGATTGTTGGGCCATTAGCGCTTACTGGTGACTTGCATCAACCCGGACGTGCGTGGCATTTCTATGCTCACATCACACCTTGGTCATGGATGTCATTGGGCTCTCTGTTTCTACCTTTGTTCTCTGGTCTGGCTGTCGCAACCGCATGGGTTTACCTGCGTGATGACATCGCACAACTGAAAGAGAGTGAAAACCCACTTCTAAAACGTTTGGCTTGGCTGACGCTAGGTCAATGGCAAATATCATCAAAGCTGATGATTGCGCTCGCTGCTGTGACGGCTATTTCGGGCCTAAGCATCGCGCTTTACACAGGCGCAGAGATTGCGATTTTGGCGAGCCGACCGCTTTGGCATCAACCGGCTTCTCCGCTGCTTTGGTTTACGACCGCATTCTTTGCTGCTACGGGATTAACGTTGTTGATTTGGGCTCTACTGCCTTCAAACAAGCCAAGCTTAAAACCAACAGACCTCGCTCTAGTACAAAGAACCATTACCTTAACGGGTGGCCTTGCCATCATTCTTACGTCGATTTGGGCATCTAACCATGGTCACTTCAGCCTGTATGAGAACGACGCTTGGGGCATCAATTTAGGCATCATGACCACCAGCATTTTGCTGTGCATGATCTTGGTTCTACCACTGCAACGCCTATCGCAAAGTAAGCTAGGAATTATCTGTGTTGCGCTTGCGACCATAGTTTCTGCATGGGCGGTACGTTGGGTCACCATGATGGAAGTTCAAACCATTCCACGTTTCGATGTTGGCCCATTCCCTTATGAACTGCCGATGGGTAGCGCAGGATTACTCGGCATTGTTGGTATGTGTGGTCTTTGGTTAGCACTTGCGTTGTTCGCCTCTGAAATCGTGTCTGCTGGATCGACAAGAACAACTGGCTCTGCACCAAAGACAACATCGAAGCCAAACCAAAATACACCTTCACCACTTAACCGCTCACATAGCTTGTAGTCTGAGGAATCATCATGGATAACAAACGTCGTCAATTTTTGAAAACAGGCCTTGCTGCCGGTGGTGTTGGAGCTTTTGCCGCAGGTTATGCGACAACCACAAAGCACATGGTTCACGGTGCTACCGATGGCACCGCAGGTAAGAAAACCAATCACATCCATCACGGTAATTCGTTAGAGACGGAATACAGTGTCGATGAGCAAGGTAAGATCTCGCCGAATCCAAACCAACGCGTGGCACCCTCAATGTGTTTTGGTTGTTGGACACTGTGTGGCTTGCGTGTACGTATCGATAATCGCAATGACGAGATCTTACGTATCTCGGGCAACCCGTATCACCCACTATCAAGTGACCAACAGATCCCATTCAAAACACCGGTAAAAGACGCCTACATTGGCTTGTCTGGTGAATCAGGTATCAATAATCGCTCGACAGCCTGCGCCCGTGGTAATGGCATGTTAGAGATTCAAAACAGCCCATACCGAATCAGTCAACCGTTAAAACGTGTTGGTAAACGAGGTGAAGGTAAGTGGGAACCGATCAGCTACGAGCAACTTATCTCTGAGATCACCGAAGGTGGTGACTTGTTCGGTGAAGGCGAAGTTGAAGGTTTGCGATCGATTCGCGACATCGAAACACCACTTGATCCGAACAATCCGGAATACGGACCAAAAGCCAACCAACTGCTTGTGACCAATGCCGGAAATGAAGGCCGTGACGATATCTTGAAGCGCTTTGCATTTAACAGCTACGGCACACGCAACTTTGGTCATCACGGCTCTTACTGTGGCTACGCATTCCGCGCAGGTTCAGGCGCGATCATGAATGATTTAGACAAGTTCTCGCACTTAAAACCAGACTTCAACAACGCAGAGTTCATTCTTTTCATCGGTATGTCTCCGGCTCAAGCGGGTAACCCGTTCAAGCGTCAAGCAAGACAACTGGCTGAAGCTCGTACTAATGGAAAACTGAGCTACACCATTGTGACTCCAAGCCTTCCAGCAGGATCATCAAGCCTTGCGGCGGGCGATCGTAACAACTGGCTACCGATCAAACCGGGCACTGATTCAGCATTAGTCCTGGGCATGATCCAATGGATCATCGAAAACCAGCGCTACAATCACGATTTCTTGTCTCGCCCAAGCGCACAAGCGATGCAAAAAGCAGGCACCACGCATTGGTGTAATGCTTCACACCTTGTGATCAGTGACGAAACACACCCACAAAATGGACGTATGCTCCGTGCATCGGATATTGGATTGCTAGAAACAGGCGAACCGATGTCTGACGATGACGGATTTATTGCCCTAGATGTGACAACGTCACTCATATCATCGCATATTCAGGTGAATGAAGCGGCTCTGTTCGTTGATCAAGACGTAGAAATCGATGGTCAAACCGTTCGTGTTAAGTCTTCTCTACAAAGATTGAAGGAAGAAGCCTTCAAATATGACCTTGCTTACTACAGTGAGCAGTGCGACATCCCTGAAGATCAAATTATTGCGCTGGCGAAACGCTTCACCAGCTACGGTACAAAAGCAGTCGTCGATACTCACGGTGGCAACATGCACACCAACGGCTTCTACAACTCATTTTCTATTCTGATGCTGAACGCGCTGATCGGTAACATCAACGCAAAAGGCGGGGCGATGGCGAAAGCGGGCGGCTACCCAACTTCGGTTGCTGGCCCACGTTACGACTTTACCAAGTTCAAGGGTAAGACTAAGCCTCAAGGTGTGTTCTTGTCTCGCAGCAAATTCCCGTATCAAAAGACCAGCGAATACAAACGTCGTGTTGCGGCCGGTGAATCACCTTACCCAACACGCGCTCCGTGGTACCCAATCTCTGCGCCGCTGTTAACCGAGCATTTATCAGCTGCGATTGATGGCTACCCATATCGCGCAAAAGCGTGGATCAACCACATGGCGAACCCACTTTATGGTGTTCCGGGTTTAGACAACTTGCTGGGTGAAAAGCTTAAGGATCCAAAACAGCTTGGCTTGATCATCTCTATCGATGCCTTCATCAATGAAACCACAGCATTATCGGATTACCTCGTGCCAGACACAGTGACCTACGAAAGCTGGGGCATGGCAACACCTTGGCATGGCGTCGCGACTAAAGCGATCACCGCTCGCTGGCCGATTGTTGAGCCTAAAACCTCACGCACTCAAGACGGACGTGCCATCAACCTAGAGAACTTCTTTATTGATCTAGCAAAAACACTGGGATTAGGTGGCTTCGGAGACAACGTAATCAAAGACCATCAAGGCAACTGGCACGGTATTCATAGCGCTGAAGATTTCTACCTGCGCTCGGCTGCTAACTTGGCGTTCGTAAAAGGTGGTGTGCCGAATGTAGACGCCGAAGATATCGTTTGGTCTGGTCTAGAGCGCCTTATACCTGTAATGAACAAAACGCTTAAGCCAGAAGAGATGCTCAAAGTAGCGTATATCTTTGCTCGTGGCGGTCGTTTTGAAGACGCCACCAATGCCTACACCAATGAAACCATGAAGTACAAATGGACCAAACCACTGGCTATTTGGAATGAAAAGCTCGGTACCTCTCGCAACACCATCAGTGGTGAGCAGTACATGGGTTGCCCGACATGGTATCCACAAAAACTTGCAGACGGCACACCTTTGGCAGAGCAGTTCCCGACCAAAGAGTGGCCATTTACTCTGACCAACTTTAAGTCCAACATTCACAGTGCGGTGTCTAACTTGTCACCACGCTTGGAATCCATCAAGGGGGTAAATCCGGTTTACATCCACCCGCAAGATGCTTCTTCTGCCGGTATCAAAACCGGTGACGTGTTTGCTATTGAAACGCCGAGCTCAACCACACATGCGTTGGCGATGGTGATTGATGGCATCAAACCGGGAACATTAGGCTTTGAACACGGCTTTGGTCATAAAGAGCTCGGTGAGCGTGCCCACTGGATCGGTGACACACAACAACCAGTAAAAATGAAGTCGAACGATGGCGTTAACATCAATGATATTGGCTTGATTGATCCGACGAGAGAAGGCAAAGGCGTGATGTTGGATTGGGTTGTGGGCGCAGCAGCCAGACAAGCGCTTCCGGCTAAGATCTACAAGGTCTAGCTTAAACTCAGTAAGCTATAACTTAGGCACAGAGTCAAAACACTTCCTTATCTGATCTGCAGATGAGAACACAACAGGGCAACTTCGTCATTCGAGATTGCTCTGCTTTTTCGTCCCCTTGATCTAAAAAAACACCCTATTTGGATAAAACATCCAATCTACATAAAGTACCCAATCTAGATAAAGCATCCGCTCTAGATAGAGTAATCAGCCCAAAGCCATTAGGTAATCTTCATTTCACCACAACTTTTTTAGCCCGCATCCATAAAGCAGCTATGCTTATACAATCGGTGCCATAAAAGAGCCTTAACAAGCAGTTATACCGAGGCGAACATGGCAGTTCCCTTGCATTTCATAAACGGCAGTTGGATCAACCTATAGAAGTTCACATCAATACCATTATGGTGATTGAGGTTATTAATGTGAGACTCACCTCAAGTTCCAAGTGAATTAATGTGGAAATCCACAATAGCGCGAACAACCAATTATGTCGAAAATGCGTGCATTACAACCAATAGCGACGCCTCATGACTAAGCTGACAATTAAAACTCAAACTCTAACGCTTTGCATCGCTGCTCTAGGAAGCCTTTCTTTATCCGCTTTTGCACAAGCAGCACCCAATCCAATGCCAGAAGCCGCAGAAACTTGTAGTGGCTGCCATCAAGCCGACGGTAAAGGCATGCCCAACATTGCCCCTATGCTTGCAGGGCTCAATGCTGACTATCTAGAACATCAACTGGTTCTGTTCTCAAGTGGTGAACGTCAAAGCGCGATCATGAAGGGAATGGCTGACGGTGTATCTGATCCCGCTGTTCGTCGTGAGGTCGCAGAATACTTTGCATCACTGCCTTCATACGAATTTACCGATTTAGAGCAGCGCGGCTCACAGGCTGATATCGATAACCCCTATCGTAAACTTGTATTCCAAGGCGATTGGGATAGAAACATTCCAGCCTGTGCAACCTGTCATGGGCCAAGCGGTATGGGCGTAGACAAATTCCCGCGCCTAGCAAGCCAGCATGCCGACTACATTCAAACTCAGCTCAACGCTTGGAAAAATGGCACTCGTAAGGGTGATGATTTGAACATGATGGGCAACATCGCCGGTAAGTTGACCGACGATGAGATCAAAAACCTGTCTTACTACTTCGCCTCTTTCCGATACTAAAGGGCTCGCATGAAAACATTACTTTTAATTACCGCAACCCTTGCCTCTGGAATCGCTTATGCCGAAGCTGAGTTGCCCGATCGCCAAACCGAACTGCCAGCCGTTGAGAAGCCTCAAGATAACAAATATCTGGTGCCACGAGACTTGGTTGATATCCCTGCTGGGGAATTTGGCGACAAAGTAAAATTGGGTTATTCGCTGTTTGTCGATTCACAACAGATGCGTGGTACGTTCGTAGGCAATGAACAAAACTGTGTAAACTGTCACATGCAAGCGGGCATGAAGCCTAACGCAGCACCTCTTTGGGGTGCGTACATGGCCTACCCTGCGTATCGTTCCAAGAACGACAAAGTAAACAGCTACGCAGAGCGTATCCAAGGTTGCTTCACCTACTCAATGAATGGTCTGCCACCGGCTGAGGGTTCAAAAGAGATGGTCGCACTAACGGCTTATTCATACTGGCTGGCGATGGGCGGCATCTTAGACAAGAACGGCATGCAAGATACACCCGTTCCTGAGATCAGCGATGCTGACTTACAAGTCGGTGGTAAAGCGGAAAGCTTCCCTCTCCCTGAAGAGCTGTTAAGCAAATACCCAATCGATGACCGCAGTAAACTGGCCGGCCGTGGCTACCCTAAGATTGCAAACCCTGAACAAGAGCCATCGATAGCGCGTGGCGAAAAGGTTTACCAAACCAGCTGCCAAACCTGCCATGGTCAAAATGGTGAAGGCATTAAAGGGGCTGATGGCCGCTCATACCTACCACCTCTTTGGGGCGAGAATTCGTTCAACTGGGGCGCAGGTATGCACCGTGTAAATACAGCAGCTTACTTCATCTACGAAAACATGCCGCTTGGAAAGAGCCAACAGCTTTCAATTCAGGATGCATGGGATGTAGCCGCATTTGTGAACAGTCATGAACGCCCACAAGACCCACGATACAAGGGTGATGTTGCAGGTAATGCCAAGCGTTACCACAACCACCAAGGTTATTATGGTAAAGAAGTCGACGGTGATGTGCTGGGTTCCAAAGCCTACCCAAGTGGTAAAGAAGTGATTCATGAGCATTGATAGACATTAGTGCACAAGAGCCATTCACGTCAGCTATAGCTAAGCTTTACATTGTAAATCAGCTATAGCCAGAGGAATAAAAAGGAGCCAGATCGTTCGACGTTCTGGCTCCTTTTTTATGTTTGAACGATTAGAGATCCAGCTAGTCTTGCTGCATCTTCTCCCAAATCGTCGGAGAGCCGATATAGTCTTGAACCGTGGTAATGAACTCTTTGACCAGTTTGGTCTGTTTACGGTGCGGATACACAGCGTAGATTGCAGTATCAATCGTAGAGATCGGATAATCCGGAAGCAAAGTCACCAAGCCAAGCTCTTTCATTGAGGCATACAGGTTTGATTGATCAAGGAAGCCATAACCTAGACCATCTTTCACACAAGACACCATGGTACGAACATCACTCACCTTATAGTTACCGCGAATCGTCAGGCTTTGGAAAGTGTTGCCATGCGGCTCTTCACTGATACGTAAATGATCGACCGTCATATCGCCATTGGTATAAATCACAGCAGGTAGAGCGAGCAAATCTTGTGGCGTTTTCGGTTCACCGTGCTGCTTCACAAAGTCGTTCGAGGCGACCAACATAAAGTTACTGTCGGCAATCTTCTTGGCAATCAAATTCGATTCAACGAGCTTACTGAAGCGAAACGCGATATCAAACTGCCCTGCAATGATGTTGGCGATCTTGTCGTCCAGTGACAGCACAATCTGAACATCCGGATACTTTCTCATGAATTGAGTGATGATAGGTTGAAGATATTGCTGACCAAAATAGATCGGTGAGGTAATTCGTAGCACACCTTTGGGTTCAGACTGGTATGAATCTGCAATGCCTTGAATCTGATTGATGGTGTCTTTCAACACATAGGTTTGTGCGAGAATATCTTCCCCTGCCGACGTCAACGAAAACGAGCGTGTCGAACGGTTAAGCAGCTGAACACCTAAATCTTGCTCGAGCTTTTTGATCTGTTTAGAGAGCGATGAATTGTCCATATCATGCAAGGTTGCCGCTTTGGTAAACGACCCTTGTTGAACCACATCTAAGAACAATAACAACTGATTGGTATTTGGCACTACGCCTCTCCTGAAATAAAACTCGACTAGCGTTCGTCTTTAGGGGTATCCATCACAACCATAGTCGTAATAGATTGCACCTGAGCACATTCCCCAAGCACATCGGCATGAAACTTCTTATAGCCCGGTAGATCTTTGGTTTCTACCCTTAGCAAGTACTCGTTGGCACCGGTAATGTTGTGGCACTCCACTACCTCTTTTTCCATACTGACATGCTGTTCAAACTCCAGCTGAGCCGCTTTGCTGTGGCTTGATAAACCAATCGAAACATAAGCAATAAAACCGACCCCCATCAGCCCATTATCCAGAACCGCTCGGTAACCTTGAATGACCCCTTTGCGCTCGAGATCCTGTACTCGCCTTAAGGTCGCAGAAGCCGACAAGCCAATCCGTTCTGAAAGCTCAATGTTGGAGATTCTGCCGTCCAATTTAAGCTCTTGCAATATCCTTTCGTCAAATCTATCCATAACTACTTATTATTGTGCATTAAGTGATAATAGATGAAATAAAAGCACATAATTGCCTCATTTTCCACCTACTATGTTTCTCAACACGTGGAAGTCATGACCGGTCAGTCACTTCGTTCATTTTTTTGCTGGAGAACCATAATGCCTTTAGAACAACTTAGCGCACTTGCCTTATTTGCGTTTGTCTCGACCTTCACGCCGGGTCCAAATAACATCATGCTCATGACATCAGGAGCAAATGTTGGCTTCGCCCGCACTATTCCGCACATGCTTGGTATTGCTCTGGGGTTTGCAGCCATGTTACTGCTGGTTGGTTTCGGCTTGATGGGCGTTTTCAACGCATACCCTGTGACGCACCAAATCTTGAAATACCTAAGCCTTGCTTACCTCGTGTACCTTGCGATTAAGATAGCATTGAGCGGCAAAGCCAAAAGCAGCGAGGCTTATAAGCCAATGACCTTCATCGGCGCAGCAAGTTTTCAATGGGTAAACCCTAAAGGTTGGTCAATGGCGCTGACTGCATTCTCAGTGTATAGCAGCGGCAGTTCATGGTGGGAGCTTGCGATCATCGCAGGTATCTTCACGCTAGCGAACTTACCGTCAGTCACATTCTGGACGGCAGCAGGCAAACAACTGCAACACTGGTTAACAACACCAGTACGCATCAAGAGCTTCAACTACGGTATGGCAGGCTTACTTCTAGCCTCAACGATTCCGATGTTGTAACCAGATAGCTTCTCTATGATGGTTAGTAAGTGATTACTAGCCATCAATATCATTACAAGTATCCAATAACCTCGCTAAGCCAACGCCCAAATGTTGCCTGCCCGCTTGGGGTTAACGTCCACGCAAACGCCGCTACATTAATTACCACTGTCAGCCAATAGATAGATCTGAACGGCTGCTTCTGCGTTTTATGACGCAACTTCTCTTGAGCTATCAACGCCCCTAACCAGCCACCAGCAATAGAAAAAGTATGCAGGGTTTTCTCTGGCACACGCCAATTGCCATTGATCGCTGCTCGCTTGTCCTTCGCATACACAAAAAACGTCACCACACCGATAACCAAATACCACACCAACAGCGCTTTAGAACTTTCCGCAAACAACACAGATACCGCTACCAGAACAAGATAAGTGATAACGATTTGAATAGATGAAGACAACATCAACTCCTTTTGGGTAACAGCTCACATACTGTAGCAATTACGCCCTGTAGATTTTGATAAGGATGAGTAAGGCATATTGTAATTCGGTTAGCCTGCAAAGAATAAACAAGCCCATTCATCCCTACATAACATGATGGAAGTTAAAGGAATTATAAATATGTACAACCAAAAGTACGCCATCTACCAAGTTTTTACGCGTTTATTTGGTAATAAGAACACCCAACATGTTCCATGGGGCACAATCGAACAAAATGGCGTCGGTAAGTTCAGTGATTTTACCGATAAAGCGCTGTCTGAAATTCAAAAGCTCGGAATGACTCATATTTGGTATACCGGAGTGCCACATCACTCCGTCATCAATGATTACAAGCACATCGGGATTTCAGACGATCACCCAAGCGTGGTAAAAGGCCGAGCAGGCTCCCCTTATGCAGTTAAAGATTACTACTCCGTCAATCCGGACCTCGCCAATAATCCTGACCATCGGTTAGAAGAGTTTGAGGCATTGATAAAAAGAAGCCACGACAACGGTTTAAAAGTGATCATCGATATCGTACCGAATCACGTTGCGCGTCATTATCAAGGCTTAAACAACCCACAAGGCGTCAGTGACTTCGGCGCTCAAGATGACACTACACTGGAATACCACAGAGACAATAACTTCTACTACATCCCCAACAGCACCTTTGAACTGCCAGATATAGAGCCAGCCTTTACCCCGCTTGGTGGTGAACAGCACCCTAACCTAAGCTCCCCGTTTATAGAGACGCCCGCCAAATGGACGGGTAACGGCTCTCGTTTAGCCAAGCCTAGTTTCGATGATTGGTATGAAACGGCGAAAATCAATTATGGCGTGCGACCAGACGGTTCAAAAGACTTCCCTGAACTACCGAGTGACTATGCCCAGCGAGATTACCGAGAGCATCATCATTTCTGGGAATCGGCTGCTGTGCCTAGCTCTTGGGTGAAATTCCGAGACATCGCCTTGTTCTGGTTAGACAAAGGCGTTGATGGGTTCCGGTACGACATGGCTGAAATGGTGCCTGTCGAGTTTTGGAGCTACCTTAATTCATCTATAAAGATAAAAAACCAAAATGCCTTTTTAATGGCTGAGGTGTACCAACCGGACTTATATCGCGACTATATCCACTTAGGAAAAATGGACTACCTGTACGATAAGGTTGATCTTTATGACGGTCTAAAAGACATCATGCAAGGCAAGGCTTCAACGGCTATCATCCCCGAAATCCAACATCAGATGATGGATATTGAACACCACATGCTGCACTTCTTAGACAATCACGATGAGCAACGCATCGCTTCTCCCGAGTTTGTTGGCAATCCAAATATCGCGAAACCTGCAATGCTAGTCAGTGCGTTATTGAGCAGTTCACCAACCATGATCTATTTTGGACAAGAACTTGGTGAACCTGGAGCGGAAAACGCAGGGTTTGGACAGCCCTCTCGTACCTCTATATTCGATTACGTCGGAGTCCCACAACACCAAAAATGGATGAATCATGGTGCATTCGATGGCGGATTATTAGACGACAACGAAAAGCAGCTACGTCACTTCTATCAAAAAGTAATGAACTTTTCGCTTGAGCACTCTTCAATGACTGGTGAATATCGAGACTTACACCAGAGCAATAACTTGAGTGATTCCGTTTACGCATTTCTGCGCTATGACGACCAAGAGGTGACAATAGTTACTGCGAATTTCAGCCAACATGTCACAGAGAATATTCACCTAACCGTTCCAAATGGTCTTATACGAACGCTCACAATCGCTGATGACAGTTACTTGTTAGATGAACATATTGAAGGTATTCAACGACAAAATTTCACCGTTGAAAAGGGCCTTGGTACTTTTAATATCGAATTAAAGCCGCTCGCATCTTTGGTTTGGGTATTATCGTTAGATGAATAACCTATCTATCAATATTAGTTGCCGAACAATTATTACCTTTCTAATTGATAATTAACTTAATTTCCAAGTTTAATTAACAGCCTCTCAATTCGATACCTTCCTCACATTAATAAGGATGAGCTCTCATCCTTATTATCTACTCCTAGCTTCTACGCCTTAGGTTATTAATATCGAACATATGAGCTATTGATCCAATTAATTTAACTTAAACCAAATACAAAGCGTGATATTGACACTAGGTTTCCCATTTTTACGTATTAAAAATAACTTTACATATAGCCATCACAAATAGTTGGCCATCATTCGGACTAGGATATTCATCTTCATAAAAAGTGAAATATGGATATCAAACGTGAACAACATAAATATTAATAAGAACATCACCCTACAACGCACCTTCAACATTACTAAAAAGAGAAGCTTCAAACGATCAACGCTAGCCAAAGCGATTCTGCCTCTCTTCACTGCCACCCTTATCGCAGGCTGTGGTAGCGATAACGACAGCGACACGGATGCTGGCAACAGTGGCTTATACAAAGCAGGCGAAAACGAAGTCGTTGTGTATTACAAACGTGATGTTGCAGCTGCAAGCGCTTCTGGCTCGACTTACGAAGGCTGGGGGCTTCACCTATGGAATGGCGAAGGTTGCACTAGTACAGATCTAATCGGTATGGGACTAAGCGAAAGCGGTACCAACTGGGAAGCACCTTATGAGCCTGACGGTATCAGTGATACCTACGGTGCTTACTACGTATTGAAAGTCAATCCTGATGCTTCTGACCCACACAAATGCATGAATTTCATCTTACATAATGGCGACGAAAAAGGGTTTGGTAGTGCAAATTCGAAAATCAATCTAATCACGCTTGGCGATTCACAAGGCGTATTTGGTTTTCATGGCAGCAGTGAGTTGTACTACGACCCAATTTCAGAACGCCCAGTCAATATCGATGGTCAAAAAGCGCATTGGTTGAACGCAGATACTATCGCTTGGGAAGCAGCTGGTAATGCCGATTCTGTGAAATTGTTCTACGCACTAGATAACAGCATCACCATGAACGACAAAGAGATCTTGGGAGGCACTGCCGTTGATCTAGCCAAAGATGGCGAGCTATCCTCTGAATTGAAAGAGCGTTTCCGTCATCTAGCTAGCCTACCTGCTTTATCGATCGATGTTGACGACAACACGCTACGCACCATTTTGAAATCTCAGATAATTCTTGTTGCCTACAATGCCAATGGCGACGTTACCTCTTCAACAGAGGTTCAAAAACCAGGTGTACTTGATGCTGTCTTTGCTGACGAAGACACTGGTAATGCGATGAGTGAAGCATTAGGCGCTATTGTTGAAGGCAGTACGGCTACGTTTAAGCTTTGGGCACCAACAGCACAAGATGTAGAACTGGTCCTATACAGCGAAGATCTGCAAAATTCACAAGTGTTCCCAATGACAGAAAGCACTGAGACGGGGATTTGGGCGACTGACGCGGTACCTAACGCTGTCAACAGTTACTATCGCTACCAAGTGAAGGTTTACCATCCAACCACAGGTAACATTGAAACTCGCCTAGTAACCGACCCTTACTCACTCAGTTTGTCGAAAAACTCGGCATACTCTCAAGTTATCGACCTTAATGATTCAGCATTAATGCCTGAAGGTTGGGCTGGATATGAACGCCCAACGGTAGAAAAAGACGAAGACCACGTACTTTACGAATCCCACCTTCGTGACTTCAGCTTCAGCGATAAGCTCGGCACAAAGAGCCTAAACGGCAAGTACCTCGCTCTCACAGAAGCAGATCGTGAGTCGGTCAAACACCTACAAGCTCTGCAAGATGCAGGTTTAACGACGCTGCATATCTTACCAGCATTTGATATCGCTACCGTTGATGAAGATGAAGCGAGCCGTGTCGATATTACTGACACCGTTGGTAAGCTATGTGATGTAAAACCTACCGCTGCGTTGTGTGGAAGCGAAGACGAAAACAAAGTCATCGAAGATGTACTCGATAATTATGATCCTTCAACAGGCGACGCCCAAGCCCTAATGAACGACCTGCGCATGCTTGATAGCTTCAACTGGGGCTACGACCCATTTCATTACACGGTTCCAGAGGGAAGTTACGCGACCGATCCTAATGGTTCTAAGCGTATTCTAGAGTTCCGTCAAATGGTGAAAGCAACGCACGACATGGATCTTAAGCTGATCATGGACGTGGTATACAACCACACCAATGCGTCTGGCGTGAACGATAAGTCTGTCCTAGATAAAATTGTCCCTGGGTACTACCACCGTCTTAACGTAAACACAGGTGGCGTCGAAAATTCAACCTGTTGTGACAACACCGCGACCGAAAACCTGATGATGGGTAAATTGATGGTCGACTCTCTTAAGGTGTGGGCTGACGACTATAAAGTAGATGGTTTCCGTTTTGACTTAATGGGCCACCAGCCAAAAGACGTAATGGTCGAAGCATTGGAAGAAGTGCGCAAAATCGACCCGAACACTCTGTTCTACGGTGAAGGTTGGGATTTTGGCGAAGTAGCGGATAACGCACGCTTCGATCAAGCGAATCAAATCAACATGGCAGGTACAGAAATAGGCACCTTCTCTGACCGTCTGCGTGATGCAGTGCGAGGCGGAAGTCCGTTTGATGGCGGCGTCGATTCAGAAGGAAATCACCCACTTCGCTTTAACCAAGGCTTCGGTAACGCAGCCATTGCCAACGAAGAAACCAAAGTCGATCAAGATTCAATCAATGGCCGTTTGCACAACCAAGATCTTGTCCGTTTAGGTATGGCGGGTAACTTAGCGGAATACGTATTGCTTGATTACAAAGGCGATACCAAGCTGGGAAAAAACGTTGATTACAACGGCGCACCTGCTGGCTACACCAAGATGCCTTCAGAAAACATTTCTTACGTTTCAAAACACGATAACCAAACGCTTTGGGATAACAATGCTTACAAGATCGCTGCTGGTACTAGCTCTGCAGAACGTGCTCGTATGCAGTCTGTATCGCTTTCTACCGTGATGTTAGGGCAAGGCATACCGTTCATCCATATGGGTTCTGAACTGTTACGATCTAAGTCTATGCAGCGCGACTCTTACGACTCTGGTGATTGGTACAACCGCGTCATGTTTGATGGAACTGACAATAACTGGAATGTTGGCTTACCACGTGAAGACAAAGATGGTGCCAACTGGGATCTGATCAAAACCATCATTGCTGACAGCACCGCTAAACCAGACGCAGACGACATTGAGCTGACTAAGCAGCAATTCCTAGAACTACTAAAAATTCGTAGCTCAAGTGAACTGTTCCGCTTAGACACAGCAGACGAAGTCATGAAGCGTGTCGACTTCCGTAACGTTGGCAAAGATCAAGTCGAAGGCTTAATCGTGATGTCTATCGATGATGGTATATCTACAGGCGAAGATCTTGACCCTGCCAACGATGCGATTGTCGCGGTTGTAAACTCAACCAATAAACCTCAATCGTTCAAAATCACAGGAGCAACCGGCTTTGCACTCCACACCGTTCAACAAAATTCTGAAGATGACATTGTAAAAGGAGCAAGCTTCGCCGCTGAAACCTTCACAGTACCTGCATTAACCACCGCTGTATTTGTACAGGCTCAAGGCGATGCACAAGGTGTCGGTCTGCCAGTTGATAACTCTGATAAAGATGTGTCTAGCATTCCTCCATATGGTCAAACAACGGTTTATGTTCGTGGTGACATGAATGGATGGGGCGCAACTGATTATTGGGCGATGAGATTTGTTGCTAATGGGGTTTACTCTGTAACGGGTACTTTGGAAGCGGGAGACTATGGCTTCAAGTTTGCAGATGCAGATTGGAAAACACCTAACTTTGGTTGTGATTCAGTTGAACTTGCTGATGGTTCAATCGACCTAGGTACTGATGGTAACTGCCAATTGAGCGTAACTGAAGCTGGCAACTACACATTCACTCTGAATGCGATTCATGAATTAGATGACAATGTCGAAAAAGCGGTCGTTTCGGTAACCAAGAATTAAACCTTAAACCTTAAACCTTAAACCTTAAACCTTATGATTCTAATAAACAGATAATAAAACCAGCGAAAGCTAGCCTTTGGGAGACGTCAGTCTCCCTTTTTTTTGCTCAATAAACCCCTATCCCAATGCACCACACCATTGCTTTGCTTCTCATCGATAAATACTCAGTGTTAAGTGATAAACGAGCCTTCTTAGTTCTTAGTTCTTAGTTCTTAGTTCTTAGTTCTTAGTTCTTAGTTCTTAGTAGAAAGGATGACAGCTTTATCGTGAACTGTTGATTTAATCAAAGTAAAAAGTCATGAATCTAATTTAAGGTCAGTAGTTGGAATAGCTACTAATCTAAAGAGTTCGTATTCAGCTGTTTGAGAAGAGTAAAATAGACGAGAGTGTTTTAATTGGCAGTTAGTCAATCAAAGCCATAAATGACCAATAACGTCCATTTATATTAGCCATTAATTATTATGTGTAAGTAAGTGGTTATTTAAAACCCAAGTGTTCAGTGAGTATAAATCTTCCTTTTCACTTATCACTTATCACTTATCACAAACAATAAAAAAGGCCCCTAACTAGGAGCCCTTCTTTTCATATCATTCAGTATGTACAAACCGTTTGATTACTTTTTATTGACGGCTTTTACAAATACTTCTTGCGCACCTTCAATACCTAATGCTTTTGCTTCATCTAATAAGCTTAGAGCTTTCGGAATATTATCTTCACTTACTGCCGTTTGAATTGCATTGTGGTAGTAAGTTTGCGTCTCTGGTTGAATGGTATCAAGCTTAGCTGCTGGTTGAACCTTAGAGTCACTGCTTGAACCAAACGAGAAGAAGCTCGCTCTATCGATAGCCACTTCTATTTTGCCGACATTACCGTTTGGAACTGGGATATCTTTCACCTCTGGTAAATAATTACCACGGCCTTCCGCATCTAAACGAGCTGGATGGATCACATCAGTAAAACCACCAATCTCTTGCTGATCAGTATAAACAACTAAGAAAACCGACTCAGAGGTACGTGGAGGGAAAAATTCTTTTTCAGCAACGAGTCGATTGCCTAAATGCATTCTTGGCTTCTTATATTCGAAGTCTTCTTTGCCGTAACTTTCTAGCACGTTACCATTTTTGTCGTAGATCACCGCACGTGGAACAAATGCAATATCATCAATCAGGCTGGAGATTTTTAATGAATACTCACCGCGATTTGCTGGAAGTTCTACCGCTACCACAGGGCTATTGATGGACTGGTAGTTCAAGTATTGGCTTTTGGGCGTAACATCAAAAATTACAGAACTCGGTAACTTCATTGTTGCAAACTGAAGTCCAGCAATAGAATTTACTTGTTCAGCTTGTGCAACTTGCACTTGCTCGACTACTTGCGCAGATTGACAACCGGCCAACGCAACACAGCCACTCAACATTAGAGCTTTAAAATACATAACCCTTCCTTTTTGTTATTTTTTTAAGAAATTTACTAACTTTAATTACCACAAAGAGAACTATTCATCTAGGGAACGATCAACTTAATCGTACATTCCTTAAAAAAATAGCCGACGCAAGCCGGCTATGAATTAGGACAGTTTAGGATTTGTTAAGCTAAGTGTTTACCACCAAGCTTCTACTTGGATACCAGCTACGTATTCAGTATCTTCGTTTGTACCAAATGCGTTGTCATTTTCAGTATCTAGGATGTAAGAACCGTAAACACGAATTTCAGGACGAGCCCAGAAGCTGTCACCCATAGCCCAAGCTTGAGCTACTGTAAATTTAGCGTTACCAAAGTCTTCGACACCATTACCAGCACCGTTAATTTTCTCACCCGCGTTGTAGCCAGCTTCGAATACTGTACGCATAGTGTCGTTCCACTTGTACATTGGACGAGCAACTATAGAGTATTGGTCGATATCTTGCTTAGAAGCACCAATGTCAGAACCAGCTAAGTATGCTAATTGGTGACCCATTTCCCATGATTCGCCTAGGTTCATTACACCCCAGTTGATCAAACGATAACCTGTTGCGTCATTTTGGTCGCCTGAACGGTCGTAGTACGAACCAGCACCCCAGAAGTTGGCAGCTTGAACACCGTAGCCGTTAGTACCGTACTGTAATACAGTTTGGTTAAAGCCATTATCCATACCTTGGTGGATAATACCTGTAACTAGTAGACCGTCATCACCTTTAACTGATTGACCATCAGTTGAAGTAGCGAAGTTGTACGCCATCGCAACTTCTAGAGAAGCGTCAGACCAAAGGCCAATGTTAGCTAAACGAACATCAGCAATGTAGCCAGTTACGTCTTCAGATTCTTTACCAACGACACCCCAAGTAGGAGCATCACCTGGGTTAGCACCAGGTACCCAGCCGTACTTGTCCGTATCAGATGTTTGAGAACCATTATCTTGAATCAATGCAACAGATAATTTCTGGTCGCCAATTGATAGGTTCTCAACACCGCCACCAGTACCAGAAGTGTTCAAGAAGTAAAAGTCAGTAATGTGGATGTCTTTACGTTGGTAGTATGTTTTACCAGCCCAAATAGTCGCTTCTTTATCAGAAGTAATTAGACCTTTTGCTTTAACAGCAAATTGTGCAACGTTAAAGTCAGCATCTTCCCAACCATTCTCACCTGGAGCACCAGATGCAATCATCGATTCAATACGCCAAGTTTGCTCACCTGTTTTTAGGTCTTCAGCAAAACCAAACTCAGAGTAGTTGTCATTTTCGTTACCTAGACGACCAATACCGTTTTTATTAACAGATACGTCACCAGAACCACTTGCACTGATACCAGTACCAGCACGCATGTAACCATTAAAATCTACAGCGAACGCAGAGCCAGCAGCTAATGTAGTTGCCACTGCAGCAGCAATCAAACTTACTTTTTTCATTCTTAACTCCATTAAGGACGATTTATTTTAGGTTTTTATATTTTTGCTCTCTTGCGACAACCAAAGGCAGTAATGGCGGACGTAAGATAGAGAGGTTTAGGGTTGCCCCTGATTCGTTTCAACGGAGTCAATATTAAGAGGGGATGACAAGTTTGACTTCCTCCACCCCTAAGTTAATTAAGGGGGACTAGAGGGGAGTAGAAAATATACAGAACGGTGTTTTAAAGAGGTAGATCACTTAATCTAGGAGGAGTAGACAGCACACAGATCTAATTATTCGATATAAGTGCGATCTAGTTCAAATATATAATTTGAACTTCATCGATGAATTATTTTTTTAACCGTAATTAATCTGTGAAGTTGCTTGACCTTATTGTGACAAAGCTTTTTACTTATAGTTCACTGATGTCGATAAACGAACAAGAAATCAAGCAATGACTAGAACGCTCGCTCGCCCTTATCCACTAGGCGCAACGCTAGGTAACACTGGCTGCAACTTCTCAATTTATTCTCCTGACTGTAAATCCCTTTCCCTCGCTCTCTTTGACGAGAACGATGAGTTCACCACTTATAAATTGGAAAATGAATACGCTGATATTCGATATGTGTTCATCGACGGAATAAAAGCAGGACAAAAATACGGCTTCATTGCTGAAACTGAAAATGGTCCAATCTTACTTTCAGACCCTTACGCTAAAGCAATCAGCGAACCGCTCGATTACGCCACGCCATATACCAATGAAAAAAGCTTTTCGATGGCGAAATGTGTTGTTATTGATGACACTTTCGACTGGCAAGATGTAGACAAGCCGCGTATTAGCCGAGAAGAGACCGTTCTTTTCGAAACCCATGTAAAAGGCCTATCTAAGCTTCACCCTGAAGTCGCGCCCCATACTAGAGGCCGTTACTTAGGGTTAGTTAGCCCTGAAATGCTCGCGTTCTACAAACAGCAAAATATCAACTCCCTACAACTTTTACCTATTGCTGCGTGCATGCATGAGCCTCACCTATTAGATATGGGGAAAGTGAACTATTGGGGTTACAACCCATACTTATTCATGGTGCCGGATCCACGCTACGCCGAAAAGGACGCCGTGAATGAGCTCAAAACTGCGATTCGCGAACTGCACCGTAATGGCATCGAGGTCATTCTAGACGTCGTGTACAACCACACAGCAGAAGGCGGCGAAGGTGGAACTACCTTCAACCTAAAAGCACTGGATAGTCGCTACTACATTAAACATGGTTGTCATTATGCGAACTTTACTGGTTGCGGTAATACGGTCGACCTAACCCACCAGCCAGCACTCAACTTAGTGATGGATACGCTTCGCTATTGGGTTAGTGAGTTTAAAGTTGATGGCTTCCGCTTTGATTTAGCAGCAACGCTAGGCCGTGAAGGCGATAATTACAATCCTGAGGCCGCTTTCTTCAAAGCCGTTGCTCAAGATCCGATACTTAAAGAAACAAAGTTGATTGCAGAACCTTGGGACATTGGCCCGAATGGCTACCAAGTCGGTAATTTTCCGTTAGGTTGGAATGAGTGTAACGACAAGCTCAGAGACATTACACGCAGCTTCTGGCGCGGTGATCAAGGTTATCTGAAAGAGTTTGCAACTCGCTTGATGGGATCGCGTGACATCTACAGTGCTGCTCATTGGCCGTACAAATTGACCGTCAACTACATCACTTACCATGACGGCTTCACCATGCAGGACCTTGTTTCTTACAAGCATAAGCACAACGAAGAGAATGGTGAGAACAACCGTGATGGACACGGCGACAATCGCTCTGAAAACTATGGCGTTGAAGGCGAAACCGAGAACCTCTTGGTCGTCGCAACACGTGAAAAACAGAAGCGTAACTTCATGGCAAGCCTGCTGTTCGCCTTTGGTATTCCGCATATTTTGACGGCTGATGTGCTATCTCATACTCAAAAGGGTAACAACAACGCTTACTGCCAAGACGGCGTAACCAGCTGGCTGAACTGGGAAGATTCAGAGCGTAAGACTTACTTCAAGACTTGGCTGTCTGAGATGATCTCCGCACGTCAGCAATACATGGTGCCGTTTATTAAGGCATTCAGTGGCGAAAAGCGTAACTCTAACCGCATCTTCTGGAGCCGTGTCGATGGCACTCTCATGGAACATGATGATTGGAACCGTTTAAGCTCGGTTGCGTTGCATTTAGGTATTGGTAAAAATGGTGACGAGTTGATTTATCTGATCAACCAAACCAACGCACCAGCGCGTTTTTCTTTACCTAGTGACCGTGAGCAAAACTGGGTGACTATCTGCGATACTAACCTACGAAATGTAAAACCAGGTCATGCTGAAGGTGAAATGCTGTTATCTCCAGCTTCAATGGCGATTCTGCACTATTCGCCAGACAAGACTGATTTAAGTTAAGCTAAAAGCTAAGCCAGATTAATAAATCACCAGAAACCATAAGAGCCAGTTATATTTATGACTGGCTTTTTTGTTAGCCGAATATCACAAAAATCATTCATTTATATGGAATCATTTGCATTGATGTGATTACGAAAACTGTTTAGTATGGCCGTACTATAAAAATGAATCTATAACGTCTTTGGATATCATGGCTTTACCTAAAACATTAATTCGGCTTTTTAAACCATACATTATTTTATTAACTGGAGGGATGCTCTATCTTGCTGTGGCTCAGCTTGAAAAAGTAGAAACAGCAGCAACCGAACAATCATCATCAAATATTCGAATCGCAAGCTCCACGATTCGTTCCAACATCGAAGCCACATTTGGCAAGCTCTATTTTTTAGAAACCAGTCTAGGCTTACCTCAAACGGCTCCAATCGGTGATCGAAAATTCAGAGAACTGAGTGATAACATTCTAAAAAGAACACCTAACTTCTCCGATATTGTTCGATACCAACCTCAAACCCAACAATATATATCAAGTCGTGGCTTACCTCTTTCCAACGAACAAGTTGGCTCCATCAAATGGAACCCAATAGACAGTGTTGTGGAGGATTTTTATATCTCTTCTATTTATCAAAAGCCCGATGGTCGTTGGGTGTTCGCGGTGAAACATACAGCAGAAAGATTGAACGAAGAGATATGGATTGAGTTTGATCTATTGCACACAACCCAAGGGTTAAGAGACTTAAAAACGCTTAATCACGGCTATGTGTTTGTGGTTGATCGAGCAACAGAACGACTTGTCTTTCACCCTAATCCGAAACGTATCGGCTCTAAATCTATCAGCTACCACGCTGGAATAAGCCACCAACTCTCGCAAGGCGAAACCGTCGGTAAACACGAATACTACTATCAAGATAACTTCAAAATATCGGTATTCGATGCTGACAACAGCTTGAACTGGGTGTTCATCGCAGGTACTGATCGTCACGATATCCTAACCAGCTCATATCAATTCACATTAACAGGTGTCGTACTTGGTTCTCTGATTCTTTTGTGGGTTGGGGCAAACTATTTGTCTTATCGCTTGAACGTATCTTTATCTCAACTGAATAAGGTCGATGACCTCGTAAGCTTTAAGCGAGAGTTGAAATCCATACTGGATAGCTTTACTTACCAAAAAGGCATTCAATTCTGTCTCTATCAGCCTGAAAACCACGCATTCAGTACCATCGACTATCACGGAAACAAATCAACGGTACATTGTGACAAAGCCCTTGCAGAACGATTTACACCAGACACCATGGCTTATCGAAGTGGTAAGTACGCCGATCCACTGGCATGTAAACTCAAAATACACCAACGTCACTACTGCATTCCTTTGCACTCTCGCAAACAGTTGGTCGCAGTACTTTATGTGAACGCGAACTTACCGATCAGCCAGAGTATTCTGCGTATGATCAGAGATTACACCGAGGTCTCGCTGTCTAACTTACTGCTCCACCATCAATTGAGCAGTAAAGACCTGATGACTCAACTGGACAACAAAAGCAGTTTCAATATCGCACTGGAAAACTACGCCGACGAGCCAGATACCTATGTTGCTCTGCTCGACATCGATAACTTTGATCACGTTAATCGCGCCTATGGTGAAGCGGTCGGTGACAAAATGATCAAGCTGACTGCAGAAGCGATACGCTCATACTTCCCTAAACCTAAAGGGCTTTGTCTAGCACGTATTGGAGTCAAGGAGTTCGCTGTATTGTTCAAAGCAAATGATGTGAAGGATGCCAAATTCCAGCTGGACCAATGTCGAATTGGAGTTAGTGAGCAAGCCGTTGCCACGCCAGATATCACGTTATCATTAGGTGTCAGCGTCGGATTCTCACAAATAGAAGGTGAAACAGATTCGGCTTTAGCGCTTGCCGAACAGGCGAAACTCATCGCTCAACAGCTCGGAAAGAACCGAGTGCAAGGACATATAAGGGCTGTCGCGCAAGCTTCATAACACGCCGCAGATTCGTATGTGCACACAAAGCACCTAGGATTCACACCCTAGGTGCTTTTGTTTTTATGGAAAGCCATTACAATGCGCCTTCGACACGACAATATTCCCTTTCTAACGACACGAATCTTATGAAGCTAAGTAACCGACTGCAAACTCTCCACTCCCTTGTCAGCAATGACTACCAGCACATTTGGGACTGTTGCTGTGATCATGGCTTTTTGGG
This sequence comes from Vibrio sp. G-C-1, assembly GCF_021728015.1. NCBI lineage: Bacteria > Pseudomonadati > Pseudomonadota > Gammaproteobacteria > Vibrionales > Vibrionaceae > Vibrio > Vibrio sp. G-C-1. Next base: position 5,151 of record NZ_JAKKCR010000003.1, on the reverse strand, counting down.
TGTTCAACTGTTGTCGGATAATAAAGCGCCTCAGATTCATTTTGTCGATATTGTCCCGTCTCTGATGAATGAACTAGAAGACAAGCTAACTCGTTACTTTCCCCAAGATAATTCAGACCAACAAACGGTTACCAGCCAATGGCAAGTTTACTGCATGGATGTCGCCGCTATTCCGTTCCAGAAACATACTGGTAAACACCTGGTTATTATTGCAGGCGTCGGTGGCGATCTCACTCAGAAGCTCGTCGACGACATTCATCGCCAACATCCAGACAAAGATATCGATTTTTTGCTTTGCCCAGTCCATCAGCAGTTCGAGCTAAGAAGCCATTTAAAAGCGCTCAAGTTCGGTCTTATTGATGAAGTGCTGATCGAAGAAAACCGTCGTTACTACGAAATTTTATTGGTCAGCAATAACCAAGGCGAAGCTGAAAAGAACCAAGCTGTTAGTGATATATCAAACGTGGGTGACAAGATCTGGGCGCCGAGTTGCGAACAGCAGTTACAGATATCTCAGCAATACAAAGCCAAAACATTGCAGCACTACTTACGCATCCATCAAGGGCAAGAGAAGCAAGGCAAACCGAGCCAAGTGAAGCACATCATCAATGCTTACCAAGCGATTTAGCTTTGCACTCTCTTTGAGTATCTTCACTTTAAAAAGTTAAGAACATAGTAAGCACTAACTTCACTGTTCAAGCCGATGAAACCGATTCAATAAAAAAGCCGACAGTTCAGTGAACTATCGGCTTTTTTGATGCTATTTGTTTGGTTTGATCTTACTGCTCTTGCTTCTTATGAACCGTATCAAGCCCATCAATCGTTTCAACCTCACAGAGCGTATCAAGAGCATAAACCGTATCGAGATACTCGTCTTTCTCTTTCCACGTGTTATTCAACCAACTGTGGAAACGGCGCTTAAACGCTTTGTCTTCAAAGTAATTGCCGTTCACGTTCTCATCCATCGGATGCAATTTAATACGCACGACCACCTTTTTCATCTTACCTTTTAGCATGTCTTCAAACGGAGAAGTCTGATTCTCTGGATAAGCTAAAGTAACATCGACGATACCATCTAAGATTGGGCCCATCGCAGACAGAGCAAACGCCACACCGCCGGTTTTTGGCTTGAGTAGATGTCGATACGGTGTTTTCGCTGTCGCCAGCTTCTCGTGATTTGCACGTGTCCCTTCGACAAAATTGACCAATGTTGTTGGTGCCCATTTAAACTTAGTGCATGCCTTGTTGATTGCGTCGAAGTCATCATTACGACGCTCAGGGTTACGAATCAAAAACTCACGCGAGTGACGTCTCATAAACGGCATATCCAAGCCCCAGCAGGCCAATCCAACAAAAGGAACATACAACAGTTCGTGCTTGAGGAAGAACTTAGTCATCGGCATCTTGTCTTTCAAGATAGAAGACAAAATCACGATATCCGCCCAGCTCAGGTGATTCGACATCATCAGATACCACTGCTTGGTCGAGATATCTTCCCCTCCTTCGACTTGCCACTCGATATCGTTATTCACATTCAACATCCAAAGGTTAAGCGAAGCCCAACACCAAAATGTGAAGTTCGCTAAACGAGTACATGACTTTTGAACAATAGAGATTGGAAGAATCAGTTTGATGAGGCCAAAGAAGCTCACGGTAAACGCAGTCATTGCGGTATTGATAGTCACGAACAATACGTTCAAGACCATACGAAGATTATCAAGCATAAAACACGGCTATATTGAGATCGAAAGCCGACATTATACTCATCTGTAAAATATTCTCTTTAGTAATTGGTTGAATACCCTGGGGGTCAAACCACTATATCAATTTTGGTCTGTGTCCATAGAGCAACTCATCGTTCTTAATCACAAGGAATCACATCAAAAAACAATAAAGATGTCATTTAGACACAGTAAATACAAAGTCTATTTGACATCATTCAAGTTCATTTTCACCGAATTGTCAGTATTGATAAGCATTCTCATTAATGGCATGGTACATGCAACTCCAAAGTGTAAATAGTTGAGTATCCTTAATGAGATAACTTCTCTAAGTAAAGGTGATGATATGACAGATATTCCTCATGGTTTGGTAACTGGCAAAGTCTTACATAAAACACAGTGGACAGATCAACTGTTCTCGCTCCAAGTCAGTGCTCCCGTCTCTCCCTATCAGGCGGGTCAGTTCACGAAACTTGGCTTGCTTAACAGAGAGGATGAGTTCGTAAGGCGAGCCTATTCAATGGTGAATGCGCCAGAGCACGAACAAGGTCACCAACACCTGGAGTTTTTGATTATTAAGGATCAGAACGGTCAGCTTTCACCTCAACTTCATGAGTTGAAGGTAGGTGATGACATCTTCGTCGGCAAAGACCCAAGTGGCTTTATGACCTTAGATGAGATCCCAGAGATCGCCGACGATCTATGGATGCTTTCAACCGGAACCGCGGTTGGGCCTTTTATCTCAATGCTCGAAAGCATGCAGATACAGCAGCAAAACGGCTCAGATGTCGAAAAAGTAATGTCATTCAAAAACCTTGTACTGGTTCATGCCGTAAGAACAGAGCAAGACCTGACTTATCGAGACCGTATCGCTCAACTCGTTAATCACTTCCAAGGGAAACTACAATATGTGCCAATTATTTCTAGAGAATCAGTCACCGGAACTTTGCGCGGACGAATCCCAAGCTTGTTACTTGGAGGCGACCTTGAGCAAACCACGTCTGTCGCTTTCAATCAAACCCGCAGTTTTTTCTACCTTTGTGGCAATCCGCAAATGGTTCGCGACACAAGTGAAGCACTAACCAGCTTAGGTTTCGAGAAGCACTTACGCCGAAAACCCGGCCAATTCAGCAGTGAAAACTACTGGTAATCACAGTCACCAATTCCATCAAAGCTAAAGCTTATATTCAAAATACAGACAGATAAGAGGTTTATATGAGTCATTTACGTATTCCGTCACACTGGAAAATTCAACGTTCAACGCCATTTTTCACCAAAGACAACATACCGGCTGCGCTTCTCAATCATCACAATACCGCTGAAGGCGTATTCGGCCAGATTTGTGTAATGGAAGGCACGGTCACCTTCTACGGTTTTGCCGATGCGGAAGCGACAGAACCAGAAAGTGTTATCACAATCGAAGCTGGGCAATTTGCCACAAGCCCACCTCAATATTGGCATCGAGTAGAGCTGAGTGACGACGCGCAATTCAACATTAACTTCTGGTCAGAAAAAGAGACCAAGAAGATGTTCAACACCCGAAAGTAAGATCCATTCAATATTGATGAACTTATAAGCAAGCTACTTCGTAGTGTGATTTCCGATGTTCAAAAAGTGATGATAGAAGATCAAATAACCATAGTAATTACAGTGACTAATGGTGATAGACAAGACAAAAAAACTCTAGCACACTGGACAAAGTTATTAGTTTTAATCCCGTTTCAGATAATGAATAAGTGGATTATTTATATTTTAGGTAAGAGAGGAAGCCATGCTCAACATTGCTTTTTTTAGCTCAAAATCATACGACGAAAAATCATTTGAACTTGCAAAAGGCGAACTCAACGCCGAGTTCCATTTTCACGATTTTCGACTCACTACAACAACAGCAAAAATGGCGCACGACAACGAAGTCGTTTGTGCGTTTGTAAACGATGACCTATCGCGAGATGTGCTAGAGATTCTAGCAAAAGGCGGCACTAAGCTGATTGCGATGCGCTGCGCGGGCTTTGATAAAGTCGACTTAGACGCAGCCAAAGAGTTTGGTCTGCAAGTGGTTCGCGTTCCTGCTTATTCACCAGAATCGGTAGCAGAACACACGGTCGGCATGATGATGTGTTTGAACCGTAAACTACACAAGGCATACCAACGTACTCGTGATGCGAACTTCTCTCTTGAGGGACTAGTTGGCTTCAACTTCCACGGTAAAACCGTTGGTGTAATTGGTTCAGGAAAGATTGGCTTAGCGACGATGCGTATTCTGAAAGGTTTAGGCATGAACATCTTGTGCTACGACCCGTACCCGAACCCATTGGCAAAAGAGCTGGGTGCTAAATACGTAGAACTCGACGAGCTTTACCAAGAATCTGACGTGATTTCTTTGCATTGCCCAATGAGTAAAGAGAACTACCATCTGTTGGATGCAACGGCATTTGGCAAAATGAAAGATGGCGTAATGATCGTCAACACCAGTCGTGGTGAACTGCTGGATTCAACTGCTGCAATTGAAGCACTCAAACAAAGCAAAATCGGCGCGCTTGGTCTTGATGTTTACGACAATGAGAAAGAGTTGTTCTTCCAAGACAAATCTAACGACGTGATTGTCGATGACGTATTCCGTCGCCTATCCGCTTGTCACAACGTATTGTTCACTGGTCACCAAGCCTTCTTGACTAAAGATGCTTTGTTCAACATCGCCAATACAACGCTCACCAGTGTTGATGCCTTCTTTACTGAGAACACCAGCGGCAACGAACTCGTTTAATAGCAGATTGAGTTAATAGCAGACTGAGTTAGTAATAGACTCAATCTAGAAATAGAAAGCCACGCTAATTTGAACTGACCCCCAATAGTTGGACACCAATTATTGGGGGTCTTTTTATGTCCAAATATAGCCGAGAGCTAAAATGTATCATTGCTAAGCAATACTTAGATGGCACGTCATCTCTCTACTTAGCAAAACAATATTCAATTTCTTCAAGACAGATACGGTATTGGGCTCAAGTCTTTACCATCCATGGTACTCATTCATTTTTATCAACTAAGCATGCCGCGACTGCTCAAACAAAACGAAAAGCATTGAATTTAATGTGGACGAATGAATGGTCTCTCACGCACACTAGCGCTGTATTAAACCTCTCATCCCCTGGGATACTCTCTGTCTGGCTCAAAAGATTTAATGAGCTCGGTATCAAAGGGCTCAAAATGCGCCAGAAAGGAAGACCCTCAATGAAACAACAACCTCAACGTACCACTAAGCCTGATAATGAAATGACGCTTGAGGAGCTAAAAGAGGAGTTGGTCTACTTACGAACCGAGAATGCCGTTCTAAAAAAGTTGGAAGAGTTGGAGCAGGAAAAAAACCGTCGAACAAAGAAAAAGCGGTCATAGCTCTAACTCTTAAAGGCAAGTACCCGTTAAAGCACTTACT